>CAMBSL010000386.1 GCA_945870455.1 Pirellula staleyi DSM 6068 | reverse complement strand
AGTTCGAGTATCCCAAGCACTCCATCGGCCAATCGCTGTCCGAATACGAACCGCTGGTTTTTGGGAAAGTTATCCACGTGGCCCAGCACCCACTTGGTGAAATCGTACCACTTCACAAGTACTACCGGTGGGTCGCTAAGACGTGTCATTGCTTTCCGATGTCAAAAGTCCAGCGATTCAAATATCCAACCAAATCCCATGCATGACGACGCGCAGTCTCCTGGTCTCTTGCTAGTTAAAAAAAATCGCGCGCCGCCCACGGGCGGTGCGCAGAAAAAAAGGAAAAAGGATAAAAGAGCCAAAGGAAAAAGGGTTACTTCTTCATCCGCCTCTTAGCCATAAGCCCCCCTATACCAAACAATGTCCCTATCACCATCATGCTCGGCTCAGGCACTGCTGGTGGGGCGGATGAAGACAGACTTGCGACACGAAAACCGACGTGGTCGAACTCGATGCTAGGGTTGTCGAGGCTGTAAGTGTACGACGCCAGGCTGCTGGAGTCGTCGAACCAGGCGCCGCCGCGGAACACCCGATCAGAAGAACCGCTACTATTAGCCAGGTCGAAGGAACTCTCTTCCAATTCATCAGCGTTGCCACCTAGGCCCATCACGCCATAAGGACTCAAGCCACCGGCGTTTGTCACATCCGCCGGGCCTTGTAAGAACAACTGATCGTACACTGCCGTATTGTCGGTCGTGCCGCTCGCTACCGCCGTCGGTGCACTATCACTACCAGTGGCGTAATAGTAGTAAGCGCTCGTGTTTGGATCGTAATACGCCGCCTTGTACCACTCGTTCCAGCTCGGCAACACATAGGTGGCTCGTTTGCTGCGGTAGGGATTGAGTGGGTCGTAATCAAGCGTGTCAGAGGCAGTCCACAAGGCGATGTCGTCGTTGACACCACCGGTTGTTAAATTGTAAGCGGCAAAGCCGCCGGTGCTCGTATTGAGCCAGTTGACGAACCGGGCCGCTTCGTTCCAAGAAATGCCTGTGGCAGGCTTGTTTGTATCACGCGTGTCTTTGGTGATAACCAAACTGTTGGCCGTGCCAAAGTTCGCGTTGTATTTCTCGATCATGTCCTCGCTGACTTCGAACTTGCCGATGTCGTAGGTGTAACCCACGGCACCAGCAGGGTCTTGGACTAAATTAGTATCGCCTGCATTGCCGGGGTTGCCGATGGTCACAAACTCCATATTGAACTGATTGGCATCAGTGCCGAACGTGATCGTGCCGGCAAAGCTCGGGGCGGCCATGCTGGCCACAGTCGCCAAGGCACCTGCGGCAACACTCAAAACACTCAAACGCGTCCAACGCCCGTGAAACAGATGAAAGCATCTCATCGAAAGATCGCTCCAGGAACAGAAACCACTTAAAAGCGATCCTTGCAGACAAGTAAGCCCTCCTTACATGCGCGCGAACTCTAACCCCCACCCCCCCCGGAAAACCATGAAAATCGGAAAAACCCGAATAATTGTCAAAGTAGTTAGGTTTTTTTCTTTTTCGGAATCTCAGCAGCGACAGGCAGGTCAAAGCCCGTAATCGTGACGCCACAGAGGCGGGAGGATTTATCACATGCCTAGTTCGATTCCTACCCCCTCTACTGCAAAACCACCTGTTTTCCCCGGAAAAACGAGGGTTTAGAGGCGACTCTGGCGACTCACTGGACGACTCACCAGGTAGCAAGGTAGCGCACTAGAGTTGTTGATTTATTTGGGCAGCATGTGCAAGCATGCCTCGTCGTACCACACATCTCATGTGGAATTTTTAGGGGCGATTTGAGAATCGGGGCCAAACGCGTCCCAAGCTGTCGCGAAGTCGTGTACCCGTTGGAGCCCAAGCCAGAGCGTTTGGGTCCCCGGCTTGGTGTTGGAGCGAATCACGTATCCGCCCAAGGACGCAACCAGCTTAATCATTGCACTCAAGCTTGGAGGTTCACTCGGCTCGATCCGTTTGACCACCTTGACGATTGGCTTCCACTCGCTTGGACTAAAAGGCAACCTCACAACTTATATCGGGGAATTCCTCGCCCAAACGGCACAGGTACAATATCCTCCATGCAAGGATCGCATAAATCGCCATGCAGTTTTCAAGTCTCGTAAATCGCTCGAAGTAACGCTCTTCGATCTTACAACCGGATTTGAGTGTTCTAAAGTAAATCTCAATTTGCCAACGGGTGCAGTAATACTCGATGACGGTAATAACTGCTTCGACGATATCGATGGGTAAAGTCGTCAGCAGATACCATAGGATCGGAATCTCGCCTTCCGGAGCACATGTCTCTTCAACAAGCACGAGGTTGATCTTTAACTCCGATACCTTCGAATCGTTTTGATTCGTCCAGGCAATCCTCACCGAAACTGCTTGAACCGAAACCGATCCAGTTCTTGCCTCGCGCGACAGCGTCCTCTTGTTCTTGCATATGCGTATTGCTTGATTTCGCTTACTGACATCGATTTGCCGCACTTGAATCACTGGTTGTGATCTTACAACTTCGAGCATCTTATGAAACTGCGGGTCGTTTACAACGAGATCCTTGCATCCACGGACTAGCAGATGAAGTTGACCGTTTTGGGTATCAAGCGGCTCGGCGAGAAGTTCGTAAATATCTGCCTCACTATCCCCTATGCAAACACAAAGTGTATCTGGACTAGCCTTCGCAATTTCTCTTGTCGCTCGAACACCTTCAAGCCAACGGAAACTCTCTTTATCCTCGATGGGGCGACGCTTTCGCGCTTTGAGTTTCTCTTGAGGGGTGAGTTCCTTATGAATCGAATCTCGAACCCATAGTTTGGACCAAACTGTTCCCAATGGTACACCCGATGGTTCGAATGCCATCATCGGATGATAATATGCTCCTAATTGCTTGTCTGAGCTAAGGGGACCTGCGCCGGAGACAATCGAGTCTGGCCGAGTTAGGTCAATTTCTGTAGTGTCCTGAACCAACAAAGCAACCTTAGACTTTTTCACCCTTGCAAGCGAAGCTGATGCGTGCGAATTGAGAATCTCATCTGGGGTGACGTTTGGGTT
>CAMBSL010000385.1 GCA_945870455.1 Pirellula staleyi DSM 6068 | reverse complement strand
TTCCAAGCGATGCTCGCTACAAGCCTGGTTCCGGCGGCCAACTCATTGCGTTTGTGCCAAGCATTGATCTGGTCCTTGTTCGACAGACAGGTTCAAGCGGTCCGTGGGAATACGAAGAGTACGTTCGCCGAGCATGCGCTGCCGTTTTGCGGCCCTAACGACCTCGCGATCTTGCTTTCCCTGCCCCAACGACCTCCTATCTAATCTTTGCTTCCGTTGGCTGCTTTTGCTTTTTCACTGCTTTTCGTTCTGCGTCGCTCAGCTACCTCCGAGTGTCAAAAAGGTGTCAAGTGTCAAAAAGGTGTCAGTTACCTTTTTGGTTGACTGGGTAGGCTGTTAAGAGTAGGGTTTGTATGGTGTCTGGACACGGAGTGACTGAAAGAACTCAAGGAGCCTTTACAATGGACCGCGAAGAACTTAACGAATGGATCAGGTTAGGGCCTATTCGAATCACGATGAACAGTGGCGATTCCGTTGACATCACCAATCGTGAACTGGTTACCGTCAGTTCAATGGCTGCTGTGGTGCTCGTGCGAAGCGAGGACGGTAGGTATCGTCACCACGTCTATCCATTGGTGACCATGAGTAAGGTCGAACAACTCGAGCCAGCCTCCTAATCAACAGTCGGCCTCGGCAATGAAAAGTGAAAAGTGAAAAAAAGGTACCGTGTGCGACGAGTGAGCGAGGGACAATGCTCGCAGGTCCCTCACTTACGTATCGGGTTATGATTGGTAGTTTTCACTCTGCCAAATCGCCTCGCGATCTTGCGATCTTGCTTTCCCTGCCCCAACGACCTCCTCTCTAATCTTTGCTTCCGTTGACTGCTTTTGCTTTTTCAACGCTTTTCGTTCTGCGTCGCTCAGCTACCTCCGGGGCAATTTCCAGCATTGTATTGACCTTGCCTGGCACCTTGGTCAAAACGAAGCCATCATACAAATCGCCAATCGCAGTTCTGGACTCATAGCGCAACGAGTTGCCATCGATGTGGATGATTTGGTAGAGCTGTGTGTCTTCTGCTACGCGTGTCATGAACGGTGCTTGAACCACGTTGTACATCTTGGGGCCGCTTACGGAAACGACATAGATCGTGCCTGTAAAGGTGTCGACCTTATTCACGCCGGTAGGAACATTTCCAACCGTAAGCGGCTCAGCTACTGGGGTTTCTAAACCGGTTCGGCCATACGTATGATCGTGTCCTTGCAATACCAAATCAACTTGATACTTGTCCAAGATCGGCTTCCAGAGGCTCCGCAGTTTTGCATTATCGCGGTCTTTTGCGGTTGAAAAGATCGGATGGTGGAACGAGCAGATGATCCATGGTTGTTTGTTCTTGCTGAGAACGCTGTCCAGCCATGCAACTTGCTGTTCGATCCTTTCGTTGCTGTTGAGCATGACGAACCGAGCGTTTTGGTATTCAAAGGTGTAGCAGGTCTCGCTCAAGCCCTCGGGGCCATCCTCGGGCAACGTAAACTGCGTTCGCCAGTGATTCGTGAGCCTTATGCCGCCCGTCTCCGACTTTTGCATTTCGTGGTTGCCAACAACTGGCACACTTGGAATCATGGCGTTGAGCCAAGCACCGGCACCAAACCACTCACCCCATTCACCATCCGATTGGGCAGTGTTGACCAAGTCGCCTGCATGCAAAATAAACTTCGATTTTGGCGCATCCGAGTGTGCTTCGCGAATGACTCGTGACCACATTGTACGCAGGTCGTTTTGCGCATCGCCAAAGTAGATGAACGAAAATGGGGATGGCTTGTCACTCGCGGTCGAGAAGTGGAACCACTCGCTCCAATTGGTCTTGTCACCGACACGATAAGCATACTTGGTGTCCGGTTTGAGATCATGAAATTGGACACTATGGAAATGGGCCGTGTTGAGATCGGTCTTGAGCGCGGATGACGTCGCGTTGAGCATTTTCGAGTCTTTCGCGAAGTCAGGCCCAGGGCCAGCCAAAGCGATCTCCGCGAAGCCATCTTTGACTTCGGTGGACGTTCGCCAAGTCACCGACTGCGACGTTGTCGGGTCACCCGACCAAGTAAGAATGATCCGATCAGGCAGGATCGTTGGTTCGTACATCTCGGCTGGCTTGACAGCCCGAACGGCGTGGGAATGCGTCTTGTCATCGTCGTGCGCACACAGCACGTTTATCAAAGAAACACCGAAACAAAAGCTAGCGGCGCTGATCCGCGACCATTTTTTTAACAACATGACATCACCTGAAAAAGGTTAGATACTCGGAATATTTTCGAACTTACGAAGCCCGCGTTTAACCACGTCGAGACGGGCGCTTTTGGTAGGTTCCATAAACGTCAGCCACTCGTCCTTCGTCTGTAATCGCAATAGGAAAGCGATTTTAACCTTGCAACGAATCAACGGTCATATGACATGCTTGCAAATCTCGGGAGGCGGCGGTTGCGGCCACGTCGTCGGTTCCTGCCAAGAACCGGCGCCGATCCAAATGGAACTGAGTCATGTGCCTTCTCATCCAAAGCCTAGTAATCGAATAATCCGCCGCAGCTTAACGGCCAAATGTTATGCTTGCGTTAGTTTCTCGCATGGGTTTCGTTAAGATGACTGAGCACAGGAAAATTCCTCTGCGGAGTCAATCTAGGGCTCTCGCGCATTGGCGACCGGCAGTTGCGGCAAATCCACATGTTTCTCCCACTCGTTAAGTGGAATTTTCCACGGAGCTTTACAGAGTGGCTCCGTCAATGGCAGTATCCATTTTCGAGAGCCCGCATACGTTGGCTCCGATGCCAAGTCGACGTTTGGGTCGATGTACAGTTGCGGCTTCCTCCCGTTGAGAGATGTCAAAACCAGCGCCTGTACGCGAGGAACTCGCCCCGTTCGGCCTTCGTGCTCCCGAGCAAGAAAGTGAGCAAACTGCAATATCATTTCTGGGTCTCGAGGGAATCGATTGGCTTGATCGACGCTGATAACCCCTTTGAGCCTTGGGATGTATGTTTGATTGGTATTGTCGTCCGTGACGAAATATCGCACTGCCGCCGTTTTGCCTCGCAACATCAT
>CAMBSL010000384.1 GCA_945870455.1 Pirellula staleyi DSM 6068 | reverse complement strand
AGCAATCTCCGTTACGATCATTTGCTTTTCCCTAGGAATGCAACCGTTACTTCGCAGAGCGGATAACACGAACCCTCAGCTCCTAAAGCTTTGACCAGCGACTTCGATAACGCAATAAACAAGAGCCGCAGTCATCTGATTTATGCTGTGAAGGTACCTACCCATTTGGAAGGGTGAAGTCCATTGCGTTACCCTGTTATACAATTGGCACTATGCGTCTTGGAAGACATCTCGGGCCACAACACCTCGCTCGTCGAGCGTTAGATCGCGGCGATCCAGCAGCCATCGAAAGGGATTTTAACTACCTCTAACAGGCCGCTCCTTCCAAAGTTCTGTCTCCCCCGAGTTCCCTTCAATCGACGCGAATCGAGCTGCGTCCCCTTTAGGCTTTCTTGGATACCCATTTTGTTAGCCAGCCAGATGAGTCTATGTGCATCCGACGTGTTTGGGGTCCGCTCCATGCTGTCAAAGTTAAAAGCAGTGCCATCTTGCTTTCCAACGGAAACAATGTTGGCATCAAGTTCCGTTGAGCGTTCCCAGCTTCCGAATTTTGCGATCCGATATTCTCGACGGCTAATGCCTTCTTTCGGTATAGCAGGATTGAGTTGGAATGGATGCCAACATAATGTCACCGGCAGACCGTAAGCGGCAATGGCTTTTTCCAGCCGTCGCTTCCCGATATAGCACCAGGGGCAAATCACATCTGAGATCACTTCAACGGAGATATTCATTGTGGTTTCACGATCTGCCTAAACGTCAAGTTAATCCGTTCGCCTACAGGCAGCTTGGTTTTGGGAACCGAATATTGCCAATGCTGCTGCATTGATCCAGCCATAATGATAATCGTTCCGTTGCCTGTGAGGAATGTCTGAGTTGTTCTAGTGATGTTGTGCCTAACCCTCGCTGCCTCCCGACACAATCTACAGGAAATGCTCCTTTAGTTTCTCCCTTGCTTTCTCTGGGAATGGTCGATTCAGGTACATCCATCCGTGATAAGTAGCTATATCGTTTAGCGAGAGTCACTGGGGATGTGGGCCATCAATACTCCTCTGGTAAAAAAATCGAAGTTGCCAATCGATCACCCGATTCGTCTTCGGCCTCGGTAATGATCCATATTCTGGTCGCATCATCGCCTTCGCCTGCGAGAGTGTAGGAACTGAAAATTCGGCTTCCATCGACGAGGGCATCCTCATTAGCTTGCTTGTCATCATCTGACAAATCACCCCAATCGCCTCTGACGTGGCGTTCGATGTACTCCAAAACGCTTTTGCCAAGTCGCTCAAGTGTTTTTAGTGCTGCTGGGGTGGCGACCGCTTGACCAAGATTAAAACGAGGCTGATTCACTGCAATCATTTTCTTCCTTTCAGAATGAGTCATCGTAACGGTTGCTAGGGTACAATGACACTGAACTTGAAAAAAAATGTGGGGCGGCAACATTCGCTACCCTATGTTCTCTAAAATGAGATTTCTTCAGATCGAATCAACACGCACTCAAAGGAAGATGTAATGCCCGAACCATATGCAAACGGCTCTCAACAGTCACCAATCAAAATTGACGTATCAACCACGCTGCCCGTCGTTTACCCTCTTGACTACTTGGTCGTCGATTATCCAAACGCCGAGTTGGCAGGGCAGCTTCTTGCGGATGACAACTTCTATTTTGATGTTCCCCCAACCATCCAGTACAACGGAGTAACGGCCCCACTGCAACGGATACACATCCATCATAAAAGTGAACACAGCCTAGTCACTGAAGGCAATGAGGTCTTCTTTGACTACGAAATCCATTTCGTCCATCCCATCCCGAATCCAATCGATCAGACCTCGGAGACTGGACCATCAACTAACGTAGTATTCGGCGTATTCTTCAAGATAAGTGCCAATGCGACCACACCAAAGTCAATCCGCTCACTAAATGAAGCTGTCCGGGCAAGACTTGGTGCAAACAAAGTTAGGCTAACGAAGAATGATCCTCCTGTAACTGCCAACATCAACCCGTTGGACTTCATGCCAAAGAATCGTTCGCAGTTCTTTCGCTATGAAGGTTCATTGACAACTCCAAACAAGGACCAGACTCCAAATCCTGAAAGAGTGAGTTGGTTTGTCTATCCGCATTTGATCGAGGTTGCCCAGGGTGATGTCGAGTTCTTGGTTGCCCATACGGAGGAATCCCCCAGGTATACGCAGCCGCTAAATCGTAGATTTGTGCTGCGCAATTTCAGTTAGACGATGATTGCTGGCTCTCGTTGACCATGATCGCTCGAATGAAATTCTCCACGTCGAGCCAATCGACTTGCAACTTCGAGAACATAATCCTGCAAATCCCTCGAATTGTCAGTAGCGCCGTTGGTTGCATAGTGAGCAATTTCCTCCAAAGCGACCTTGAGCAGTCGATCCGAGAGTGCCTGTGAACCAGCAAGCAGGAACGCATCACCAGCTAGATCGGGAAGCAAAAAGGGGACGGAAAGCAAAAAGGGGACGGAAAGCAAAAAGGGGACGGAAAGCAAAAAGGGGACGCAGCTCGATTCGCGTCGAGTGAGTGCCTTCATCGCATGCCTTCGCGCTGAGCAGGCGGCGACAGCGAGGCATCCAGCGCATAGGCAACGACGGTCGCCGCCGCATGTCAGCACCCGCTTCATTTCACCGTCAGAGACTTTTTTTCATTGGTTCAACGCGATTCGCGTCATTCTGTTGCTCGGGCCACAACACCTCGCTTGTCGTAAAGGGCATCGTCTCAGTGAGAACCGTCTTTCCCTTCAAGCCTTGAAGGTGCTTGATGGTGTAATTGCGAGTGCCGTATTCCCCACCCAACGTCATGATCCGGTGCAGCCCACGCGTGTGAGCATCTCGAGAAGGTAACGTGCTAGGGTTCGGAGCATCAGGCTTCATAGGTTTGATCTTCTGTTCTGGGCAGAGACTTAGGTTCAAGAAGTTGGCATGCTCTTACACAAGTATTTCACTTTGGGGTAAAGCTATAGAATACTTGCAGTCCACCATCGAATGGTCGGTCGGAACCACCACCAATCGGGC
>CAMBSL010000383.1 GCA_945870455.1 Pirellula staleyi DSM 6068 | reverse complement strand
ATGGGAATGGCAGTGTTGATGCTTGGGCTGCTATTTTTTCTGCGATCCTTGTCCCCATCCGCACAAGTAATCCTGCTTGAGCCGGAACGCATTGCTGGCCGCGGTGATAACGCCGAGGGAACCGAGCGAGACTTTGACCCGCCCGCTGCGGATGAGGTCGAGCAGTTGAATGAGCCTGCCGTCGAAACGACGCTTCAAATGGTGACGGAAACGATCAGCATGATTTCTTCGTCGCTCGAAAGCCTGGAATCGAGCCTGACCGGCAATGAATCCAATGGTAAAGGTGATAGCCGTCCGCCTGGACCGGAGGGTGAGGGTGATGACATTATTCCCCGCTTCGATCGCTGGGAATTGAAGTTTACGGCCCGTGATCGCCGCAATTACGCGATTCAACTCGAAGCATTCAAGATCGAAGTAGGTGCCATCGGTGGTGGCATAGCGACCATCGACACCATTACCAATATTGCAAGTGCTCCTACAAAAATATCCGTGACACCTAAGGAAGAGAAAGCTCGGAAGCGATTGAAGTTTGTCAGCATGAACGAAAACGTTTTATTGCAGTACGAGAAACAATTGCTTCAGACCGCTGGCATCACGAGTACTGGTCGTCAAGTCATCAAATTTGTGCCAAACGATACTGAAGAGGCTCTGGGGATCGCTGAAAAGATTTATTTCATGGAAAATCGCAGCAAAGATTTTCGAGTTACAACCATTGCGAAAACCGTTTTCGAATGTCGCCAAAAGAGCAAAGGGGGCGGATTCGAATTTGTGGTGATCGATCAACGGTATCGAAACGCTGCGAACGTTCCGAAGAAATGAATTTCAGGTCGCACAGGAGTTTGCTTGGCGATGTTAAAATCCTGGTCGCCTCATTGACTTAAATCAACACACTCAGAAGAGCAACTTGGATGCAAGAGCTGACCGGCAATATTTACGACTATCCTGTCTATTACGACTTGATCTTTGGTAGCGATTGGGTGGCGGAGTTCAAGTTTTTGGAAGCCGCTTTCAAGAAGCATGTCACAGGAAAAACCAAACGTGTTTTCGAACCAGCCTGCGGAACGGGGCGATTGCTTTACCGCATGGCCAAGGCAGGATACACCACAGCCGGACTCGACTTGAACGATAAAGCGATCGCTTATTGCAATGCACGTTTAAAAAAGCATGGGCTTAAAGAAACGGCTTGGGTGGCGGACATGTGCGACTTTACGGTCAAAAAACCGTTCGATGCCGCCTTCAATACCATTAATTCGTTCCGCCATCTCAATTCGGAAAAAGCGACGGTGGCACACTTTCAAGCCATGGCGAATGCGATTCGACCAGGTGGGATCTATGCGTTAGGTTTTCATTTGACGCCCTTGGAAGGAATTCCGACGGATGAAGAGAGTTGGTCGGCTCGACGAGGCAATTTGCAGATCAACACTCGAATGTGGCCTCGCGACAAAGACCCAAAAACCAGAATTGAGCGGTTTAACTTGCGGTTTGATGTTTACCGTCCAACAGGTTCCGTCCGAATTGATGATTGTCTCGTTTTGAGGAGTTACACTTGGAAACAGTTCGCAACGATGATCAAAAAGGTACCTGAATGGACTGTCGAAGCAGCCTATGATTTCAGCTATGACATCGATGAACCCATCGAAATCGATGCTGCCACCGAAGATGTTCTCTACATTCTCAAGCGAAAATGAGGATTGTTGGATCAATACGCGTCCTGATTTGGTAGCCGGAGTCGTCAGACTTCGAGGCAAGCGAAGCTGTTACTGAACTCTTACGAGTCCGGATACGATCGTCGTTTCCCGGACGATCCTCAGACTCATTGCGCTCGCTTCCATGCATTGTTGCCGCTTGCAAATTGTTTGCATTGTGGATAATTTCGAGGCTAGACTATGGTCCCTTATTCGCTAATGTTAGTAGGAGTTCCCGAGTGGGTTCTCGCATATTTCCCTTTTTGAGTCGTTGAATGAGTTTCGCAGATCGAACTAGCCAACTGTCGGATGATCAACGCGTCGTGATTACTGGCATTGGTTTGACATCGCCCAACGGACACAATCTCGAGATGTTCCGGGAACGGTTGCTCGCGGGCCAAAGTGGAGTTCGCAAATACAATATTCGTTACGTCGGGGACACTCTTGCTGGCGTTTGCGAGTTTGAATCGACGAAATACCAAAGCCGACGCGATATGCGACGTGGAACCCGTGCCGGAACCGTTGGCATATGGGCCGCTTCCGAAGCCATTCAACGCAGCGGCATCGACTGGCCGAACGTCGACAAGTCCAAAGTCGGTATTTACATTGGAGTGACCGAGCACGGAAACGTGGAAACCGAGAACGAAATCCACTCCATCAAGGCGTACGATTACGATACGAACTACTGGTCCCACCACCATAACCCTCGAACGGTTGCCAATAATCCGGCTGGTGAAATCGCTTTGAACATGGGCATCACCGGTCCGCACTACACCATCGGTGCCGCTTGCGCCGCAGGCAACGCCGGGATCATTCAAGGGGTCCAAATGCTCCGATTGCACGAATGCGATCTGGCTATTTCGGGTGGTGTCTCAGAGAGCATCCATACTTTCGGCATTTTTGCATCGTTTAAATCGCAGGGTGCGTTGGCTTCTCACGACGATCCGACCAAGGCGTCGCGACCGTTCGATCAGACCCGAAACGGGATCGTTGTTTCCGAAGGGGCGTGCCTTTACGTTCTGGAACGGCTTTCGGACGCCAAGGCTAGATCGGCCAACATCATTGCGGAAGTCGTGTCGTACGCCATCAATACCGATGCTACCGACTTCGTTTTGCCCAATCCTGAGCGTCAGGCTCAGTGCGTCAATTTGGCGCTGAGCCGGGGGTGTTTGACCGCCGATCATATCCATATCGTGAGCACGCATGCCACCGGAACTAGCTCCGGCGACAGTCAAGAATGCATTGCTTTGCGCAATGTTTTCCAAGACTGCGAGAACATTCGGTTTAATAATACCAAGAGTTTTATCGGACATGCCATGGGGGCGGCCGGCGCCCTGGAACTGGCAGGAAACTT
>CAMBSL010000382.1 GCA_945870455.1 Pirellula staleyi DSM 6068 | reverse complement strand
TGATGCCGAAGAAACTTTGGAACAAAGATTTGATCATCGCGGAGTTGAAGCGTTGCCGGAAGAGTGGTCCGAAGGTCAATCCGAAACTCGATGCAGCGGCGAGAAAATACTTTGGTAGCCTGCGAGCGGCATTGGATATTGCTGGTTTGCCATGTGCAAAGAAACCTCCACCGTACAACGTATGGACGAAACATACGGTCATTGAGACCATCCGCGAAAGATGTCGAGACAGAAAATGCGTGGAGCGAATCAATCGCGACGATCGATTGCTTTATGCGGCTGGCAAGCGGCTGTTTGGCAGCTGGTCAGAAGCTCGCAAAGCCGCCGGATTTCCGAGGCAAATAGTGGAATTCTACACAGCAGATGAAGTGCGACTTCGGATCATTGATCTTTATGAGAACGGGTTGGCGTTGACGCTCAAATCGCAAAATGACCCGAAGCTACGACGATCAGCCAAGAAGCATTTTGGAGGATGGCGTCGCGCTGTGGAATCGCTTGGACTGGGCAGCGAGTTGCCGCGAATTTGGACGGATCAAGCGGTTCTTGATGCGATCTTGTATCGTCGTGCAGCTGGTTTTAGCCTCTATGCTACGCGACAAGAAGACAATCGCTTGTTCGTTGCCGCCCAAAGTCGCTTCGGTAGTTGGCACAATGCGCTGGAAGTTGCTGGAATTAATGCCCGAGTGCGTGAAAGTTGGAGCAAAGAAAAGGTAATCGCACGCTTGCAACAATTAGCAATGGCAACTCCAGTCCGAGATATTCGTAATATCGACTCGAAGTTGGCGTGCGCTGCGGCACGACGATACGGTTCTCTTGCCAAGGCAATGGAAGCCGCCGGTGTCACGACGATGCCGAGAAAGACGAGGCAAGCACGATGATACGAGAGACCATCATTCGCAAAATCGTCGAGTTGGAATTGGCAGGTCATAGCTTGCTCGAAGACAACGTACGATCGATCGACGAACTACTCCACGCGGCCGCGTTGAACGAGTTCGGTTCGTGGGAGACGGCACTTGGCTACGCTGGCGTCAACGCCCGCGACGTTGGGCGGTGTCGCGATTTAACGGCAGAGCGTATCAAACAACAACTCCGTCGTTTGTGTACCACCGGCTACGACCTCGGGGCCAAGGTAAACCGTAGTCGCGACCGAGCCCACTATAACGCCGCAGTCCGCCACTTCGGTAGTTGGCGCGAGGCGTTGACGGCGGCTGGAATCAATATGGCCAACGTCACCCATCGACGCCCAAAGCACCTTGATCGCGAGAGCATGCTGCTCTGGCTCCGCAACCGCCAATCCGCTGGGCAATCCCTCGTCTACAGCGAGGTCTGCCTCGAAAACCGCGACCATGCTCTAGCCATCCGCCGAGAATTCGGCAGCTGGGCCCGAGCCATCGAAGCTGCGTTTCGCTCCACTGAGTCATCCGCAGACTGACGACGGTTGGCCATAGAACTATTTCGAGCAAGGCTCAGGAGTGATTGTGCAGTGTATCTGATCACTGCTTACTGTGTCGTACAACCGACACAGTACGATTGAGCGTACCGTATTCATTGATCAGGTCCAAGGGTGTCGCATAATAGACACCGTCAAGCCCACCACTTGATGAATTGTCGAGTCCGGTCAGATATTGAACCAGTTTTTTGGTTTGTTTGTGTTGGCTGGCGGCGAGTTGTTTGCGGTTTTGGAAGCAGACTATGATGGAATTCCGGTTTGCTTCCGAATGGCTGGAAGCATGATCTAAATTTGCCTCACCGCAGAGTTATCAGCTCTGCGGGGAGACTTGAACTAGGAGAGTTAACAGCTCTCGTTGGCCCACCTAAAGCTTGCTTCCCAGTCCAATACTTCTCAAGACCATTCCTGGCGAATCGGCTGCACGGATATCCGACTTGGCTTAATGCTCAATAACAATGGGGACTCGGTTCACTTTCCGAACAGTTGCTCTGAGATTGGTGGCGGACATTCGACGGCCAAACGGCAAACAAGGCAAACAAATATCGTGAGTTGGCTCGTTCGTACGGGCGATTTTCGATGGATCGAACACGTCCGAACGATTCAGCGATGAGCTGACTCAAGTCTTCGATCTATTATCGCGTCATCCCGACGCGGTTGCTGTTGCTTCTGGTCGTACGCGTTTAAAACCAATGTGATACTTTTCGTATGTCATTGGATACCTCTATTTCGAAGGTCTGATCCATGTAACCGGAGCTTAATACGGCTGCCTACACTGAATGCTTGCGGAACAATGAGTGTTAATGTTGGAGATGAAGTGCGATCCCGTAATGTCTGAGATAAACCCCAAGATTCGGCGGCGCAGTCCGAACGATCCACTCGACCTCGCGTCCGTCTTGCTTTATCAAGATGAAATCCTTGACCATCTCTCGAAATTCTCTAGACACTGAATTTGAGCCTTGAGGATCGCAGAAGCGAGCGAGCTCTTCGACAGACGTTCGGCGTTCGAGCAAGTTAAGCTCTCGTTTTCGTAGCGTTGTACTCAGGTCGGCGTTCTTAATTTCAAAGAATGATATGTGATTGGCGCCTGGCTTTCGGGAAATGATATCGATGATTCGCGTGCCGAGATCAACGGATTTGCCGTCGATTTCAATTCGCGCTGGCTCAGCATCACGGTTCCATTGCAGCTCTGTGTGGCCCTCTGCCTTCAGTAGCAAGAGGATGGACAGCTCCCGGAGAACACCACGAAACTTCGAGTGACCAAAATGCCCTCCCGATATATTGAGTTCCACCCATTTGTTGACCTCTTGTTCCGAAGGCCTGCGTTCCAACCCACTGATATGTGCATCGAACGACAGCAATTGTTCGCGGAATCCTTTCCAGCTACTCTCTGGCGGCGATTCACGAATGAACTGTCGAATCTCGCTTCCCCATGCTTGCGAAAGCGAACTGAAGTTGGATGCTGCTTGCTCGGAGCGCTTATTTGATTCGGCGACCCGCTCTTGCGTGTTGAAGTTTTCGCGTTCCCGTTTCCTTAGTTCTTCAGCTCGCTGACTACGTTCGACCCGTTCCTTCTGGATGGGTCTATATTTTTGACCGAAGACATTATCAGGAAAGCAAATTGCTGTGCAGCAAGCAAGCATAATCC
>CAMBSL010000381.1 GCA_945870455.1 Pirellula staleyi DSM 6068 | reverse complement strand
TGGTGTGTCCTTAGTGAAACGACGAATGCTTGGTGAATTGCTTGACCTAGAGCTACCTTACGGTGAACGGCAAGGTGAGATATACCCGTAGTACAGGCTGCTAGCCTGTGTTTTGCATGTAGAACCAGGCTGGCAGCCTGAACTACGTGGTAGTTTTTGCGCTGCCGATCGCCTAAGAGCTGCTTTACGGCGAGCGGCAAGGCGAACGAGTGCGGATTGTCTCAATTGTTTGCTTTCCGCTTGAAATCAATTGCAATAACTGCAACAACTGTTCCACTCTTCGCGAGCTGTTAGGCGAGCGGCAGACTGAAAACTACCAATGATAACCCGATACGTAAGTGAGGGACCTGCGAAATCGTCGCTCGCTTACCGGGCTGTTGATTTAATGGTAGGACGGACTTCCTAGTCCCTCGAATTCCCCATTGACGGACTAGGACGTCCGTCGTATCGTCCTTACCCAATAACGACTTCACTAAATCAACAGCCCGTTACGCTTCGGGTTGAGATTCTGCAATCTGCCGCTTGCCTTAGCTCCACGCTGGAAATCGTTGGTTGTGGCTTTTGATCGAAATGAGGTTCTGCAATGGAAAACAATATGAGTCATCCGGACGCCGGCGAGTTCGTCGATGCAATCGCTCGTGCGCATTCATCCGATGCGAATGCGCCATGCGTCGTGGAGGTCATAGAGACACATATCTCGACTATTTTCTTGACCGAGCGCTTCGCATACAAAGTCAAAAAGCCGGTCCGCAACGATTTCCTTGACTACTCAACTCTCGAGTTGCGTGAACACTTTTGCCACGAGGAGATTCGGCTGGATCGACGCTACGCCCCTGATCTCTACATGGATGTCGTACCTTTTTCAAGGAAACAGGGTCGGTTGGTTCTTGGTCTCGAAGGAGAAGTATGCGAGGTCGCGATCAAGATGCATCGCTTTCCATCCGACGCTCTGCTGATCCACCGTTTGCAAAAAAATCAAGTATCGGTGCAAGACATTCGACTGCTGGCATCGCATGTTGCGGAGTTCCATGGCAACGCCATTTCCGTCACGGATTCTAGCCTTTTGGGCACTCCCAATCTCATTCTCCAAGAATCAATCGAGAACCTGGATGCGTTGTCGGATTCCAAATGGAACAAAGCGATCCAAATGGAGCAGTTAGATGATTTAAAAATGCGGACAAACTCTTGTTTTGAGCGGCTGTCTTTGGAGTTTGCCAATAGGAAACAGTCGGGCTTTGTTCGAGAATGCCACGGAGATATGCACTCGGGAAACGTGGTGTACTGGAACGAGCAGTTCGTGCCGTTCGATGGCATCGAGTTCAATGAGGCCTTTCGCTGGATCGATGTGATGAGTGACGTCGCATTTCTCGTGATGGACTTGCATGCGCGCCAACATGAGCCGTTGGCCAATATCTTTATCAACTCTTATCTTGAACAAACAGGTGACTACGCCGGATTGGAGGTGTTGCGTTGGTATCTGGTTTATCGTTCGCTTGTTCGCGCTAAAGTCGACGGTATCGTGATGACGCAGCATCCCGAAGATTCGAAAGAGTTCGAGACGGCATCCGCCGGGCGAAAGAGCTATATGGATCTTGCGACTCGCTTGATAAAGGCAAAGCCTCCGACGCTTTGGATTACGCACGGACTCAGTGGCAGTGGCAAGTCGACTGGGGCCGAAGAAATCGTTCGTCAAAACGGGGCTATTCGCATCCGAGCGGATGTTGAACGCAAACGCTTGTTTGGGAAAGATGCGACCTATCGGGCGAACGCAGAAGAGATGAAACAATTGTATTCATCCGAAATTTCCGAACAGACCTATAGTCGATTGCACAAATTGGCTGTGACCGTATTGCAAGCAGGTTACTCCGTAATCGTGGATGCCACTTTTCTCAAAAGAAAACAACGAGCCTTTTACGCATTGCTTGCGAAAGAGCTTTCCCTTCCGTTCGAGATCCTGGACTTTCATGCGAGTTATGAGACGCTGAGAGAAAGGCTGGAACATCGGGCAGCAATGCAGCACGATCCGTCCGACGCGGACCTGTCGGTTCTAGAAAGACAGATCGAGCTTGACGAACCACTCGACGAAACCGAACAGCGGATTAGTCGGACCCTACGTCAAGAGTAACGTTGTATTTCGAAATGATTCCGAGTCGATACCGATGGGCCACCCGTTGCTCATCAATTCGTTCAATTTGCGTCCAGGCTTACCACTTGCACCGTTTCCTTCGGTTAGAATGGGCATGGTTTCGAGAAAGATTTCTCCTGCACCAGCCCAGCATTGCATCCAACTACGCATTCCCACCTGCACTGTCCAAGGAATCTTGTTATGAAAAGCACAACGAATTCTCAACGCCGTTCGTTTCTAATTCAATCGTCCGCCGCAGCAACCGGCGCGCTGATCGCCCCAACCATACTCAATGCTCAAACCCGAAAGCAGGAGCTGCAGGTCGCGTGCGTCGGCGTCAACGGAATGGGGTGGAGCGATCTATCCAGTGTCGGCTCGCATGCCAAAGTCAAGTTTGTTGGGTTCTGTGACATCGACACAAATCGATTTGACAAGGTCGACGCGAAGTTTCCAAACGTTCCTCACTTTGCAGACTACCGAGAGATGTTTGCTAAACTCGGTGACAAAGTCGATGCAGTCATCGTTTCAACCCCCGATCATATGCATGCCCCAATCGCGATGATGGCCATGAATGCGGGCAAACACGTTTATTGTCAGAAGCCACTCACACATACGGTCTGGGAATCTCGACAAATGACCTTGCTGGCCAAGCAAAAGAACTTGACCACACAGATGGGGAATCAAATCCATTCGGATGCACGCTATCGATTGGGCGTCCAATTGATTCAGAATGGTGCAATCGGAAAGGTTCGCGAAGTGCATTCATGGGTTGGTGTCCAAGGTCGCGAATACTGCAGGTGCACCGAACGTCCAGCTTCGGCACCCGTTCCAAGCAATGTCAATTGGGATCTTTGGATCGGCGCGGCTGCAATGCGTCCTTTCGCACCCGACATTTACCATCCATTTAAGTGGCGGGATTGGCAAGCGTTCGGTTCGGGAGCACTTGGCGACTTCGGATGCCATCTGCTGGATCCGGTATTCGGTGCGCTGGAACTGACGGCTCCAA
>CAMBSL010000380.1 GCA_945870455.1 Pirellula staleyi DSM 6068 | reverse complement strand
AGCATCGAAAGGCTGGCACGAGTCACTTGGCCATTAGCAAGTCAGCCAAGAAGATTCGCCAATTGCGAGGCACCAAAGTATTGGAACCGCAATACGTTCGGCACATCGTCGACGCACTTCGCGGCTATAGCTACTAAGTCAACACACGTCTATAACAAGACTTCGACGAAACAACTGGCCCTATTTTTTGAAACCAGGTGTTTGGGTACAACGATCGCGAGAGAATTCATTACGGGGCCCTCGTTGCTGACCTTTCAGCAACCATCGCGATGACCTGAGACGCCACATGCAACGATAAGGTTGCTCATCCATGAGAACGAGAAAGGGTTCTGCCAGACGGCAGGCCAAACGTAAATTATTTCAAAGAGCTGAGGGTTACGTTGGTGGACGCCGCCGACTCTACCGAACGGCAAAAGAAAACCTTGTTCGAGCAGGTAGATTCGCGTATCGCGATCGTCGCCGCAAGCGTCGCGATTTCCGACGGCTTTGGATTATCCGCGTCAATGCCGCTGCCCGCATGCACGGACTGCGTTACAGCCAGTTCATAGCAGGGTTAGTGTTGGCACAAATCGAACTGGATCGAAAGACGTTGTCCGAGATGGCGATCAATGATGCACCGGGGTTTGAGGTAGTCGTGACTGCAGTTAAGAAGGCTCTTGCTGCCCCGCGTGTTCCAAAGGTGGCCTAGGTTTCGATCGTTGCGAGAAGCGGAGCGGCGTGTTTGGATTCCGAACGACGCGGAGCGTCGTACAACTTAGATTCTGAACGACGCGGAGCGTCGTTCAACTTAGATTCTGAACGATGCGGAGCGTCGTACAACAATGAGCCTGCGGCTGTCGGTCGTGGGCTCACTTCATACTGTGAGTTTGCTGTTTCGTTTTAAGACGCTCTGAGAGCCAAGCATGTCCCTCAAGAATTTTATCGATTCGCTCGATGGT
This sequence comes from Pirellula staleyi DSM 6068, assembly GCA_945870455.1. GTDB lineage: Bacteria > Planctomycetota > Planctomycetia > Pirellulales > Pirellulaceae > JBKCUI01. Next base: position 2,205 of record CAMBSL010000380.1, on the reverse strand, counting down.
CTTCTCGGTGAAGCCAAGCAGTCTCTCGACTCCGTCACGTCGAACGACCAGTTGGAGGCGCTGCGCGTTCGGTTCGTGGGTGCTAAGAGTGGAGCCATCAAAGCTGTCCAGAAACTGATGGGCTCCATTGAGTCCGAGCATCGGCCAGTTGCTGGCAAGCGGTTCAATGAAGTTCGAGATGCAATTCAGTCGGCGCTCGATGCGGCGACAGTCCGACTGGGCGGGGGCGGCTCACAGTTGTCCGACGGACCACAAATCGATCCAACCTTGCCGGGCATCCGTCCAACGCTTGGACAGCTTCATCCGATCACGCAAACGATTGAGCATCTCAAGGACATTATGGGCCGGTTGGGTTTCAACGTCACCGAGGGTCCAGAGATTGAAGACACTTGGCATAATTTCGTGGCGCTCAATATTCCTGAGGACCACCCCGCTCGCGACCCGCTAGATAACTTCTATTTGGCCACGGCAAAGAAGCAAGTTCACAACCCGGCGGATCGCGACGCCATGTTGTTGCGAAGCCAGACCAGTACGGTTCAAATCCGTGTGATGGAGACACAGCCGTTACCCTTGCGAATCATTTCGCTTGGACGCGTTTATCGTCCCGATGCTCCGGACGCGACGCACTTTCCCATGTTCAATCAGATGGAAGGTCTTTGGGTCGATAATCATGTAACGATGGCGCAGCTCAAAAGCGTGCTGCGATTGTTTGCCACGAGCTATTTGGGAAGCGATGTTCATGTTCGCTTTCGCCCATCCTTTTTCCCGTTTACGGAACCCAGCGTCGAAGTTGACTATTGGTGGAACGGGAATTGGGTCGAGTTTGGCGGCGCGGGCATGGTCGATCCAAACGTCTTCCAAGCCTTGGGGATCGACTCGGAGGAATGGAGTGGTTTCGCATTTGGGCTCGGAGTAGAGCGCCTATGCATGAGACGATTTGGAATCGTCGATATTCGAGATCTCTATCGGAGCGATGTTCGATTCCTCCGTCAATTTGCATCTTAGGTCGGGAGAGAGCATGTTAGTCTCTTGGGAATGGTTGTCGGACTACGTTGATATCAACATTAGCCACGAAGAAATGGCTACGCGTTGGGCGTTGACAGGACTCAATCATGAAAGCACGGAAATCGTAGACGGTGATCCGATCATCGATTTGGAAATCACAAGCAACCGAGGCGATTGCCTGGGGCACATTGGCATTGCCCGTGAAGCATCTGTGTTGCTGAATTCCGAGCTTCGTTATCCCTCGCCTCAACTGAAGACCATTGATGAGTCGGTTGCAAAATCCCTTGTCATCGAGAACCATTTTGACACGGCATGTCCTCGCTACATTGCTCGGGTGATTCGCAACGTCAAGATAGGCCCAAGCCCAGATTGGCTTCGCAAAAGGCTCGAATCCATAGGCGTAAAGTCGATCAACAATGTTGTCGACGCCACGAATTACGTCATGTTCGAATGCGGGCAGCCATTGCATGCATTTGACTTTGCTAAGATCCGTGGCGGTAAGATCGTGGTTAGGCCCGCGCATGACAAGGAGAATTTTCTTGCCATCGATCACCGCACGTATCAACTCGATTCGCAAATGGTGGTCATCGCCGATGCGGAACGGGCGGTCGCGTTGGGCGGCGTCATGGGAGGCGTTGATAGCGAAGTTTCCCCGAGCACGGTCGACGTGTTAATTGAGGCTGCCGAGTTTGTCCCTCTTTCGATCCGTCGCACAGCCCGCAAATTGAAACTTCATTCGCCGTCGTCGTATCGTTACGAACGTCGGGTGGATGGAGCTCAACTCGATTGGGCATCGCAACGATGCTGCGAAGTGATTTTGCAAATCGCGGGTGGTGTGTTATTGTCGGGCGCGGTCGACACCGGGGAGAGCACAACGGTTCGAACGTCGATTGGTTTGAGAGAAAACAAGATCATCAGCGTCCTGGGTATCGAACTCCCGTGGGAACGATCGCTCGACATCTTATCGCGATTGGGGTGCGAGATTTCGGTTGGTGATCAGGGCCAAGAAGCAACCGTATTACCGCCGACGTATCGTTCGGATTTGACTCGTGAAATCGATTTGATCGAGGAGATCGCTCGTATCTACGGCTACGATCAGATTCCGGAGGACGCGGCTGTTCCACTGGTGTCGTCGGCCAAGCGGCCCAAGGATGTCGTCATGCAAACGGTTCGGTCGGTTGCCTGCGCGGCTGGCTTCGA
>CAMBSL010000379.1 GCA_945870455.1 Pirellula staleyi DSM 6068 | reverse complement strand
TTGGATGGCCGATTTTGCCGAGATTGCTTTTCTCTTTGCTGCCTGTTCTTGTCTTGTTCCATTCTCGCTTGTTGAGCTTCCCGCATCCGCCGGATTTGCTCCAAGTTGATTGGACCTCCTGAGACGGACGAGATTGGAGTGGCTTGTTGGGCAGGACTTTCCGAAGCGAGATCGGAATCCGAGGGGGGTTGCGAATCGGTCATGGAACTGGGGTAAGGTGTTAGAAAAAGGGTTACGGTGCGTCTCCATCCGCCTTCCGTTGCGCCTTAGTGTACCAATGGCCAACCAACATTCTAGGCTTTCTTGGCGATCTTATGGATAAGTTGAAACTGTTAGGCATTTTTTTTGGAACGGATCGTCGCATGGCTTTCCTCCGAGGTGTGTGGCGATATTCTTTCCTGGTTCCCTCCCTGCTGCGGGCTCTAATCCCATTGTCGAAATGAAACAACCTGATGCTCGACTTGTTCCAATCCAACGTTTTCTTAGTCCTAATTCTTGGACAGGAAGTGGTTCCGGAAGATTTATTCCTCGTTGGACTCCTCGTTTTGTTGGAAGGGCTGCTTTCCATCGACAATGCGCTGGTGCTGGGAATGCTCGTCAAGCGATTGCCGAAACATCAGCGTTCCAAGGCATTATCCTATGGGTTGATCGGAGCATTTGCATTTCGTATTATCGCGATCCTGGCTGCCGGATTCTTGTTGAAGTGGACCTTCGTCAAGTTCCTCGGAGGGGGCTATTTGGTCTTCATCGCCGTTAAACACTTGTTTTTTGAGAGTTACGAAGGGGCCGAAGAAAAGATCGTCCTCGATGATGCGGGGCTTCCTGAAATGGTGGACGCTGAGACCGGAATGAGTCTTGGAAGAGACCGTGAAAACCTGGAAATTGAACAACGCGTCCCCATTGCAGCAGCTCTGGTTACTCACGATGGAGTCGTATCGAAACCAGACAAGACCTACCAAGAAGGAGCCGCTTGCAACGTCCAATCGCACAGCATGGCTCTCTTTTGGAAAACGGTGCTTGTCATTGAATTGACCGATATCGCGTTCGCAGTCGATTCGATTTTGGCGGCGATGGCGCTCGCCGGTTCGGAGAGATCCAAGTTATGGGTCGTGGTCACCGGAGGGATTCTCGGCCTAATTCTGATGCGATTCGCGGCTTCATGGTTCGTGAAACTGCTCGAGCGATTCCCCCGTTTCGAGGTCTCCGCATATCTGCTGGTCATCGTCATTGGGCTCAAATTGCTTGCGGATTGGGCGTTCAATAGCGACTGGAGCTTTGCAGGCAGTACCTGGCTTGGTCATTGGCAGACTTGGTTTCAAGGGATAGAAAATACTCGACTTGAGGCCGTTTCAGGCTACGAGGATTGGTTGAATACGCAATGGCCGCTCGGAATGGCCCAACATGCTCACGAAGAGGGATCGATCGCGAGAACACCGCATTTGCTCGACTTTCATGACTTCCGTCGCCCTGAATGTTCGGGCTTTTGGCTTGTAATGCTAGCTTGTTTTCTCGTTGGTTTCCTGCCCCGAAAGGATCGTCGACAGCACCTAAGTTAATGGTTTTCGACATCATTTTTAAGAAAATCCGGAAAACATTCGGCCCAAAGAGGGAGCAAGGGAACCAGCACTTTTGGTGTATCCTATTAGCTCTTAAGAGTGGTTTTTTCTTCGGTCGTTAAGTCGTGCGACTGCAAAGATTTATCGAATGCTCCGGCGCTTCAGGATGTTTAATAAATCACGTATTCGAATGCGACCTTTTGTCACAAGTTCAAGACGACTATTGGGCGAAGCTAGCATTCGTCATGCAGTCCAAGCGGTTGCAGGGGCGGATTGGACGCCTATACTCTGCGAACTTATCGGACGCCGGTTGATCTTGCCCAGGCCGCAAAGTTTTACACTTTTCGACTTGGAATTTGATCCTCATCCTTGAACCTTTTGCATCAGGATCGATCGGCGATAACGCACTTGCCTGCACGCTCGCGAACGGATTTTCGCGAACGGCGAGATGGACCTCGCAGCTTCAAGTGATGGTTTTTGGATTGCTAACAAGGAAAGAGGTCCAGCATGTTGCACGTTGCAGCACTGACGCTTTTGGCTGTTTTGAACGCTCCCACCCATTCGGACGAGCAGATACCCTACGATGCAGCCTATCGTAAAGCACAGGAAGAAAAGAAGCCCTTGGTTGTCTTGGTTGGAGCGGATTGGTGTGCCGCTTGCAAATCGATGAAAGCGGAGACGATTCATACGATGAAAGGTGCGGGTGATTTCAAAGAAGTTGTTTTCACGCACGTTGACAAAGACAGCCAACCCGAGATTGCCCAGCAGGTCATGCAGGGCAACACGCTCCCACAAATTGTAGTCTTTTGTGAAAGCGATCAAGGTTGGAAACGATTTTCATTGACCGGAATGCAAAGCGAGCGGCGAGTCAAAGAGTTGATTCGAAAGGCCTCCGAAGTACTGCCTAAACGCAGATAGCGATGCTGTGTACGTTTATCTGCCGAGCGCGTAAAATGTGGGAGGCCCGATTGTCGGGTCTCCCACAGTCTGGCTAGCTATCCATGTCTGTTGAGAGTTGCGGGCTATCCACAGGTGCAAGATAGGACAATTGATGGGTTCCAATGTATTGTTTTCGTTTGCAACCATCGTTCGTGAAAACCATTCGCTTGCTCCTTTCACTTGGCTGCAAATCGGCGGACCCACACGTTACCTGATTGAGCCAAACGATCAAAAGCAACTGATCGAAGTCGTTCAGGCTTGCAACGCCGATGCAATTCCGATGCGGATTTTGGGCGGCGGTTCTAATTTGTTGATACGAGAATCTGGATTCGACGGCGCGACGTTTTGCCTTTCGTCTCCAGCTTTTAGCCAAATGAGCTGTCTTGGAAATCGTGTGACATGCGGTGGCGCGGCAAAGCTTTCCCATTTGATAGCCTACTGCGTTGGAAATGGTCTTGGAGGACTTGAGCATCTGGTTGGAATTCCCGGCACCGTCGGGGGTGCCCTATGTGGAAATGCCGGAACGGACGATGGGGATATTGGACAAGTCGTTGAGTCCGCCAAGTTACTGACGAAAGACGGTCGAGTCGTAGAAGCAACAGGAAGACAGCTAGCATTCTCGCACCGAGTCAGTAGTCTCGACGAATTGGTAATACTCGAAGCCACTTTTCGATTGGAATCCGGCGAAGT
>CAMBSL010000378.1 GCA_945870455.1 Pirellula staleyi DSM 6068 | reverse complement strand
AGAATGGTCCCAGGGCGCGTACGCAATCCAAGTCCGTAGTAGCATGTGTCCAAAACAAAGCGTGCCGTCTTCGTTGGTAGTTGATTATCAACACACCATTCCAGCCACTTTTGCTCGCTGATTACCGGCACCATCTGTGACACCTAACGACACGCATCACCGCGGTCGCGGCAAGTGATGCTTGATTTGAAATTACGGCCGAACCGCGACTCCGGTGCATGCGATTGTTATTGCTCGTGGCATCTTCTCATGAGCCAATGAGAGTGTTTTTCCATTCATCATTATCGGAGAATCGCCATTTCACACTGTCAATTCTCCAACCGTCTTTTTTCTTGAGCACGACGAACCGATAGGCATTTCCCTGGAGTTTCTTCATGTCAACATATGCTCGCGTTCGAGTCACCTGCTCCACGTTTGATATGTTTGCTTCAACAACTTGTTCGTAAACGGGCGGCTGTGCGTAGGAATACACGCCATCAACATAGGCACGCTTTTTGTTTGTGCAGTAGCTGCGAATGATTTCCGTGATTTGGTTTTGGAAATCACTATTCCGAAGTCCGTCGCGAGTGCGAGCCACTCGGCTCTCCCACTGCGTGTAAGCATTCGCGAATGCCAGCACGACCGCACGTGGGTCATCAAGCTTTGCGTTTATCACAATTGATGATTCCTAATGCAATAACGTTGCCGATCACCCAGCGGCGGGGGAAGTAGTGTCCACCCCAGAAGCGGTCGGTCCGCCGCTTGGGTGCATCGGTTTGTTCGGACTTTTCCTGCGATCTTTCAAGCGGTCGCCAACGAGTTTCTCTCGCGAACGCAAATCCGCAAAGATTCGAGCGACGTCGTAGTCAAACGCAGCTGCCAGTTGGTCCTTCGTGTCTCGAACTTGCTGGACGATCGGATCATTCTTCATCGCTCGGTTCCTCGAAAAGCTCTTCTGGCGTGCATATCGTGGGCATCTCAAACCCGGCCAAACGACACAAGTTAGCAACACGTTTTGCAATCTGGGCATTTGCCAAATGCTTGCAGTTCCACGTCAACAAGTATTGTACACCGTGGACTGTAGTCACGGCAATGTGTGCCGCATCGCGAATAGCTTTCGGAGGAAGAATCCCCGATTTCATTATGGATTCGGTTAGTTGCTCCGCATCGACAGTCACGGCGAAAGAATTCAGGGAATCCGCTACGAAAAGCCGTTTCCTCACTTCGGACGGATCGCCAGCGGAAATTTCGTCGATCACGATCTGAGAGATAAAGCATTCGAAGGCTGTTCGGCGATACGCCCACCAATCCAAAGTGGTATTCTGGTGGCCAGCGATCACTACATCTTTTGCAGGTAACGCAACAAGGTAGCTAAGAATGGTAGTCTCGATGTAAACGCTTTCCATTTATGTTTCGTCACACTTCCTTGTCCGAACGGCAACCATCACCATAGTGGCCGCCAAAGTGGTTTCTAAAATTGAGCGCGGCCGACCGGCCACTTCGGTGCATGGTTTTGTCCTGGCTGTTTTTCGTGCTCGTGCTCGTGCTCGTGCTCGATCGATCCATCATCCGATTGTATCATTCCATCCTGGCCAACGCGCTGCTCGGGCGGGAATTTGGTAATGGATTGGCTGATGGAGATAAGGAGCATGATCCGCGAGTTGGGGAACGGCGGTTTGTGGGCCGTAACGCAAGTCGCGTTGATGCCATGCACGCGAAGCGTTCGATTACGAGCACGAGCACCGTCCGCCACGGCGGACTCAGCACGAGCACGATGGGAGCATGTGTTCGCGTAGGCCAGAACGCTGGCGTTGACCGGGCCGCAGCCAATCAACATTGACTTGAGGAACGACGCGATCGGCGGATCCGCGTCCAACGCATTGTTATCCGAGCTCTTCGTGTTTTGGCAGGGACTGGCGGCTCCCGTGAATCACCGTGAGTATCCGAATCTCGTGGTTCTCCACGCGGTAGATAATTCGAAACGAGTAGACGAACAGTTCTCGAATATCGGGGCGACTGTATTCTGGAACTATCGATCCAGATTCCGCAAAACGCTCAAGCTGCAAAGGTCGTGCGAGTATCCGTTCATAAACCGATTCAGCGTACGTAAGCGATTGATCGGCAATATAGTCGAATATCCCAAGCGCATCCTTCGAAGCGCGGTCCGTCCAGCGAATTATCAAGTTGTCCCTCGACCACGTTGAGCCTTGTGGTCCATAAGGCGTCGGCGCATCTCGTCGGTATCGATGAGTCGCCCAGCAGCTTCGTCCTCCAAGCCGGCCGCGATTTGCTGCCGTACATAAAGGTGATATTGGACGTCTTCCCAGGTAGCATCGTCGGGAAGCAAATCCAGAACCGCCTTTGCAGCGGCTTTTGCGGGTTCGGTGGCAAATGACATAGTGTGTACTCCTTGCCCCATTTTACCAGCCGCTCCACGCTTCGTCCAATGGGGCATAACACCATCACTAAGCAACACACATCGTCGAACGAATAAGCCTTGTTCGCCCTTTTACCCTTCTCAGGAGACTGCCTTACACCGAGCACCGAACGAATTCCAACAAGGACAAGACCTACCCACGAAGTTGAGCACTGAACACAGTTGACGCAGTCGTCTCACATAGGACGCGAGGACTCGTAAGAGCCTCGCAGAGATGACAAGACACGTCGCCCTAAAGAATGTGCCAATCCAAAAGTGGAAGGCAGCTTGCTGCTCAGCGATGCGAAGCATCCAGAAGCCTCCAGGCAAGCTGTAGCCAACCACGAAGAGAATTCATAGCCAACAAGCGATGAGTCGAACCGTGTATGGATAACTGAGGGGATGCAAGCCGAGAGGCTTCACAACAGTGACAAGGCATTCACACCTCGAATAGTCGCCTAATCAACCATCCTTGACCGAATGCGCCAGTGCGAACGTAAAGCGAGATCTTAGGAAGCCAATCAACACGTTTCCGGTGTCTTCCTCTACGTCGCTTGTCGTTCGCCATGCGCTCCGCTCCGCTGCGCCGGGGTGAGCAATCGACAAGCGACTACGACAAAGACCCCCAACCTGACCTCAAAATGATGTAGCCCCGAAAAATATTAAAAAACAGTGGCGACCGTCACTTGCAAACCTTGGACTTCATAGTCGTTTCACATTGACCGAGTGCGATGAGGGGACTTTACACAAATCAAAAACGCCCGATCGAGCACTTCGGTCCAATGCTTTGTTCGTGCGTTTTCTCGTACTCGTACTCGAAGTAACCTAGTGTAGCAATCCGGCCTATTGGTCCGCAAGTTCCCGCGAAC
>CAMBSL010000377.1 GCA_945870455.1 Pirellula staleyi DSM 6068 | reverse complement strand
CAGAATCGTGTAGCCGTCGCGTTGCCACGGTTGCCAGAAGAAGTGCGACGACTGGGGGTAACGACAGTCAAGTCATCGCCTGACCTTTTGCTGGTCATACACTTAACATCACCCACTGGTCAGTACAATTACAAGGAACTGCAAACTGCAACCGACAAACTAATTGCCGAGTGTGCGAAGGACCCCGTGCTTTTCAACGTCTTCACGACCTATCGCGCGACAACGCCTCAATTGTATGCAGATATTGATCGCGTAAAGGCGAGCATGTTGAATGTTCCGATCGCCGGCATCTTTGAGGCGCTCCAGATCAATCTCGGTTCGGCATACGTCAACGATATGAATTTATTCGGTCGGACGTTTCAGGTTCGAATGCAGTCGGAAGGGGAATTCCGTCGTACGGCGGAAGATATCGCTTTGTTTAAGGTACGGAACAAGGCCGGAAGCATGGTGCCACTCGGTTCGATTGTTGACGTGCAATGGCGCAGCGGTCCTGATCGCGTGGTCCGATATAACATGTATCCGTCCGCCGAGGTACAGGGGGACACCGGCAAAGGGTATAGCTCGGGACAAGCGATCGCGTCGGTGGAGCGATTGGCCGCAGAGCATCTCCCCTCAGGTATGCAAATCGAATGGACCGACATCGCATATCAGCAAAGACTAGCTGGAAATTCTGCGCTCTTTATTTTTCCACTTTGCGTTCTTTTTGTTTTCTTGGTGCATGCAGCAGAGTATGAAAGCTGGGTGTTACCGCTGGCGATCATACTTACAGCGCCGATCTGCCTCCCTTTTGCACTTGGGGGAGTGATATGGCGAGGTATGGATAACAACCTGATGACCCAGATCGGATTGATCGTTCTGATCGGTTTAGCGGCAAAAAATGCGGTCTTGATCGTCGAGTTCGCCAAACAACTCGAAGAAGAAGGTAGAACCCCTTCCGAAGCGGCCATACACGCATGCCGCCTTCGACTGCGTCCCATCCTTATGACTTCGTTTGCATTTATTTTGGGGGTCTTGCCGATGGCACGCGCTATCGGACCTGGGGCTGAAATTCGGCAAGTCTTGGGCACAGCCGTCTTTTCGGGAATGATTGGCGTTACGCTTTTTGGACTCTTTCTCACTCCCACCTTTTTCGTCGTCCTGCGCAGTTTCACTCGAAAAAAGATCGATCAAGGAACTACGGGATAGTCTCGCACGTGAAACGTGTAATGTAAAAGTACTCGTGCGATGGCTTGCAAATGGATTTTATGCGTAGAGCTCCGTTAATGTAAGTTGAAATTCCGTCGCCCTTTGCAAAAACTGCGCTGCATAATTTCACGACATTCTGGACAAACAGGAGTGAGTGCGCGCCATATTCAGCTAGGACAAGGCTACCATCGCCTGTGACCAACGGGCTTGAGTATCTGATAGTGATCTTTACTCGATGATTTGGACGTCATACGAAAGTTCTTGCATTGTAAGGGATGAGCGGATCGGAATCGGTGGCGCTATCATTTGCCAATCGGCACGTGTGCGTAGCCATCAGTTTGCAAATTAACGACAACGGTTAGAGCAGAGACAGCGGTATCGACGAACACCGCCACTTCTTCTGGTTTCGCGTCTTTACTAATCAACGTTTGGCCACAAACGAATAGCTCGACGCCCTGCTCGTGAAGTTGATGGAGCAAGTCAAGATTCGGATTGCCCTTAGTGTTGAACTTGGTTGAATAAGCGACATCATTTAGAACCGCCAAGGTCGCATCGCCGTGAAAGACAACAGCAAACTTCCCCTTCGCTGGCTCTGCTCCACCGCCCGCATAGATGTTTAGGTATTTGGCGACCTTTTCAATCGCAGCATTTAACTCGGCTGGCTCGCTTCCCCGTGTTACATCGATGAGGACTTTTGTTCCTTGCCGAGGTTGATGCGCGGCGTTAGGCAACTGAACAACTGACCCGTGTTTGGGGATCACTGGATTCGTTGGCGTGGTAACCGCAGGCGTCGATCCCTTTGCATCCGGTACCGGATGGTTCTTCATTGCTTCAGCAAAGCCGCGCTCGACAAAACCCGAGACGACCTTCGCATGCGCCTGAATCAATTTGGCGACATAGGGATCATCCGATGTTTCGGTTACACGAACACCTTTGTCGGTGTCTTCATGTTGCATCTTGATCTTGTCGGTATGCTTGAAAATTTCCGCAAACAATGGATCTCGCATCCGAATGGGACTTGCCGTTTCGATGCGATCGGCCATCCCCTCGACATGCTCTTTAATCTTTGCTGCAATTTCAGGAGTATCGGATTCGGTCAGAGTTTCGACGCCACTGGGAAGCTCTTTCACTGTGCGTTTGATCTTGTCATGGTTGCTCAGTAGGAATTGAAACACTTCGCGATCCGCGTTATGTCGCTCATCGTGCTGTTCTGCACCTTGCCCTCTACCTTGCATGCCTTGGCCTCGGCCGCCGCGAAAGCCCTGACCTCTTCCAGGACCAGGCTGAGCTTGTGCGACATTAACCATGATTGCAACGGCAACTAAAACCAATGCTGAGAGTTTCATCAATTTCATCCTGAATAAAAGGAGGATAGTCTTACGGATCAATTTTGAGCCTGAGGCGCTAGCCGAATCTGATCCGTGGAAATCGGCTAGCGCCTCAGGCTCAAGTGGTTATGTGTATTGGAACGAACGGACAATGACATAGGCCGCTACCAGCAAAATCACTCCAGCAAAAACTCGCTGCAATATCGGGCCAGCCATTCGCTGTGACAGCCAACTACCAATGAACAAGCCGGCGAGGCTACCTGCGGTGAAGATTGCCGCCGTTTGAATAGAGAGGTCTTTACCGGCAAGTAGATGACTAGCCGTTCCTGAAATACTGACGAGTGTTATTATCATTAGTGAAGTGCCAATCGCTCGCTTCATTCCCATGCAAGCGAATGTCACAAGAGCTGGAACAATGATGAATCCACCTCCAACGCCGAACATGCCGGTAAGCACACCGGCTCCAAGTCCGACCAAGCCGAGCAGCAGCGCGCATTGCGAGGTGAGGCGTAATCGTCCCTCCGGATCACGTTTGCATGTTGGTCCCGCATTTTCATCAATACCATCTGAGATAATGGGTAGGTGTGCAGAACTATCCTGAGCTTTGATCCACGTTCGAACCGTGATCAACAACATCAGGAACGCGAACGCAACCAGGAGAATCGATTCCGGAATGAAGTCCGCAAGCTTGGAGCCGATTGGGGCGCCGATCATGCCAGCTAATGCGAACAGTATCCCGGTTGGAAACTCCACCAAT
>CAMBSL010000376.1 GCA_945870455.1 Pirellula staleyi DSM 6068 | reverse complement strand
TTATCTGTCATGGCATTTTCTATTTCTATCGTGACGTGCGTTCCTTCAGGAACCATCAGTGGTTCGTTCGGAACAACGACTCCATTGTGAACAACACCTTGAACACCCATTTTCGAATTTCCAAACTTCAAACAACTCTGGACGTTATCTGCACACCGCTACCGATTATACGCGATGACAGTTGGCGGATTCGCAGCCCGGGTAAATCACTAGAAATTTTGGAGGAGCAATCGGTAACCCATCGGTTGACTTCGAGTGACGCTGATGCTAAAGTACTTGTGTGAGAAACCCGATGTTTCACAATCGAATTGCAGGGCGTTTTCTGTTTAGACGATCTTTCGGGGCAAGCTTGACCAACAAAAAGGAACGAATCCTTGGTCTTAAGCATGCGATTGACCCCAAAAATGACAGCCCTGAAAAGAACTGCTCTATCGGGAATTGTGCGCGACAAAGTTGTCCGCCGCCGATTGCAGTCCGTACCGGCCCAATGATTCAGGGCCATCTTGAGAGAACTTTTTTCTTGAATAATTTTGAAGACTTTGGGCTGATGCCCTCTTTGATGCGAGCCCTCGTTTCAACAGGTTACGAAACCGCAACGCCGATCCAACAACTCGCAATCCCTCCGGTCCTCGCCGGCTTCGACTTGATGGGATGTGCACAAACAGGTACAGGAAAAACAGCCGCATTCGCGCTCCCAACGCTACAGCGTTTAGCGAACACGGCAGCCCCACCTGCTCCAACCACCAATCGAACTCCTAAATCCAGTTCGGAACGAATCGCACCCAAAGCGATTCGCGCACTCGTGCTTGCACCAACACGTGAACTTGCCGCACAGATCGAGCAGAGCTTTGTGACTTACGGCAAGTTTTTGAAGCTGAACGTTGCCGTCGTGCACGGTGGAGTCAGCCAAATGCCGCAAGTCCGGGCTTTGCAACGAGGTGTGGATATCTTGGTGGCCACGCCAGGCAGACTGTTGGATCTGATGAATCAACAGGTAGCCGATATCTCGCGCGTGGAGATGCTGGTCATTGATGAAGCGGACCAAATGTTCGATATGGGCTTCTTCCGTGATCTCAAACGCATCGTATCGCGGGTCCCATTGGACCGACAAACGTTGATGTTTTCGGCCACAATGCCGGAACCGATTCGCGAAGTTGCCAAACAGTGGTTGTACGAGCCAAAGTACATCAAAGTCGACAAGGTCTCTAGCGCATCCACGCAAGTGGCACACTCCGTATTCCATGTTTCGGTCCAGAACAAAGCCAAGCTTCTGACCAACTACATACGGTCGTCCGGAGTCACCCGGTCCATTGTGTTCACGCGGACGAAGCATGGTGCAGATGATCTAGTTAAAATTCTAATGAAAAATGGCATTGAAGCGGTCGCGATCCACGGGAACAAAAGCCAAAACGCGAGGACGCGTAACTTGGAGCAGTTCAAATCGAACCGACCGCCCATTCTGGTTGCTACGGACATCGCCGCTAGGGGAATCGACGTTCAAGGTATTTCTCACGTGATCAATTACCAGTTGCCGGAAGTTCCTGAGATCTATGTGCATCGCATCGGACGAACGGGCCGCGCCGAAGCGACCGGTACGGCCGTTTCATTCTGTAGTCCAGAAGAACGAAGCAGCTTGTACGATATTGAGCGACTTTTAGACTCGCCTATCGAAGTCAACAACGCGTTTCCTGAGTTCACGAACAACGTTTCATCAAGCCAAGGGATGGCTCGCGGCAAACGTCCAAGTTCACCTAATAGCCAGCGCCTCTCCGGCAGAACCAGCCGCCCGCGAAGTACGACAAAATCTTCGTCGCCGCGTCGCGGACATGCCTACTCGTAGGCGTACTGGATGAGCCGCCAACCATCTCTTCTGGTTGGCGGAGCCAGCGTATCCACGAGCGACTTGTGTGAAAAACCCACAGGGATCGCAAAGCTCTCGTGCTCTGGACTGCCACACGTGATGCCTACTCATGATCCAAACTCAACCCCGAAAAAACCGATTCGCCCAAGCGGCGGATCGACCCATCCTGATGGCAACTTTACTTGCCGCCGCTGGGTGATCGGCGGCATTCCGCAAGAAGGAGTCCGTGCATTCCCGACCTAAAAGTATTGGTATCCGTGTTTTGCATCCCAGCGTTAATTGTTGGCATGATCGCGTCATTCTATGCGTTTGGGGCTCCGCCGAGCCTGTTGTGGCCAATTGTGGTTGCGATTTGCGCTGGTGCGATTTCACTCTTGATATATCTTCGCGCTCGAAATTTACTTCTCTATGTTTTAGTATCTGCAGGTTCAGGTTGCCTGACAAAAGGCGGCCTCGGCGTTGCGATAAGGACCCATGGACAGGTCAATGACCCAGAATACCTGAACCATGCCGCGTGGGATATACTCCTCGGTGGCAATGATACGATTGATATTGCATTAATCGTGGCTGGCGTACTTCTGTTCGCAATGGCGCTCTTTCGCGAATCGATTGCAAACCAAACCACTACACCAATCTTCGCAAGATTTGATACATCGCCAGATACAGACCAATCAAGATCAAATCCAGTAAGTGATTTAAACCAAAGCCATCAAAACCCGCTTCACAGGATCATTGATCTGCTCATCTGCTACCAATCCGCTTTTGATACTCTTCATCACGCGAATAGTCGAGACGCGATGATTTTTGCAATGGACGATTGGCAGCGTTGTCACGGGCAAGTTTGGGGTAATGGAAACGTTCGCGACGAAACAATTCGCAACCTTGCAGATCCCGCTAAGGAATGGCTGAGCAAAAAGAAAAATCCATATGTTCAACTACAAGACTTTGACATGTTAGAAGAGTGTGTGCACATCCTTTCCGGTTTCGCAGTGTCTCCCTCGCCTATGGCAATGCCCGATATTTACTCGAAGGAATATCACACGCAAGATGAACTTTGGAAAAGGTGGGAAGAACAAGGAAACAGATTACTCGCGTTGGCTGGACTGATTGCACGGATGAAGGAACTAACAGCAAGAGCGGGTGCTAAGTGGACCTCAAGGGTGACGACGGGTGATTTTAGGCGTTGAACAGTAGTGGGAAACAGCACATTTGTGGGGGGCCTTACTTATCGGGTGCTCTCGTCCGAGGCGTTTTCTAAATGCATTGAAATCCAGGCCCGAATTTGAGAAACAAGTCCCCAATCAACGAAAAGATGTCAATGACAAGCTGAGTTGGCGCAGCACATGGCACATTCTTGCTTGAGAACTCAACGTTTCGGTTCGATTTGCCTTGCCAAGAATTGCTAAACGCGGCTTACGTAGAATCTGCGTCGCGATTTTAGGC
>CAMBSL010000375.1 GCA_945870455.1 Pirellula staleyi DSM 6068 | reverse complement strand
ATCTACGACAATCTTCTCGAAGAAATCTTCCGGTTCAAGCCGAAGCAATTCGAGCGTGGTAGGGAAAACGACTACAAAATCGATGCCTAGCTTGGTTAGCAGTTCCGCCCTTCGGTCGATTCGAGTGAGCGCCTCTGGCGCTTCCTGGGGACGCAAAACTCTCGCCGGGGGTGGGTCAAACGTAAACACAACCGCTGGCCCCGATACTTCATCGGCCAGCCGACGCACCTGTTCGATGATGGCTTGATGGCCGCGATGAACACCGTCAAAGTTTCCAATCGTGACGGCTCCTCCTTGTGCAGCCAAAGGTAAACCCGCAATGTTCTCAAGCAGTACAATCATTCCGACTTTTTCCAAAACCATAGCGACATCAACAAAGAAATCAAAACCCCTCCCATGATATCGGACAAAAAATGGGCACTCGAGGATAGTCGTTGAAAGCAAGCAGCCGCAGCCATCATGCCAAAGAACCACTTTCCTCTAGGGTAGACCTGTGTCAATCCGATGCCCAATGCAACTGCAGTTGCCGAGTGACCGGAAGGAAAGCTTCGCAATTGTTCATCAAACCACGAACCTGTCCATGGCATGCACCATGTATCCCAGCCGGAAAGGATTTCCGTAGGCGATTGGTCGAGCGAATGTGGCCGGTATCTGGGCACAACGATCTTGGCTGCATTTGCCGCGATGCCGCACAGCAATGTAAAGGCTGCAGCCCGCCACAATTTGGGTCGATTTTCGAGATCGATCAGCAATAAAGCCGTAAAAATGGCAATCACGCCAGCCGTATGACCAAAGGTCTCAGATAGCTGGATCGCTTTGTTGAGATCCCCAGGAATCTTGACCTGCGTTGAAATCCGGGAAATTTCGAGATCCCAGCTCAGGCCCACCAAACCCACGAAACATGCCAAAATCGCACCCGTACTGCCGCGTTTTTGGAATTGGTGTTGGGGTTGCATCCGATGCAAACGGCTCTGGTGAGAGTGCGGAACGCTGTCGTGGTTGGAAATTGACTATTGGAGGGAATGTGGCCAATATAGTCACCTTTCGCTGTTCATGTCTGCGCCATTGAAGGTTGAATCCGGCGGTCATTGATGCGAGAATGCCTGAAAACACATTCCTTAACCAAAAATGCTATGACCACGAATCTGCAACGGATGACACTGATCATCGCCTGCGTTTTTTTTGGCGTCGCCACCGCCACGGAACCAGACCCCACGTCCGTTGTCGACTTTCAGCGGCAAATCCAACCCATCTTGGCCGAGCATTGTACGAATTGTCATGGTGCTGACGCAGATGCTCGAAAAGGTGCTCTGCGATTGGACATTGAATCGTTCGCGTACGCAGGTGGGGAATCCGGCTCACCCGCGATTACTCCTGGCAAACCAGAGCTTAGCCTTGTTCTGAAACGCATCACTTCCAACGACCCTGATGAGCTGATGCCTCCCCCACACGCGAACAAGCCGATGGACGATGCGCAAATCCAGTTGCTAACACAATGGATTGAGCAGGGTGCTAAGTACGAATCACACTGGGCTTTTTCTGTTCCCATCATGCGATCACTCCCGATCCAAGGGGTCCATCCGATCGATTCGTTTGTTCGAAGCCGCCTAACGCAATGGGGGCTAAGCCAATCGGAACGTGCACCCAATCCTACACTGGCCCGCCGAATTTACTTGGATACGATCGGCATCCCCCCTTCGCCTGCAGAAGTTGCAGAATTTGAACGCACGCCTATTGAGGCGACAATGGATCGCCTGCTCGCCGACGATCGCTACGGCGAGAAATGGGCAAGGCATTGGTTGGATGTCGCACGATATTCCGACACCAACGGATACGAAAAGGACTTGAGACGCGATCAATGGGCATGGCGAGATTGGGTGATTGCTGCCATCAATCGCGATCAGCCCTATGACCAGTTTATCATCGAACAACTTGCGGGTGACTTACTCCCAGACTCGACTCAAGATCAAATCGTGGCGACAGGATTCTTGCGAAACAGCATGCTCAATGAGGAAGGTGCCATCGTTCCAGAGCAATTTCGCATGGTCGAAATGTTTGACCGAATCGATTGCATTGGGAAGGCAACGCTCGGATTGACCGTTCAATGTGCGCAGTGCCATACGCACAAATTCGATCCGATCACGCACGACGAATACTTCGGTATGCTTGCGTTTCTAAACAACGCGTACGAAGCGCAATCGGCGGTTTATAGCCAAGAGCAGTTGGGCTCAAGACGCTCAATACGAGACACGATCGCTGGCTTGGAATCCAAAATCAAAGAGGAGAATCCGAATTGGGAAACAGAATTGAAAACGTGGGGCAAATCCATTCTTGACAAGCAACCTGGGTGGACGGTCGTTGCATTCGACGATTTGAACAGTGTCAGCGGCCTAAATCATCCCGCACCGCAGCCCGACGGAACGATCCTGATGACAGGGCATTCTAGCAGCGATGTGTACATGATCGGTTCTCCAGACCTTGAAGGAGTGACAGGTTTGCGGCTCGAAGTCCTCAATCATGGCGACTTGCCTCTGCGTGGTCCAGGTCGCAATGCAAAAGGCATGTGGGAGATCCATACGGTCGATTTGTTTGCTCAAAAATCGGATGGCAAGGACTGGGAAAAACTGAAGCTGGCCAACGTCACTGCCGATTTCTCCTCCAAAGAATCCAGGGAAGCGGATGGCAAAAAATCGATAGGCCCCGTCTCGTTTTTAATCGACGGCAAAGCAGAAACTTTTTGGCAAGCTGATCGAGGAATAGGACGACGCAATCAAGCCTCGGTTGCAGTTCTGGTTTTTGAGCAACCCCTTGCATTTCCCGCTGGGTCACGTTTCAAGCTCGTCATGCATTCTGGAGATAATGTGGGGTGCTGTCGTGTTAGTCTCTGCAAAACACCGCAACCTGTTGCGCCGGCTTGCGATCATGCTGCTGTTCTCGCATTGTCGATCCCAGAAGCGGAGCGAAACTCGGAGGATCGATCGGTACTCTTTGACAATTGGCGCAAGTCGAAAGAGGGGTTAAAGGACCTAAACTCGCAAGTCGATGCAGCCTTGGATCGATTGCCTCAGCCTCTTACAACCGTGCTTCACCTGGCCGAGCGCGAATCAAAACTTGCTAGGCCAACGCATTTGCTAGATCGAGGCGAGTGGGATCGTCCCAAACGTGTTGTGGCGCCATGCGTTCCCTCGGCGTTGCATGCGATGGCTCCGTCCGATGAGCCGCCTCGGCTGGCCTTTGCTCGTTGGCTGGTAGATCGGCGTTCGCCGCTCGCTGCTCGCGTTGCAGTCAATCGCATATGGCAATCGATATTTGGAGATGGGCTCGTGCCGACCTCGGAGGACTTTGGAACACGGACTCCAAAACCTGAGCACGCGGAACTTCTTGATTACTTGTCTGTTCAATTTATGGACAACGGATGGAGTCAAAAAAATTTGATCAAATCG
>CAMBSL010000374.1 GCA_945870455.1 Pirellula staleyi DSM 6068 | reverse complement strand
GGGTCGCGCGCAGGGTGGTCCTCAGGAATATTGAGCGCCACGAAGTTATGCCAAGTGTCTTCAATCTCTGGGCCCTCGGTGACGTTGAAACCCAACCGGCCCATAATTTCCTTGAGATGCTCAATCGTTTGCGTGATCGGATGAAGCTGTCCAAGCGTTGGACGGATGCCCGGCAAAGTTGGGTCGATTTGTGGGCCGCCGGACAACTGTGAGCCGCCCCCGCCCAGTCGATCTGTCGCTGCATCGAGCGCCGACTGAATTGCATCTCGAACTTCATTAAACCGCTTGCCGGCAACTGGCCGATGCTCGGATTCAATGGAGCCCATCAGTTTCTGGACGGCTTTGATGGCTCCGCTCTTAGCACCCACGAACCGAACGCGCAGGGCCTCCAACTGATCGTTCGACGTCACGGAGTCGAGAGACTGCTTGGCTTCACCGAGAAGACCATCGAGCGAATCGATAAAATTCTTGAGGGACATGCTTGGCTCTCAGAGCGTCTTAAAACGAAACAGCGAACTCACAGTATGAAGTGAGCCCGCGACCGACAGCCGCAGGCTCATTGTTGAACGACGCTCCGCGTCGTTCGGAATCCAAACGCGACGCTACGCATCGCGCCACGATCGAAACCTACTTTGGAACACGCGGGGCAGCAAGAGCCTTCTTAACTGCAGTCACGACTACTTCAAAACCCGGTGCATCATTGATCGCCATCTCGGACAACGTCTTTCGATCCAGCTCGATTTTAGCCAACACTAGCCCTGCTATGAACTGGCTGTAACGCAGTCCGTGCATGCGAGCGGCCGCATTGACGCGGATAATCCAAAGCCGTCGGAAATCACGACGCTTGCGGCGACGATCTCGGTACGCGAACCTACCTGCTCGAATCAGGTTTTCTTTTGCCGTTCGGTAGAGTCGGCGGCGTCCACCAACGTAACCCTCAGCTCTTTGAAATAACTTGCGTTTGGCCTGCCGTCTGGCAGAACCCTTTCTCGTTCTCATGGATGAGCAATCTTATCGTTGCATGTGGCGTCTCAGGTCATCGCGATGGTTGCTGAAAGGTCAACAACGAGGGCCCCGTAATGAATTCTCTCGCGATCGTTGTACCCAAACACCTGGTTTTTAAAAATAGGGCCAGTTGTTTTGTCGGAGTCTTGTTAAGGACGTCTGTGTTTACTTAGTAGCTGTAGCCACGCAGTGCGTCGACGATGTGCCGGACGTATTGCGGTTCCAATACTTTGGTGCCCCGCAACTGACGAATCTTCTTGGCCGACTTGCTAATGGCCAAGTGACTCGTGCCAGCCTTTCGATGCTTGACCTTGCCCGAGGCAGTCAGTCGAAATCGCTTCTTGGTGCCTTTGTGTGTCTTTTGTTTACTCATTTAATGCTACGACGTTCTATTAAATCGGCTTATAAGCAAAACTAATGGCTGCTGTTGCTGCCGAGTTTGTAAGTTTCCGAAATGGTGGGGCAGCAAGTCTACCGGGACATCGCCATTCGTCCAAGGCTAAAACGACCGTAAAATCGCCAATTCCTTCAAAGCCTTCGATTCTCGGGGAATTCTAGGATTCTGAATCTGTTACGTAGGATTTTTTTCAAATCGCAATCGCTTGATCGTTCACTTGGGCGCGTGGGACGTCGAGGTGCCGATACAATCAGTGCCGCCGAAGCGTGCCGCCGAAGTGTGATGAAGTTATACACACGATGCTGTCGCTCGCGTTTACGCAGCCCGGCGTTGTTCGTTGGCGGGACCTGCGGCAAGCCCGCAGAAATGGGACAACGAGCATGATAATTCAAGCGTTCCATTCGGGGCATAGAGCTTGACTTGCCCCTCTTCTTGAAACCAAACCAAGCTAAAACCCATCAATCCGAATCGACGTCCGCAATAGGAACCGTTGCGAATGAGAATTGTCTCGTGAATCGCGGGCAGAGAGCTGTCAGAACCTGCCTCCTGAGCAACGAAAGCGTGCAAGGAGTTTCGAATTGAGTCGGCGATGTTAGTCGGCATGGGGTCAGATAGATCCATTCGAGTTGTTGGTCGTCCTTCGGTTTATCGGCAGCGGTTGCCTACCTTTACCAGCTAATTCGGCACAGACCCTACAGATTACCTTCGAGACGCAAAATGATTGGAAGCAAGTATTGGAATGAATGGCTAACCTTTCCCGTGCGGAGCGACCGATGTCAAAGAAGTCGAGACAACTCTTTCGCCTTTGCGGATTGGTGCAGCAAGCTTGACAATGCATCCCCGATCTGGAGCCAAAATCGAGTGCAAGCATATCCTTCATCTGTTGATAGCAATTGCGGCGTCGTCCAACTGGACGGGCAACCTCGTTTCCAACACAACTGGACGCCTGAAAAGACGAAGCCCTGGGCGATTCTGACAATTGTGCATGGATTTGGAGATCATAGTGGACGATTTGCTGGCATGGGAACTTCGCTCGCAAGCTTAGGCATTCGCGTTTACGCAACCGATTTGATTGGTCACGGTCGCAGTCCCGGCAAGCAGGGATGCATCAAATCGTACGACCAACTGCTGGAAGAAGTCCATTTGAGTGTTCAGCATTCCCATTCACTATTTCCGCGTATGCCCCATTTCCTTTTTGGACAAAGCATGGGAGGGAATTTAGTTCTGAACCTGGCTCTGCGTCGGCCAGAATCGATATCGAGCGTCCAAGGAATTATCGCTGGATCGCCGATGCTTAAATCCGCTGCCATGCCAAAGGAAAGGATCATGGACGCTGGCAGGTGGCTAGCCGAAAAGCTTCCCAACTGGCGGATCAAAGCGCCGGTCGAAGTTTCGAAACTGAGCAGCGATCGACGGGCTCAGGACGCGTACCTGATGGATCGATTAGTACATCGAAGCATGTCATTGCGTCTGGCGGCTAACTTGATCGATTCTGGTCTTTGGGCACTCGAGCGCGGTGCGTTGCTGCAGACGCCAAGCCTTTTGATGCATGGATCGGATGACACGTTGACATGCCCGGTGGCGACCCAAATGTTTGCGGAATCCGCTGGCTCGATTGCAACCTTTAAAAGCTGGAGCGGCTGTCGTCATGACTTGCATGATGATATTCAGCGCGAACGAGTCTTTGCCTTCATGACCCATTGGATGAAGCAACACTGCATTACATCGTTCAAGATGGCGAGGTCGCTAACTGCCCAAGCCGCGTAAGGCGAGCTTGTGGCGAGCGGCAGACTGAAAACTACCAATCTAACCCGACACGTTACGGCTTGTTGCTTTAATGCATTGATACTGTGCAGTTGCTTTGTAGGAAGGCCCTTCCAGGCCGTCGAAAGCAGCGTAAATGCTCGCGACGGCCTGGAAAAGCCGTCCTACCGGTTTGCCTAACGGCAAATCTATTTAATCAACAATCCCTTACGCTTCGGGTTATGAACCATCCACGCTAGCGCGTTGCGGCTTCGAAGTGATTGTCATTTGGCTTCTGAAAATTGGACATCAGAATGAAATTGCAGCT
>CAMBSL010000373.1 GCA_945870455.1 Pirellula staleyi DSM 6068 | reverse complement strand
ATCCCGGACTCCCTGTCTTTCGAACATGCCGCCATGATCGAAGCGGTTTCGATTGCAATTCATGCGACCAATCGAACACCCCGACACATTGGTGGTTCGGTTGCCGTCGTCGGCGCCGGCATGATCGGATTGCTTTGCATTCAAACGCTACGTTTGGCTGGATTCGCCAAAGTGATCGCCATCGATTTGGAAGACTCCAAACTCAAGATCGCAACCCAACTTGGAGCAACCCACACCGTAAACGCCAGGTCCGAAGACGCCGTTGCGGTGGTGATGGCGATCACCAATGGACGCGGAGTCGATGCGAGCATGGAAGTCGTCGGGGCCAAAGCGCCCGTCCAGACTTGCTTTCAGATCGTTCGACGCGGCGGCTCGGTTACGCTCGTCGGCAACCTTACCCCTTCCGTAGACCTGCCATTGCAAACGGTCGTAACACGTGAACTCTCGATCTACGGCTCGTGCGCATCCAACGGCGAAATCCCACAGTGTATCGAACTGCTCGCGTCGGGCGCGATTCAAGTCGCTCCGCTCATTACAGCTACCGCAAAGCTGGATGAAACCGCTCAATGGTTCGATCGATTGTACGCGGGAGAAAAAGGGGCGATGAAGGTTATTGTGAAACCAAACGCGGTTTGATTTCAACATGCGAGCATACGTACAACAAGTAAAGCAAGACTCCTCATTTTACCTCGCGTCTATCGAGGCCTCGCATTGGTTTTGGGAACGCGGATACGAAGTGGTTTCATTTCGGTTTCAGGATATTCATGCGGGACTCCTGGATGAATGGCTGCTGGAACGCTCTGACGAGACCGTCGTGCGAGCTGGTGTCGAGGCCATACGAACCCTGCTCGCCCGCGCCGGAAGACCCACTCCACCCAATTTTGATTTGCCCGATTCCCTGTCGCCGTGGATCTGCCGCTTTACTTGGGAAACGACGCTCGGTGAAGTCCGCAATCAAGTCGATTCGGAAGTCCCCTTTAATCCGTTCCACGTCAAGCCGCTGCTCCACCACAAGCTCTTCAAAGGGACGGTCGTGTATGGCCTTCGAGACTTAATTGCATCGGCCGCAGTACCCGACAACACGCCTGTCTTGGCCCAACAGCGAATCGAATTTGTGTCGGAATGGAGAGTTTCGATACTGCGAGACAAGATCCTCAATGTCGCAAACTACAAAGGCAATCCGCTCTTGTTCCCAGATGTTGGAATGATGCAGTCCGCGATCGAAGCCTTTACTGAGCGCCCAATTGCTTTTGGGATGGATTGGGGGATTACGGCTTCGGGTCAAACGCTTTTGGTCGAGGTCAACGACGGATATGCATTGGGGAACTACGGACTCAACGGCATGCCATTCACGGCCATGATCGAAGCCCGTTGGCGGCAACTCATGGGGTTGCCAGATAACGGCGTCGGAGATTGTTTCACGCTCTAAAGTGGCATAGGCTTCCAGCCTGTGTCTAAGCGATAGGTATTGAGTTTTTGTAAAAAAAGCTAGGAAGTACTTCGCACAAACTGCGATCCTTTTCTAATGTGCATTTAATGGAACGGTGTCGTCCACAGGCTTCCAGCGCTTCCAGCCTGTGTCTGAGCGGTGTTGTCCACAGGCTGGAAGCCTATGCCACTGGGAGACAGAAAATGCGTGATCACGAAGGTTTGTTTAGGCGTAGGGATTTGCCGCATATCGACGTTGAAGGAAAGCCAATATTTATCACAGCCTGTTTGCAGGGTAGCTTGTCGCAAGTTGGACTGAGCAAGATTCGTAAGTATCGCGACGAACTGAATGCAAAACGAACTCCGCCCGACATGACGGCGGCGGAATGGGAGATGAAGAAGCACAAACTAGTGTTCAAGCTCGTTGACTCATTACTAGATCGAGCTTCACCGGTAAAGCTGTTGGAAGAGGATCGGCTCGCCAAAATCGTACAGGACGCATTCCTTCACTTTGCAGACGAACGATATCGATTACTTGCCTTCGTTGTCATGCCGAGCCACCACCACTGGATGTTCCTACCTCTAGAGAGTTTTACGGAGGAGCTTGCCAGGAGCCAAATGAATCTCGATGTTAAAAAGCGACGCACGCCGCGTGAAGTGATTTCCCACAGCATTCAGAGCTACACAGCGACGCAGTGCAATCGCTTGCTCGGAACGACAGGAGCATTCTGGCAAACCGAGACATTTGACCATTTCGCGCGAGATGAAGCAGAGATGCTCAGGATTATAGACTACATCGAACAAAACCCGGTAGTTGCAGGCTTGGTCAAGAAGCCGGCCGAACATCGCTGGTCGTCAGCTCACCTGCGGCAGAGACTCGGCATCCAACCCGGCGAAGCAATTCCCAAAATTGCTGTGGCCTAAAGAGGCATAGGCTTCCAGCCTGTGTCGGAAGAATACTCAAGACACAGGCTGGAAGCCTATGCCACCGCGCGACGTTTAGGAATACACAGAACCGCTTCGACTACCAAAGCCAGTAACATCATGATGACAAACCATCGCCAAATCTCTTGGACCAAACTGTTTGCAGACGCTCCCGCTTCGATGCGAGACCACTGCAAGTTCCCAAACAAATCCGACAACGATTCGCTCCCAACTAATTTCCCGCTGTCTTCCTCGGCCAGCCTATTCTGCGCGATCAACAAATCCTCGTCCCGATAAACACCCGTCTGCTCGGCGTACTGATTCGACAATGTACCGTTAGCACCCGCTTCTTGAACCGCCTGATCGAAAACACTTCGATCCAATTGTCCTGTCGTTACCATCTTGGCCGAGCCAATTCGAGCCGAACCTGCCGCCAAGACTCTTTGAATGGCAATGTACATCACGATCCCATCGACGGCCAACGTCGAATCACGCATGGATGGGGTTGTGGTGCAAACGTACACACCATTCTTTTCGGAACCAGCCGAATCAATACGCATCAGCAACGGAATATCATCACGAATGGCAGCCAAAGTCGTTCCTTCACCTTGTAGCCTGCAAATCCGTTTGATACCCAATTGTCCAACCGGTAACGGTGCTCCATTGAGTGTGTTGCCAAGCAGCTCCGAATCGTTTCTCCATTGCTGGACGCGAGTCAGTGTTGCGGCCTCGTTTTCCTCATTGGATGCGCTGCCCGATGGAGCGGGTTGCAGAGTCTCCCAGCCTGTCCATTTAAAACCGAGACCCTGATTTTCATTCGGATTTTCAGGCGGGAAGAACAGCACCTGCCCACCTTGAGCAACGAACTCGGTGAGCAGTTCGAGGGGTCGGTCTTTGGGCAATTGCTCATGCCAAACAACCATGGATACCGAGTTCCAATCGACCGAGTCCAACTGGCTCGAGGAAACCGTTTCCGTTATGCACTGGATCGACTGTTCTGGAGAAATATTGGTGCACAATTCGATCGCTTCGATAACACGAGGATTGTCGCTAACGATAATGGTGCTTCGAGCTGGCGGCTTCTCGTAGACAAAGTAACCGCAATTGTCTGCCATGTTTGTGTC
>CAMBSL010000372.1 GCA_945870455.1 Pirellula staleyi DSM 6068 | reverse complement strand
GGAGCACCACCGACTTTCAATCCGATATTCCAGTCTATCTGTGCGTATAAATTCCCTTGTTCGATCTGTGGCAAAATCATTCCCATCCAAGAGCACTGACGGGAACTTCCGTTTCCGGAATTGCCGCCAGATCCACCAAATCCGTTCGGACTCATGGAATAGTTGATAGGGAATTGACGATGCGTGTCATGGTAATTGTGCAATGCAAGTCCCAATTGTTTGCAGTTGTTCGAGCACTGCATCCGCCGTGCAGCTTCGCGCGCGGCCTGTACGGCAGGCAACAAAAGTCCTACCAGAATTCCAATAATGGCGATGACAACCAACAGCTCCACCAAAGTAAATGCTCGATGAATTCTTCGAACCACAATTAAGCCCCCACGAAAAAACGATCGATGTAAAATGGCCCGATCCGCCTGTGCTTAAATGCCGCACAGATGCTAAAACCAAAAGCCATCTCAGAAATGACTCAACACGTTGACGATATTACCATTCCGCCAGCTCCGCGTCAAACTTTTCACTTTAATGGCGATCAGAGGTGAATTTAATCTCCTTAAAGGAGGCCTGACATCGTTTTCATTCATCGTCGCTGTCGCGAGTTTGGCTTGTTCTTTGCCCAACGGGACACAGCCGACCAAATTCAAAGTAGTAGGCACATTCCATGTGCCGTCCACCTGGAATCCTGGTAAAAGCTTGACTGCGAACGGCACGGCGGAGCATCCCTGCACGTTTTGTCCGCTGTACCCAACGGGCTCCAATATCAGCGGACGATCATTCGTTTTCCTTTGTTGATAAAAACGAATCCAATGACTTGGCTCGCTTCGGAGGAGACAACTGGCAACCCGTGATAGTCTCGATCGACAAGCACCTGATCATCGATTTCCCAACCCATGGGTGTCTTTTTCAGTCTACCCGCATCGATAGCAACGACACTCGACGAATCGGCGTGAGCGATGAGAACATCGCAAACCGCATCCGGTAGTTTCTCGGCGACTCGGTCCGCTGGCCAGCGAAGGACATCGTCTGCGATGGGTTCGGACGTAGTAAAACGCCCGACCTTGTCGACCAGACTGTCTTGGGACGCTTCGGATGTGGTGTTGGATACCTGGAATTGCGATGGGCTCAGCGATACTCCTGCAAACTCGATCTGAGTCGAATCTGCCAGGGCAGACTTAGGTGCAGAAATTTGTTCAGAAAGGCAGAGGATGGATCCGTCGGAGAGTGGCAAACACCATGACGAACGTTGTTGATTCGTGCGAAAGCCAAACGAACGCTCCTGCCATCTCAGTGCGAGTCGAATAGGCTGTGGCATTTTCGGTGCCAAGCGACTCCAGGCCTGACCGTGTGCCATCGAGGGTTGCCAAGCTAGCCATTCGGCCTCCGGTTTGTCGTAAAGGAAGAATCGGTGACCGGTACTCACACCGGGTGCAGGCTCGGAGGGTGTGGCCATTTCAATTCCGCCAGACAGCATTTGTGCAAGCGTATCCGCGTCTAACTTGAGGCCGGACAAGCCGAATTCCAATCGCCAACCGCTTCGATTCCAGAACTTGCTGTTATTCCTGATGATGTCTCGGTATTCAGGATCGATCGCGCATCTTGCTCGAACGGTTCTCGCATCCATCGCCAAGCCTACCTGAACGACGTTGCCGATACGGAAGCCGCGAAAGAGAATAGGAGCTCCGTTTTCGAGTCCGCCTCGCGACTTTGCGTCGAGGCTAATTTCCAGCGAGCCATCCACAGGAGAAATGATCGGTGCCGAATCTAGACCCACAAAATGGGACTGCGCCCGAGCTCCGACCGACGGTGGATCGATTGCAATGTACTTTGCGCCGAGCAAGGTATCGAGCCCTCGAATGGCATCAATCGATAGCATCGGGCGAACAATCCAGAACTTGGCTCCGTCCGCAGCCATCGAACGCGCTCTAGGGGTCAAGCGAACATGCGCTACGACACCATCTCGATCCGAATTCAACTCGATTTTTTCAACCGCTCCAATCTCGATACCGCGATAGGTCAGTCGATCTTCGGGCTTCAATCCATGTCCTTCGCGAAACGCAATCGTAATCAACGAGCCCGTGTTTTGCCTTGAGTACCAAAACAGACCGAGACTGACCAGCCCGCAAACCAGGGTCAGCCACCACAATCGCGAAGCGAACCAACGCGACATAGTGGGATTCGTTTGCAATAGTGCAACAGGTATCGCCTCGGCATTTGGGTCAGGTATCGCCTCGGCATTCGGGTCAGGTGACGTATCTGGCTCGTTCATTTTTGAACTTTCATGGGGACTCCCAAATCGCGTGAGGATCAAAGCAGATGGCTGCGATCATACTCATGGTTACGCACAACACGAACGCAACGACAGCTGGCCCGAAGTGAAATTGCACCAAACCGCTGAGCTTGATCAGCATGACCAACAGCGCGAGCAACATCACATCCATCATGCTCCACTTGCCTATTTGCTCCATCAACCGATAGGTCCAAGCTCGATGACGTTGCTGTAGCGTGCATAGCCAACTGAGCTCGATCAAAGCCAGTATTTTGGCCAATGGCAGCAAGATCGAAAACACCAGGATCACTACGGCAACGAAATAGTTCCCGTTTCGAAACAGCTCTATAATTCCGCCGAGGATACTGCTTTGATGGTGGTGTCCGAGTTGTTCCACTTCGAGTATGGGCAACAGGATTGCTGCAGGAAAAAGCAATACGGCGGCAATCGCAGCAGCGGCTGTTCGCCCTTGCGAGCGTTCATGATTTCGAGGAATATCCATGACGCTTTGACAGCGGGTGCACAAGGATCGTTGGTTAGACCGGAGCGTATGCATCTGATGGATGAGACCACAACAGTGGCAGGCTTTGTTTGATTTCACCACTTTGTTCTCAAATGTATTCATTGATTCTCGTGAGAGAGGAATGTGTTCGGGGAACACAATTAGTGGGATAGGCTTCAAGCCTGTCAAGCTGAAAATGAGAGGCTAGTGAGGCAACTCAGAATGATTAGACAAATTTCGAACGTCGGCGTGGTGCGGCGACGGGCGGGTGGCGCAATTGCTGATAGCGAGCAAAGCATTTGCGAATATAACGGGCAACCCCGCTTTTCGCTCTAAGCTGCCTGTGCGGCAGGGAAGTGTTTGGTGAGAGTGCCCCACAAGAATCGTATTTTCTAAGCTGCCTGTGCGGCAGGGAAGTGGTCAAGCACGGTTGAAGCAACGGATAACGATTTCTAAGCTGCCTGTGCGGCAGGGAAGCTCAATACCCATTGCAACAATTCCGATATTATTTTCTAAGCTGCCTGTGCGGCAGGGAAGGCAGATCGGCTCAAAGCGATTGCAGACGAAGCTTTCTAAGCTGCCTGTGCGGCAGGGAAGGCCGCGTACGTTCCACAATCAACGGGCTTCCATTTCTAAGCTGCCTGTGCGGCAGGGAAGGTCGACAAGAGCATTGTCTTTACCTCATTCGTTTTCTAAGCTGCCTGTGCGGCAGGGAA
>CAMBSL010000371.1 GCA_945870455.1 Pirellula staleyi DSM 6068 | reverse complement strand
AGTGCCGAGCGTCATGTATCGACTTGGAGTGATCGAATCAGGACGCTTGGAAGCATTGAAAAAGCGGGGACAAACCAGCCTAAGCCTTCATGCACCTGACTTTTATCCGGACATCGACCTCGCGTTGCCTACAGCCATTCTGACGATGGCAAGCGGTGCCGTCGAACTTTTGCAATGAGACGCGCACTGTCGGAACGGCTGCCATGCTCGAGCCCCTTATAGTTTGGCACGGATGTTGCTTTACGGAAGTATTGCAAGAAAGGTAGTTCTGTCAGTTTGACAGCACCTCATAAAATTTCCATTTGTTCCAGGAGATCACGACCATGGTTCATTTCCGATTCCCAATTGATCAACTCCCTTCAGCGCTTCAGGACTTTGCTTCCGAAATGGAAACAATCGTCGACCAAGTATTTCATAAGAGTGAATCCAAGGACGAAAGCGGCGTTCAGACCAGCCAAAACCGCGAAAGCTGCGAAGCGAACTTCGCATTCACGCCACCCATGGATATCTATGAGACTGAGATGCAATACAATGTCTACATGGATTTGCCGGGCGTCAAACCTGAGGCGGTCAAGATTGAAATCCAGGACGAACGCTTGGTGGTCAGCGGCACACGGGATGCAGCAGTACAAGGACAAAAGCTAAGCGTTCATCGTCAAGAACGAACGGCTGGGAAGTTTTCGCGATCCCTCCGGTTACCGAAAAAACTGGATGCAGAGAAGATTGAGGCTCACTTTGACAACGGCGTTTTACACGTCGTGTTGCCAAAGCAAGCCAAGCCAATTCCAAGGACGATCGAAATCAAAACCACTTCGGTTTAGTTGTAAAGGATTGCAGCAATCTGGGATAAACCCATAGGCATTCAAATCATGCCACTGGCTTTACGTCAGTGGTGTTTGACCCTTCGCCCTAGCGAGAAGGTAACGATCCTCTGGGATAAACCCAGAGGCATTCGAATCATGCCACTGGCGTTACGGATCGCTATCGAACATCATGGACATCGCTTGCTGCAGCCGGGGCAAATCGTTGCTGACCAAAACAGTTCCAAGCCCGAACAAAAAAAAACTGGTCAGTAACCAAACGATCGCTTGTCGCTTTAGGTCGATTCGTTTGTTGGATACTTTGTGAACGAGCATGCGTTCAAGAGTTAGCCAGCCCGATAGGCTTTGTTCTTTCCCGGCGGCATGGATTTGCGATACCGCCGTGCGGCCTGCTGGCTCAACACACGCTCGAATGCCGAGCTCCGGAAGTTCTACGATGTCTCCAAGCCATTCCGATCGAACTTCGTTTTCATGAAGCAATTCGCATAGAGTGGACTTTAAGGCGGTCGCATTTAATCCATATACAATCAACTTGGGGGAGTTGTTTAAGGCGATCAGGATAACGACAAAGAAGTATAAAGCGATCAACACGATCCAAACCCAAACGCCTAGCAGCGAATAAGCCGCTCGTGGAAAGAAAAGCTCGATGGGCCCAATGGCGATCAAGCCGATCAAAGCTAACCCCATCATCAAAAAGTCCATCGCACCACTGAGCACTGTCGGATGCGACCGAAGACGCATCAAACCAAGGACATTGGTGTACGCCGCGAGAGGAAGGATTGCGATAGCAAATCGGAGCAGATCAAGCATAGACAGGTTTGTTGGCAAGCGCTGCACGCGTTGCTTGAAGGACGCGGTTTTGTAGTTCACCAAATTCCGCTTCGACAAAAGCACCGGCAGCAGCGCGATGCCCACCACCACCAAACTGCCGGGCGAGGTCGTTGCAATCGACATGGCAACGCGAGCGAAAGCTGATCTTAAAGCCACCTTTCATCTGTTCGATCATAATGAAGGCCACTTTGGTTCCCTCAATGGCAAGTGCCAAGTTAACCGCATCCTCGGTATCGCTCGGCAGTGCTCCCGATTCCGGGAAATCTTCCTTGCGAACGAAGGTATGTACCAGCTCGCCATTCGATTCCGACTGAACGCGGGCAAGAATCCGGCCTCGCAAGCGAACGCGTCCGATGGTATCGCGTTCATATAAGTCGCCGTAAATCGAAGAGGGAGACGCGCCACAATCGACGAGTTCCCCAATGATACGATACGTGTCGCTGGTGGTAGATGCAAAGCGGAACCAACCCGTGTCTGTTGCAATCGCTGCGTAAAGGGCCATGGCCATCGGTTTCGTGATTTCCACCCCAGCGTGCTGCGCCAACAATGCGACCAAGTGGCCAGTAGCCTCTGCATTCGTATCTTTGAAAAACTGCGCACCCAAATCATCTTCGCCAACATGGTGATCGATGACGATTTTGGTGCCAGTCCATCTTCGCAGGACTTCTGCCATAGGACCGAGTTGAGCCCAAGCACTTGTGTCCAGAATAATGAGGCAATCGCCAAAAACGTCTTCCGCTCGAATGTGTTCGCTGATCACCTTGATACTCTGCGACGGATCCAGAAAAGTAAGGATCGGTGGCGTTTGATGACCGTTCACGATCGTGTACTTTTTGCCCATGGCTTGGAGAATTCCAGCCATTCCGAGTTCGCTGCCCAACGCATCGCAATCCGGCCGAATGTGGCTGGTCAACACAAAATTATCGTGGCTGCGAATCAGCGAAATCAGGCCATCCCAATCTAAATTCATTTATCAAGCGTTTCAATTCGAGTTGTTTTTCCGGACAATAACACGCGCACGATTCCGAAAATCGTTATTTCAAGACCCACGATTGTAGCGACCATTCACCGCTTCGAGCACCTCCCAAGCGAGCGATTCAATACGAATGATAAAAATTCGCGTTGACTTTGGGACTCATCCATTTGGGACTCATCCATTTTAGACACGAATAGGACTATACTGCTATCTCGTTTTGTTTCCCGGCGATTAAGAGTGTCCATGATCGATTCCCCTACCGTCCCATATATCGAGCCGCTCCCCTATTTTCTCACCCCAACTGCGGCATTCGAGCGGCTAAGTCAATTGCCCTACTGCTGCTGGCTCGACAGTGCGCTCGTAGGTGATCCTCAAAGTCGCTACAGTTTTTTGGCTGCAGACCCCATCGATTTGCTTTCGGTGGATCGTGTTGTTGCGGATCCCTTGGCCAGACTTGAAAAATGGTTGAGGCAATTCCAATCCGCGACGCTCCCAGGTTTGCCGCCGTTTCAAGGCGGCGTTGCGGGTTTTATGGGATATGAGCTGGGCCGTTGCTTTGAGCGTGTTCCGGCCGCAAGACACAACGAGTTCGGGCTGCCGTTGGCGTCGTTAGCTTTGTATGACGTTGTGCTAGCCTGGGACCATCAGTCAAAAAACGGCTGGATCATTTCCCAAGGCTTTCCTGAAAGTTCCTCGATTTCGCTAAGGCAGGAGCGAGCTAAGTTGCGATGTGCGACTTTTCTACGAAGACTCACCTCGGAGACTTACGAGCAGAAATCCTCTACAGAAGCCTCATTGCATAGCGTCCATGCAATGGCCCACGGTCTGACGGCACCTCAATTCGAAACAAGGCTAGGGGG
>CAMBSL010000370.1 GCA_945870455.1 Pirellula staleyi DSM 6068 | reverse complement strand
CTCCAGTATTGGCATGAGGCGCCTTCTGTCCGTTTTGAATTAAAAAGTTGGAGATTCGTGCGACGGCAGCTTGGCACGAAGCGTCCTTGCCATCTCGCATAACTTGGCAAAGGAATGCCCATAGAACAATGGCTGAGTGGAAGACGCCTTCGAATAAGCATTTGTGCTTAATGAAGACCTCTTGGAGTAATTCCTTGGTAAGTAGTTCAGGGAGACGTTCGACAGGAAACGCACTCAGAACATCCTGAACGAGCCTAAAGGGGACGCAGCTCAATTCGAACGAGCCTAAAGGGGACGAACGAGCCTAAAGGGGACGCAGCTCAATTCGCGTCGATTGGGTTTTTTCGCTGACTTGCCATCGCGCTGAACAGGCGGCGACATGAACGCTTCCAACGACATAGACAACAACGGTCGCCACCGCATGTCAGGTTCCATGATCGAAGTTGCTCGCTTTAAAACCCCTTCATGGCCGCTCGTCTGTTCGACCAAAACAACGAGCTGCGTCCGAATATTGCTGCTCAAAGTAGCAGGCACACTCCGTGTGCCGTAGCCAGACCCGTTAGACACTCCGGATGTTGCTAGCGATTCAGCGGACGGCATTTGGAAAATGCCTGCTACCTTTTTCGGAAAGCTCATTTGTCATTCTCCAAAGTGCAAGCGTCCACGACAACCAGCAGCGGAACGAACGGTGCCACCCACGTGCCAGGCACCCAAGGCACCCAAGGCACCCAAGGCACCCAAGGCACCCAAGGCACCCGTTCTTATTGGAGCTCCGCGCCGTGATCCAATTCAGCTTTCGTCAGGATGCAATGGATCGTCTGGATCAAAAAAGAAGTCCCCTAAACCCATGGGCAGTGTATCTCCACCAACAGCTTTTTGTTTGCGTTTCGCTGCAGCCGATAAGTCGAGGGCTTCATCGCCTAAACAGGCTTGGAGCGATTCGCGCCAAGCATGATCCTTGGCAACGGGATGGTCGGAAACCTGTGACAGTCTCTTCAATGCGTAGCGTAGAACGTTGATACCATCTCGAGCTGAAAAATCCAGTTTGAGCGAATGCGCATGCTGCAAGAAATCGACTGTCATGGCTAACACTTCGGGTTCTGCAAATGGCAAGTGATAACGCAGAATCGCCAACTCGTCCTTGCGATTCGGAAAGCCTACCTGGAGCGACGGTTGCAAGCGACTGAGAATGTAATCGGGAATCTCGTAGGTTGAGTCATCTTGGTTCATGGTAACTGCGCATCGAAATTCGCGATGGGCTGGAATCGTAATGCCGGCTACGATCGACTCGACGTAGCGTCGTTGATCCAGAAGCGGAGCCAAGGAAGCCCACGATTTTTCGTTCATCCGGTTCCCTTCGTCTAGCACACAGACTGCACCCCGAATCATGGCGGTTACCAACGGTGAAGCGTGATAGGCGATCTTTCCGCTGCTCGAAAGCACGGGTGTCACCAACAGGTCTTCGGGGCGAGTGTCGGCGGTGCATTGGTAAATAAAGAGCTCCTGCTGGCGAGCTGCCGTGGCTGCCATCGCCAAGGCTGTTTTACCAACGCCGGGAACTCCGATCAATCGTGGCGTGAGTGGCAAGTCTGCGTCGTCAACCGTTAACCAACATGCCGCCAATTGGCGTAGCGGTTCCAGTTGTCCAATCCACTTGGCTGTATTGGAAACAGGATTGCCAAGAGTCAATGTGACTCCATCGATGTTGACCGTCTCGCTCATACCGTATTTTCTCCCGTGGGGCGTTTACCGAGGCCTAGGTTGATTAACGTAACGGCTTTCGCTACCGCACGCAACCGACGCAAATTCGAGTTTGCCGATTGTAGGGCTTGCAGCGACGGCGCGTGTTAAATCGTAAGGATGATAACGCTTCTAAGTTATTCTATAAGAAAATCCCTTTGACATTCCAGAAATAGCTCAAGTTGTTTCTTCATTCCTGAGGCCGCGTTGGATAAATTGACATAGTACTTAATTTCATGTTCCCAACCCACCTCAGGCGGTCATGTCGAAATTGCCTATTCCGATGGAAAGCGAAGTGGAACTATTGCTCCGCAACGCTCAACTCCGCGACGAACTCGAACCCTACTTGGATGAAGCCGTTGAGCTTGTTTCGATTCGGCATATGTCCCTTGCAGAAGAGAATGAATTCCTAGCCTCGATTCTGGCTTGGGAGCGTGCTCCAACCCTACCTATCAGTCAGTGGTTTGAGCCGGAACTAAAACTGCCAAAACCCGAATCGCTTTCGGATTGTGAATTGACTGCTTTGCTCTGGCAAACCATTCATCAACTCTACAGCCAACGTATTTTGCTTGCACTGACAGATCATCTAAGCGATCGTCAGCTTTATTGTTTGATCGTACGCGACATTTTGCCAGCATACGAAAAGCGAATTGCAGAACATCGTAATTTCTTGCACTGGCACTGCTTGCAAGACAACGACATGGAAGGCTGGCTCAAGTACTACGCGACCGACGAAGAGCGGGATCAATGGCAAGAAGAAAACAATACCGAACCACCGCCGCAACAATCCCCGCCCTATCCGCGCAAAATGCCTCGTAAACCGAGCAACATGAGCTAGGGGGCGATCGGTCAACAAACTGCCCGATTGTCGGGCTATTGCTTCGCACAAGGTGCCCCGTGCTTTCGCGGTTAGTCTGTAATTTCATAACCCGACGCGTAAGCGAGAGACCTCCGCAATCCCTCGCTTAACGGCTTGTTGCTTTAATGGATTGTGATAATGGGTATTCGAATGTGGCATGGGCGTCTCGCCTCATCTTTACCCACATCTTTTGATCTTGCTCCCCTCGCCCTGTACTCGGGGAGAGGGGCTGGGGGTGAGGGGTTTACACTGTTTTTTGATCGTGAATTAAATGTCTAACTGCGTTTCCGAAGGTTAAACAAATAACTGAACCGGAGGCTTCCATTTCAGGGCACCACCCCTCACCCCCCGACCCCCTCTCCCCGAAAACGGGGCGAGGGGGAGAAAACGCGCTGGGATCACGCAAATCCATTGGGATTTCGAGTCTGGCTTGCTACGAATTGTGGCTAAAGATGGGCGTCTCGCCCATGGATTCATGAGCGAGCGCGCTCGTGCCACGCGATGGTAACCCGACGCGTAAGCGAGGAGCCGACTGCAATCCTCGCTTACGCGTCGGGTTATCAAACTGCCGCCAAAAAGTAGACGACCCCAAAATTCAGCCTAGGTGGCGAAAGGCGACTCTAATTGCTCGACGCACCTTCAGGCAATTTGACTTGAGTCGGATTGGTTAAATAGGCTACAAGATCGCGGATTTGTGCAAACGATAGTGGCTGAAGTATCCCTTCGGGCATCAACGAAACCTGAGATGGTTTCCTGCTCTCAATCTCATCTTTCGGTATCACGATCTTTTCGTTCACCGATTGAATGGTCATCGAAACTTCATTTTCCGCAATCACCAATCCCGTCACGACTCGATCCGCAGATGTGACAATCAATTCCATTTGGAAATCCTTAGAAACCGTCGCGCT
>CAMBSL010000369.1 GCA_945870455.1 Pirellula staleyi DSM 6068 | reverse complement strand
GGAAAAATGCGGAGCCATCGCAGCGCGACATCGTGGTCTGACCATTCACAAGTAATGTCGGGTCGAGTCCGAGCGACGATATGGAGGTGATTTGAGAGAATCGCGTAGGACAGGACGTCGATACCAAAGACGCAGGCGAGTCGTTCCATGCGCGCGCGAATCCATTCCCTGCGATGGGAAAAGTCTTTTCCGGTCGTTTCATCGAATCCAGCCAGAAAGGTCCTTCGCACGCAGCGCTGGATCAGGTGGACGATACCAACTTTGTTCGGGTCAAACTGTTCAGCACGGGGTGTACGAGGCATTTCAAATCTCCTTTGCAACAATTGTACCGTCAGCAAGTCGCACCGTCAAGGTAGGTGCCTGGCACCCACCTGGTACTGCCTGGCACCTACCTGGTACTGACCTATTTGGTATCGGGTATCTACGCGAATTCTAAACATGCAATTCTTTGCTTCTTAACATGGCGCGATAACGGATCGCTTGTTGACTTTACACGCTGTCATTTTGTGGCTGGAACGCCCTTAGTGTCAAAATTGGCAATCTAACGTTTGCCACCAATTTGAAGACTTTGTGAAGATGCCTCTCCAAGGCTAGCACCCGTTTTCGTCGCCTCTACAATCCCAAACCATCGAGCTGAAAACTGGGAACGCAAACGACGGCTTTGTTTGGCATTGAGTCTCAGTCGTTCTTTGTTCATCGTCGAACAGCGGAACTTAGGCGGTACTTTTATTATGTTAGGGGTGTAACATGTTGTTTCAGTTTGGGAAGAGAGCTAGGGCTGGCTTTACGCTAGTCGAGTTGTTGGTGGTCATTGCCATCATCGGTATTCTGGTTGGTTTGCTTTTGCCCGCAGTGCAAGCAGCTCGTGAAGCTGCAAGACGCATGCAGTGCAGCAACAACATGAAGCAAATTGGATTGGCTTTCATGAACCATGAATCGGCCCTCAAGTACATGCCTAAGGGTCCATACGATGGAGATCCGAGCCTGCCGGGAATGCAGTACAACGAAGCTCCCGGGCAGTACGAAGGAAGCACATGCTGCAACGCAGCGCACCCAAAAGGCTGGAGCCATTGGTTTCAAATCCTTCCCTACATTGAACAGACCAACGTTTACAATCTCGCCAATTTTGATTTGCCAGCCATCCATGTTAGCCGACCGCCAAATTACAACGGCGAAGACTCGGTTGCTCGTTCACTCATCTCAACGTATTACTGCCCATCTCGTCGGGCACCCACGGGGTACGGGTCCGCTTTGTTTGGTCGCTGCGACTATGCTGGTTGCGCCGGTTTTTATCAAGGTGAAGTTCACGAGAATTTAGGGGATATTCCTGCTCCACCACTTGGATTGGAGCCAAGACGCAACGAGAGAACAGTGGAAAACTGGGGCAACGTTGGCGGCCGCAAAGGATACATCACTTGGTCCGCACAAGGCGCAAAGCGCCGAATGGCCGACGTAACCGATGGAACCTCCAATTCAATCATGGCCGCTGAAAAACACTTGCCTGCATCGAGACATGGTGCAGACGGGGGCGACAACGAACGCTGGAACAACGCCGGTTGGGATGAGTGCGTTCTTCGATACCATTTCCCACCTAAGTCCGATTCGGATAAAAACGTGTATTGGTTCAACGATGCGCGAGGGCCATTGGGAACAACCGGTACGACATGGCGACGCTATTTCGGCTCAAGTCACCCAGGCGGTTTGAACGCTACATTCGGTGACGGTTCTGTTCGATTCGCGTCCTTCTCGGTCGACCCACTTGTATGGATGCGAGCCTGTGTTATTGATGACGGAGTCGTGACGGAAGCACTCGAATAGGTCTTGACGTTCTGGTTTTTGGTCCGCATTCGAAAGTCGAATGTCATTGACTTTTGATTCGATCAATTGTTGTGAACCGGAGCGGTGCGAACCGCCCGGTGGATTCCCGAGTGATCTGCGAACCTTCACCGGACAGCTTGATCTGTTTCGCTAGAAATGAGTGTTCGGTTCGCAAACGTTGCTTTTTTCTTTAATTTTTAGTTTCAACAAGGGGCTGTCGGTATGGCTGCAAGAATTTTGGTTTCTTCTTTGTTTGTCTTTAGTTTTGTAAGCGGATGCGGTAGCTCAGAAACTGTCATTCCAACAACAGAGCTTACTGCGGAGCAACAGGCAGCCGTCAAACGAGAGGATGCGGCCGTGGCTGACGAAGAGAGCCAAGGAAAATTACCAAAGCCGAAGGCAAAAAAGTGAAGACGACGCACTCTTGTTTTTTCAGATACCCCATGTCCTAACCATGCAGAAGTGATTGCCAATGTCTACGAAAAAGAAGATCTCGCTTCATTGCATTTTGATCGCCTCGGCTTGTTGCTTCGAGGTGGGTTGCGGCACCCGAGAATCGTCGGATGGTAAAGTCAAACAAGCAAATAATGGTGGCGTCCAATCCAATGGATCGGAAAGTTATCCGGTGGCGATAAATCCTCAATTCGGAAATTGGAGTCGTTTCCAAGTTGGGACCAAGGTCGTTCGCAGAAAAGAAGTCACCAATCCCAACGGAACCGTGGTCGAAACGGAAACGCTTGTTCTGACGGACAAGTCCGACACAAAGGTTGCTGTCGAAAGCCAGACGCTGGTGGAGCGACATGATGGAACGCGAATCGACAACCCATCACAAACCTTTGAGTTTGCCGCAACGTTTCGAGTTCCACCCTCAGTCAGCCTGGAGCAATTCCAGTTGCCATCGCTTAAGGCAATACGGACTGGAACGGAGAAGGTAGTTTTATCGGAAAAAGAATACGAAGCAGATGTCTACGAGTGGACGGAATCGAACGAAGCAGGACCGATGAGCGTCAAGATGCTCTCCTGTGACGACTTTCCAGGCCGAACGATACGCCAGGAGATGTACACCCAAAAAACCGATACTCGCAGCATCGAGAATATCGTTGCGGTTGATTTGGTTAAAAGTGTTGCGAAATGACAGACTAAAGCGAGACAATTTCGATGCGTTTGGGCTCTCCCATGACGGCAAAACCGCCTGCTTGAATTGCTTCGCTAACGCATGCATCTGAGGCAATTCGCTGTGCACTAATCGTACTCGACCGGTCCGCTCGACTGCTCCTCGCCATAGAAATTCAAAATCAGAATTCGGACTTGGACCTCAATAAAACCGCTTCGATGCAAAGGCCGGGGCCGAAGGCCAACAGGACACACGAGCTGGCATCTGGTTTTTCCATCGCCAGCTTCTCCAAAATGAATAGGACCGTCGGCGAAGACATGTTCCCAAAGTTCTCCAAAATGGCTTGAGAGGGTTGCAAGAATTCTTGTGCAAGTCCGAGCGCATTGCCCGTTGCTTGAATGATGCGAGGTCCACCCGGATGAATGGCCCACGCACCGATGTCCGAAATCTCCAGTCCCTGATTGTTTAACCAAGTCTTGAGCTCAATCTCTAGGTTGCGTTCGATGACGGCAGGCACTTGTGGATCGAGACTCATGCGAAAACCGTAATTTCCAATCGTCCAACTCATCAAGTTCGTTGTATTGGGTATCCATTTGGAAAATGTCGAAGCGATGGTCCAATTGGCTTGATCGACTGTATCCAAATAGGCCAAATCTTGGTTGACCGCTTCCAC
>CAMBSL010000368.1 GCA_945870455.1 Pirellula staleyi DSM 6068 | reverse complement strand
AGAGCCATTCCCATTCGTTCGACGCTACGGAGGTTTTCGAGGGTTTTTTCTCGCTTCTCGTTGGGTGGCAACTCTCTCACCTGACTTCCAAAGGCAAGGGCTTGGCTCTCGTGTTGCTTGATAAGAGCTTCCAGTCGCTCCATTTGCTCCTGGGTCAGTCCGAGTTCCGCCGCGTTGGCAGGCTCAGTAATGGCAGCTAAAACACCGACAGTGTCGGGGCTGCCAGAAGCCATTGCTGCCATCGAACGTAGGCCGGAAACCGCGATCAAAATCGCAAGGGATTTTCTGAGAATAGCTTGTTTTTGCATGGAATAAATGCTGCCAGGTTAGATCGCGTCACGCCAAAATGTGATTTTGCTGGTTACTTTGACTTTAGTTCACCGTCAATCGATCGCCAGTACTCTCCCACAATGAGAAGTCAATTAGTCGGATCGGACCGTTAGTTCTGGGTTTTGAATCGATTTGACCGCACTGTGAGGAGTTTCTTGCACTCCAATTAACCCACTTGAGCAAAAAAGGTTCCGTTAACTGGCAAATGTCGCCAAAACCGAGGGCAGCAGGCACTACTCCAGTGCCGTCATCCTGCTTTTTGCGGACGAACGCGTGAAGCGCACGATAGTGAAAGGCGGCAATATTCCCAATCTCAATGGGTCGAATAATACGGTGAGATCATCAGGTAGGCGATCACGCCCGTAATCGAGACGTACAACCAAATGGGAAATGCGATCTTTGCGACTCGGCGATGTCTTTGAATCTGGTTCGTCACGGCAAACAAAAATGCGCGAAGCACGAACGGAAGAACGATTAAAGACATTCCAATATGCGAGATGAGAACCATATAGTACACGATTCGAATGAAACCCTCCCCGCCAAACGTGGTCGAAGGATTCGACAAGTGGTAAGTAACATAACAAACCAAAAAAACGGCTCCAAGGCAAAATGCTCCGGTCATGGAGTATCGGTGCAGATCGATTCTTTTCCATTTCTGTGCAGAAAGTCCAAGGATTAACAGCAAGGAAGTCAACGTATTGATAACGCCAATGACATGCGGCAGGACTTTGGTCCAAGCGCCAAGCTCGATTTTCGTCCGAATACCAAGCAGCACCGCAACGACCAATGGAATCGCAATGGAAAGAACATTAACGATCCATGCCGCACGTTTTTCTGAAATCATTACTACGCAAATCCTGCCCGAAAACTCAGTCCGTTATTGTCTTAACCCTCGTACGATAGTTAGCCGTCAAGTTCCACCAAGTACCACTAAGCTCCCCAAAGCCGACAGCCCCAACGCGTAAGAAAAAGCGCAAGAATTCACCGAGAGGCTCATAGCATTCCCGAACTTTGTCCAACGGAACATGTTGATTTGGAAATTTTCCCACAAGTGGAAAACCCGCTTTGCGTTCTCCCCGGTCAAACTTTTTCGAATTAATCCGGAGAAGAAGGGGCTACGCCCAAGAATTCCGTTCTAGATTTGACCCATTTCGCCCAAAATGTTGCTACCCGGACGAATAGCAACTATCGTAGAATGACTCAGGATCGCTTTTTCCGTCGGAATTCCCGTTTTCTCATCTGCTTCGCAACCCAAGGGACTTTGGCATGCGTCTAAAAATCTTTTCAAAACACTTCGTTTCATTCGCAATCACCTGCTTGCTGGCTGCACCGACGGCATTTGGTCAAGGGGGCGGTGGCGGAGGTGGTGGTGCGGGCGGTGGCGGTGGCGCTGCTGGGGTTGCTGCATCTGCGGCCGGTGTTGCTGGTATCGATATCGATGCGGGTGGCGTGCTGCGAGTAACTCACGTTGACCCCAAAATTGCGTTCGCCGAGCGAATGGCAACGCTTCAAAACCAGCCTCGCGGAACTGTAACGACCTCCCCTCTCCGAAAAGTATCTTTAAATCGCTTGGAAAAATTCGTAGCGGGCCAGCAATCGCAAGGCAAAGCATTAACCGACGAAGTTTTGAGTTTGGCCGGATTGAGTCGACTCGAGTACGTCTTCTACATGCCGGACTCGCAAGATATTGTGATTGCCGGGCCAGCCGAACTTTGGCACCGAGACGTGAACAACCGAATGGTTGGCCTCAATTCAGGTCGAGCAACTCTCAAACTGGAAGACTTGGTTATCGCATTGCGGGCATTTGCACCAAACGACGGTGCGACCTCGACCATCGGATGCTCGATCGACCCAACCCAAGAAGGTCTCATGCGGATGAAACGCTATCATTCCGAGTATGGGCCTCAAATCTCGCGTGGTTTAGATCCACGTCAATTTGCCATGGGATTGAAGCAGTCGCTTGGAATGCAAACCATCTCAATAAAAGGAGTGCCAGCAACCACCCACTTTGCTCAAGTTCTGGTGGAAGCCGACTACCGAATGAAGCTCATCGGTCTTGGTTTGGAAGATCCTATCATCCCGTTGGCCAGTTGGGTCAAGCGTTCCAACAACAGCGGAACGACGAGCTCCATGCAAAGATGGTATTTCCAAGCGGACTACAACTCGGTTGCAACCAACGAATCCGGTACCGCCATGCGACTTCAAGGTCGTGGTGTCAAGTTGTCGGGTGAAAAGGAAACCGTCCAAAACGACGGAAAACGAAAAAGCGTTGGAGCTTCTGGCGATCGAGCAAGCAATGAATTCACCAAAGAATTCACAGCCAAGTTTGATGATTTGGCATCGGTTATTCCGGTCTTCTTCGAAATGCGGAACTTGTTCGATATCAGTATTGCTGCGGCGTTTATCCAGGACCGCAATCTTTATGAAAAATCAGGTTGGAACTTGGGTATCTTCGCGGACGAGAACAAATTTCGCGTCAACACAGCAGTCGGCGTGACTCAAGTTGAGACCGCCGTCAATGCGGTTTGGAGAGATTCGCAGTTGGTAACTCCAATCGGAGGAGGTGTTCACATCGCAGCAAGAAAATTAATCGACCCATCGACCACCAAAGTCGACAAGGAAGTCGATATGCAACGGGACAAAATTTCAGCGCCCGCTGACCTTGCTGCAGATCAGTGGTGGTGGGACTAACTGAAGACATTAGCGTATCAATGAGAGCGACCATCAGCGGGCTGAGAATTGCGGTGATCGCTTTGGGATGTTACTGGGTCTTGATGTTTATCTCGACCCATATTCCTGCCAATGCAGTTCCTCCCCTCCACATTAGCAACAAGTTCATCGTCAGCGACAAGTTCATCCACGCCGTTGCATTTGCAGGCTTGGCATTTCTGCTATCTTGGGCGCTTCCAACGAACAGTTCTCGCCCTTTCCGTAACGTTCTCTTCGCGGGTGTGATCGGAATCCTCTACGCTTGTTTGGACGAACTGCTTCAGATTCCGGTAGGAAGAACCGCGGACTGGAATGACCTTTGGGCCGACTGCTTGGGCATCCTTTTCGGCTTATTGCTATACACCTCGGTTCGCCACTGTCTGATCAGGATGCAGAGAAGTCTGTTTGGGCGGACCTAAGCCGAATGGCGCTCACGTTAGGCGAGCAACCATGTAGTCCTAGGTTTGGCAAGTGGCCTTCGCCACTTTTTGTGGAATTCGTGCTTTTTGGATTATTGCATTGTTGTTCCGTATGAATACCCGTCCAAGCTTTTCGTTTCGTAGGTCAAGTGCTTCTTGATTATACGACTATTCGAGTTGTCGACACGCAGTGCATGATCCGTTGGCTTCAGCACCACCCGCTGCCTCGGCCCGGTAGCCGTTCGATGCGATTCC
>CAMBSL010000367.1 GCA_945870455.1 Pirellula staleyi DSM 6068 | reverse complement strand
TCTTGCTTCGATCGCTCTTCTTGTTTTGCAATCGCATGCATTCGGGCAGATGGCACCTAATCATCCCAGCATGACGGCAGCTTCCATAGAACTGCAGCAAAGACTTCAATCTCCGTGTCGAACGTATGTTTCAGCCCCGTTCGAGTCGCTGCTGGAAGTCATTTCAAAAGAGCAAGGAATTTCAATTTGGATCGATCGCAGAATTGCGAAAGACACGAAATTTGAGATCGAGAAGCAAGAAGAGACTTTAGAAACGTTTCTGACGCGAGCTGCGGCAAGCGTCGATGGTGCACTTGTTCCCGTGGATGGAGTCTTGGTAATCGTCCCCAAACCGAAGCAAGCCAGCATAGAAGCAGCCTATTGGAGACTCTGCGCGTATCGTGCTGGTAGCTCACTGACACGTATTGACTCAACGCCGTTTGGTTGGTCAGACGCATCGGTACCATCCAAAATTTTCGATGAATTCGTCGGTCGCTATGGTCTGCAAGAGCTGAACGAAACGACCTTAGAATACGACTTGTGGAAGAAGTTTGAGTTTCGCAAATCGTCTCCCGCGTCAATCAGTCTTTGCTTGCTCAGCGGTTTTGATTTATGCTTGGCCGACGAAAACAATCATCTGAAAATCATTTCGCTGGAAAGGTCCGGGAATGAGGCTTTCAACGTAACTTGGTTGTACAAGGCAAGTGAAGTAAAG
Organism: Pirellula staleyi DSM 6068; assembly: GCA_945870455.1. Taxonomy (GTDB): domain Bacteria; phylum Planctomycetota; class Planctomycetia; order Pirellulales; family Pirellulaceae; genus JBKCUI01. Next base: position 3,040 of record CAMBSL010000367.1, on the reverse strand, counting down.
CGAATCGGAGAGGGATACTGGCGCGACTGGCGAGCGCGTTGGCCTGGTGCCGTTAGCAAAGCAACCAAAACGGGTGACTATAATATCCAAGCCCCGGTCGCTGCTCATCGCGATTTAGTGCGGCCACTCTTTCCCGTGAAGAAGCCGGACACAAAAAAACAAGGCATCTCTGTTTTCTCGGGACCGCTCAAAGGGGAGTTGGAGGTCGTCATTCGTTCACTTGCGGCTCAAGCACAACTAGAATTCGCACCGCTCCCTTTGCCACCTAAACTCGGGTCAAAAACAATTGACGTCACACTTAACAATTCGACCATCGACGATATTTTGAAATTGATTGGCAAAGAATCGGGACTAGAATTTCGCAAGTCTGGGCAACGCGTAGAAATCGTTTTGCCCTAAACCGGCAAAGCTAAATTCGATCCCTGCCGCCTTTGGCCGTCTTTCCGCACCACTAAGACACAGACGACAAAAGTCAAAGTAATAGGCACATTCCATGTGCCGTCCACCTAGAGTAGTAGGCACATTCCATGTGCCGTCCACCGGGAATCCTGGTAAAAGCTTGACTGCGAACGGCACGGCAGAGCGTGCCTGAGTGTCGGGTATTGCGTGCCTAGCCAGAATTGCTTCCCGCGTTAGTTTTCGTTACAATGAGGTTGACACACGCAGCCTGCCCGCATTCCATCCCACCTACGATATCTCCAATCCCCTATGCACTCGCGGTTTTGGTTTCCATATCCAACATTCAACTGGGTCTTTCTCCCTGGTGTGATTTTCATATTGGGTTGGACTTTGAATTGGACTTTAACGGAATGCTGCGCAACGGAGCCAACGAACACTAACAATCCAAACGCCAATCTAGTTCGCAAATTCGAACTTGATATTCAGCCTATCTTGACCGCTCGCGGATGCAATGCGGGCCCTTGTCATGGAAAAGCTCGCGGTCAGAATGGATTTGCATTGTCGCTGCTCGGCTTTGATGCCAACATGGATTTCGAGGCGATTGTCAAGAACTCCCGTGGCCGTCGTTTGTCGATGGCTTCTCCCACGGAGAGTCTTTTGCTCACCAAGGCGACGGGTAAGCTGCCGCACGGAGGGGGAATTCGATTCACCGAAGCGGACGAAGATTATCGACTGCTATTGCAATGGATTGAATTCGGAGTTGCCAGGACCACCGATGCCGATCCTAAATTGCTTAGCATCCACATAACACCTGAGCCGCATTCGTTGGTCGCAGGCCAATCCGAGTTGCTTGTCGTAACAGCCAAGTACAGCGATGGCACCGTTCGAGATGTCACCAAAATGTGCGCGTTTCAATCCAACGAACCAGCCGTTGTTTCGATCGCTACGGATGGTCGAATGCAAGCTGGGAAACTACCGGGCGAAGGCACGATCATGGCGCGCTACATGGGCATGATTGCGACATGGAGTACTGCTGTGCCGCGACCTGAATCCGTGCCTTCTGAGAGATACGTCGCACTTCCTCGAAACAACTTTATCGACGATCTAGTCTACAACAAGTTGGCTACGCTCAATATCCTACCCAGCGAGCCATGCAACGACACACAGTTTTTGCGAAGACTCTTCCTAGATGCGATAGGCCGCATTCCTTCGCTGGACGAGGTAAACCGATATCTGCGCGACGACGCGCCCGACAGACGCTCCAGATGGGTGTCTGAAATTCTCGATCGACCCGAGTATGCGGATTACTGGGCAAACAAGTGGGCCGATCTCCTTCGTCCTAATCCCTATCGCGTCGGTATCAAAACGACTTACAGCCTCGATGCTTGGCTGCGTGATGTATTTCGCAAGAACATTCCTCACGATCAATTCGCTCGACAGTTGGTAACGGCACAGGGCAGCACTTGGCGTAACGGCGCAGTGACCATCTTTCGCGATCGACGTGAACCAGCCGAGATCACCACCATGGTCAGTCAGTTGTTTTTAGGTTTGAGGATGGAGTGCGCGAAATGTCATCAGCATCCTTTCGAAGTCTATGGTCAGTCGGACTTCTATGGAATGGCAGCCCACTTCGCACGCGTGGGCTACAAAGGTACAGGTCTATCCCCTCCGATTTCCGGTAGCGAAGAGATCGTTTTTACAAAAGCCAAGGGCGAAGTCCGCCATCCGCTAACCGACAAAGTCTTACTCCCTAAAACTCTCTTCGGTGAGGCTCGCGAGACTTCACCGAATGAGGATCCACGCGTGGCGCTCGCCGATTGGATGACATCTCCGGACAACCCCTACTTTGCCCAAGTTGCCGTCAACCGGCTTTGGGCCGAATTAATGGGAGTAGGAATTGTGGATCCGATCGATGATTTGCGAGCGACCAACCCCGCCAGCAATCAAGCGTTGCTAACTGCGCTTGCGGAATACTTTCGCGAGGTCGGCTTCGACAACAAGAAGCTTTTACACGCTATTTTTACCAGTCACGTTTATGCTCTGTCTTCGCGCCCAAACGAGACCAACGCATCCGACAATCGCAATTTCTCGCGGCACTATCGCAAACGCCTCCGAGCGGAAGTCCTTTCGGACGCGTTGTCGGACATCACTCAGCAGGACGAGGATTTCGAGGGGATGCCCAAAGGCACCCGTGCGATACAGCTATGGACGGTCCGAACGAATTCGGAGTTACTAGATGCATTCGGACGCCCCGATCCAAATCAAGATCCGCCTTGCGAACGGATGGCATCGGCCACCATGACGCAGACATTGCACTTAATGAATGCTGGCCACATCCAGCGCCGCATCACTGCCGACGGTGGACGCTGCCAGGCATTATCGGCCACTAGTCGCGATTCGGCATCCATCATTCAAGAGCTTTACTTGGCCATCTTCAATCGTCAGCCGGATGCGAGCGAGTTAACGACGCTCGAAACAGAATTTGCACAACCTAAAGTAGACCGCCGTCGGATGATCGAAGACATTATGTGGTCCATGGTCAATTCGCCAGAATTTCTTTATCTCGATTAGTGGAAGTATGTCATGCATCGACGGACGTATCTGCAACTTGGGCTAGCAGGACTAGCGGGCGGCAGCTTTC
>CAMBSL010000366.1 GCA_945870455.1 Pirellula staleyi DSM 6068 | reverse complement strand
TTCATTTTTAACTCACCGCCGCGTCTCGCGCTCCAAACTACGAACGGACCATCCTTTGTCGATGTAATCCAGGGTTGTTCGCCTATTCCGATTAGTCGTTCATCGGACTTGTCGTCGGTCGCCGTGAAAATCTCACTACCGCGTCGCCACACCGTTGAGACCAAGCCTTTCGCATCAATAGAAAGCATGCCGCCATCCATTGGACATGCGTTCAATTTCCAGTGCAAGTTTCCCACCTGTCTCGAATTCACATTGATCTCGCTGCCATCTTGCTTCACGGACGCCAAAAACATGTCGCGGTTGCCAGCGAGTGAGTTGCGAAAAAGCACTTGGATGGTCTTGTCGTGAATTGCCATCGATGGATGGCAGCATTCGCAAATACTCTTTTCCGGAGAACGGTAGACAAGTTGATTTCGTGACCAGCTCGCTCCACCATCTACTGACTTTGAGGCATAAAGTTCCGTGCGCTGATTGCGAAGATCTAACCACGTACACCACGCTTCGCCGGTCGCAGAAACGGTCATCGCATGCAACCCTTCCCTCGCCGAATCATTTTTGTCGTTAACTTGAACAGGTCCGCTCCAGGTTTCGCCGCGATTGTTCGATCGCCATGCGAGCACGTCTCCGTCCTTCCCCCTGCCCTGTTTTCCGCCGATCGCAGTGACGATTAACGAGTCGCCAAAGGCAGTGATGCGAGGACCGCGTCGCATTCCAAGCGAGAGATTTGGAACACGACAAGCGACTGCAGGTGTGCTGAAACTCTTTCCATTGTCTGTGGAACTGCAAAAGGAGACTTCATCACCCGATCCAAATACCACATAAACTGTTCCGTCGGCCGCAACTGCCGCCTGAGGCTGCTTCGGTCCCTTTGCGTCCCCGGTTGCAATGGAAATGGCGTCGTCAGCCCTCGCATTGCAGCATTGAAGTGAAAGCGTAACGCAAGTCAAAATCATTAATCGTCGCAACATGTCAACCAAACCCAGCACTTTCGAAATGGCAAATTATCCTCGAAACCAAACATGCATCTTAGCAAAGTCCTGCAACTAAAAAGGACAGGGCGCTAATCCTGCTTTCATCGCTTATGTCCGAAACGGTAGAACAAGGCTGGCGTGACCAATTGGTCTAAAATCGTCGACGTGAGCATTCCTCCAAAGACAACGAGAGCTAGCGGATACAGAATCTCTTTGCCTGTCTGTCCAGCTCCCATAACCAATGGCAACAAACCGATGAAGCTAGTCGTGGCGGTCATCATCACCGGAGCCAAGCGTTCGAGACTCCCTCGTATGATCATCGCTTCTCCGAATTCCTCACCCTCGTGCTCCATCAAGTGCATATAGTGCGAAATCATCATAATGCCATTGCGACTGACAATCCCGATCAGCGTGACAAAACCGACCCAATGAGCAACGGATAGCGTTGTCGCTCCAATCCAAACGCTGGGCCACTGCCACCACGACGCAGCCGCCAACGCTTCTGCCGACGGCTGATTGACGATCAAGAGGGTGAGAATAGAGCCCATCGCCGCCAATGGGATGTTGACCAAAACTTGTAAGGCGGCTCGCCAGGATGCGAGACATTTTACCAACAAAAGAAATACGCCAACCACCGATAGGCTACCGAGAAGAAGCAATCGTAGATTTGCGTCTCGTTGTGCTTCGAATTGTCCTCCAAATTCGATATGGTAATCGCCTGGCAATTCGCGAAGCCGCTCCTCGATGGGCCGCGTCAATTTGCGAATGTCCGAAACGACGCTCGCAAGGTCGCGGCCTTGGACATTGCAGAACGCGACAATGCGCCGCTGAACATGCTCTCGATTGAGCGTATTTGGGCCCGTCGTATCCAGTACGTCTACCACTTCCGCAAGTGACACACGACGCCCCGAGGGTGTGTCGATAATCGTTTGAGCAATCACATCTGGATCGTTTCGGGACGCTTCGTCATACCAGACAACCATTCCAAAGTAACGATCGTCATCCAATACCTGCGAAACGACTCGGCCTTTGTAAGCGGTTTCCAACAGGCTAGCAACATCGCCGGGGGCGAGACCATATCTAGCAGCGTCTTCGCGACGAACTTGCAGTCGAATTTGCGTCACTTCGACTTGAGGTTCCAGTTGCAAATCGACAACGCCTGGAACCTGGCTCATGGCGGTGTATATGTCTTGACTCGCATTGCGCAGTTCACGCAGATCATTGCCAAAAACCTTAACCGCAATCTGAGCACGCACGCCAGACATGATGTGATCCAATCGATGCGAAATAGGTTGCCCAATGTTGGCTTTGATGCCAGGTATGAGTGTCACTTTATCGCGAATATCTGCCATCACGGATTCGTTGGGACGGCCAACGGTCTCGAACCCCCATAGGTGAGCAATCGGAATCAACCGAATCACCGAGGCAAATAACCCAGGCTTATTTCGCTGATGTTCTTGGATACGAACGTCAATTTCGGAGGAGTTCACACCTTCAGCGTGCTCGTCCAACTCAGCTCGCCCTGTACGTCGAGACACGGCAACGACTTCAGGAATATCGAGCAGCATCTGCTCCGCTCGCTCGGCGAGTCTCTGACTTTCGATCAGGCTGGTACCCGGTTCCGTTTGAAAACTGATCGTAAAAGTCCCTTCGTTAAACGGAGGGAGGAATTCTCCACCCATCCAAGCCAATGTAGTTAACGAGAGCGCGACGCAGATCATGGTTAAAACAAGAACGGCATTTGCATTTCGCAAAGTGATTCGCAACACTCGGCCCGCGACACTTTTTAGAATGCGAAGCAAAAAAGGATCTCTGCGATCGTCTAGGAATTTCGCGCCAGGCAACAGGTAGTACGCAAGCACCGGTGTGATAGTCAGCGAGACGACAAGCGACGCTAAAAGGGACACCATGTAGGAAAAGCCCAACGGTGCAAACATTCGCCCCTCGAGTCCACCCATTGAGAACAAAGGCAAAATAACCAACACGACAATCAACGTGGCATAGACGATCGAATTGCGAACCTCACACGATGCATCGTAGATCACGTCGAGTGCCAGACGCTGTTTTTCGATCGGCAGTTGTCGGTTTTCTTTGAGCCGACGATAGATATTCTCGATATCCACAATCGAATCATCGACCAAATCACCGATAGCGACCGCGATCCCACCAAGCGTCATGGTGTTGATGGAGATCCCAAACCAATGAAAGATCATGAAGGTTAGAAAGATCGACATCGGCATCGCTGTTAGCGAACTGATACTTGTGCGGAAGTTCCACATGAACAGGAATAGAACGACGACAACCCAGATCGCTCCATCGCGAACCGCTTCGACTACATTGTCGATTGCGGAACGAATAAAGTCGGCCTGCTTAAAAATTCTTCGCTCGATCAGAATGTCGGGTGGCAAGTCGGCTTGTAGGGCGTCTAGGACGGTACCAATCTTGCGATCCAATTGAAGCGTATCGGCACCGGGTTGTTTTTGGACCGCGAGTATAACCGCCGAACCTCCCTCGATGCCCTGATCCGTTTTGACGCGGACACTGCCGTCGCCACGTTTGACGGGACCGCCGAAACGGACCTCGGCAACTTCCTTGATGAGCACCGCCCGCTTGCCTCGCCATAGAACCGGCGTGTTTTCGATATCTTCCAAAGAAAGACTCTGACCGCTAATTCGAATCAACGATTCGCGTGGCGGACGCACCATGATGCCACCTCCTGCGAGAACGTTTGCTTTTTGTGCGGCATCGGTCAATTGTTGAAGCGTGATGTTTTGCGCCGCCAGC
>CAMBSL010000365.1 GCA_945870455.1 Pirellula staleyi DSM 6068 | reverse complement strand
GACTTGATGATCATCGGAACTCGGTTCCGAAATCCGGTGGACGAAGAAGCAAAGCACATTACTCAGTTTTTAAATGCTGGAAAACCCGTCATCGGGATTCGTACAGCCACGCATGCTTTCCAGGGAAAAGGGAATTTTGGAGGACTTGCGTTCGGCGACTTTGGACTAAAAATCTTAGGTGAGACATGGGTTAGCCACCACGGCAAACACAAGGGGCAAGGTGGACGAAGCGTGGTCGAGGCAGTCAATTCAAAACATCCGATTCTTCGTGGCGTCGGGGACATTTTTACTCCTTCGGATATCTACGGTGTCATCCATCTCAGCGATTCCGATACGGTCTTGTTGCGAGGTGCTGTGACAGAGACCCTCGATCCTGCGTCGCCGGCCATCGCTGGCGAAAAGAACTCCCCCATGCAACCTTTGGCGTGGGTGCGGACCTATCCGAGGCCAAACGGAAGCGGCACTGGCAAAGCACTTTGCACCACTGCTGGCGCTTCGGTGGATCTAGTGGATGAGAACTTGCGACGGCTGATCGTCAATGCTGCTTATCAACTTACGGATCAAGCGGTGCCTACCAAAGCGGACGTGTCGTATGTCGATTCCTACTATCCGAGCTTCTACGGTTTCATTCAGACTCCGAACTACTGGAAAAATGCGAATTTGAAACCAGAAGATTTCGGGCTGGGAAAAACACCTAATCTTCCGGATCCACCGAATTCTCCCGAATGGAAGTTCCGGGATTTCCCGACAAAAAAGTAGGGCTGAGGCCACTCGCCTTCCTTTCCATTCGAACAAGAGTGCTTCTAGCGAAGCGGCTGAAATTTGGTAACCCGACGCGTGAGCGAGGATTGCAGTCAGCGCCTCGCTTACGTGCACGGGTTACCAGTGGTAGTTTTCCGTCTGCTGCTCGCCTTGGGCGAGCGGCTATGGCTGGCCCGCTACATGGCGATTCGAATGCAGATCCAAAGCAGATAGCAAGTCCAAGCCAACAGAGCAGCCGATATTGCGATAAACCAAATTTTCCTGGAGCTAGCCTGCATCGGTGCTAAGCTCGAATTTCGGCTGAAATACTTCATCAAAATCGTATTGGTTGTCGAAATCTTCTCGGCGATCGGATTTGCTTTTCCGCATTTCTTTCACTCGAATCAAATTGTAGACAATTTCGCCGAAGTCCCCCGTATTGAAGATTCCCCAACTATTCAGCACTGTCTTGGCCATGAACCCATACTGCTCAAGCGCATACTCTTTGATCGCGTGACACAACTGTTGACCGGTTAAATGGTGGTCTTGCTTTTCCTCGGCCCCTTCATCGTTGGTCGCTGGCATTTTCATCACTTTTTGTGCGTACGCCAACCCTTCACGTACAAATTGGTATGCATCAAGATGGTAGCGCTGGTCATTTTGTAGCAGTTCCATGATTGCCAAAACTTGTTCGTTCATAGTGGGTAGTGTGTATTGACTAGCTTGTGCGTTCGCAAAAGAGGTTGGAACAGGATCAACGCTCGGCGGCTCTTTTCAAAATCGTTAGGCAATCGCTGCTAGGTATTAAGATCCGACGATTGTCTTCGGTGATAACGAGGAGTTGCTGAGCCAAAATCTCGACTCCTATTACTTTACCTTTTCCTTGCGAGGTAACAATCTCACTTCCGACCGTTGGCAATTCGGCGACGAGTTCTTCGTACGTGTCGTTTTCATATCGAAGACAACACTTCAAGCGACCACACCGGCCTGAGATTTTGTTTGGATCGAGCGTAGCTTTTTGGAGTTTAGCCATGCGCATGGAAACGGGCGGCATTTCCGACAAATGCGTGTTGCAGCATACCGGTTTGCCACAATCACCATAGTCCGCGAGCAGCTTTGCCTCGTCTCTCGCGCCGATTTGACGCATCTCAATTCGCGTTTGGTACTCGGTCGAAAGCCGCTTGACCAATTCTCGGAAATCGACGCGGTCGTCAGCACTGTAATACACCACGACTTGCTCCCCTCCAAAGATCAACTCAACGTCCACCAAGGACATCGGCAAATTCATTTCGCTAATAAGTCGTTTGCAGGTCTCAAATTCGCGTTTTTGTTGTTCGAGTAGACGCCGATGTTCGTTTTCATCGTCGGGAGTTGCTTCGCGTTGAATATTGCCCACCGCCGGGTCTTTCGTTTGCCCAAGCACATGATCGGTGGCTTCGCAAAGCACTTCGCCTCGTTCCAAGCCGCGATTGGTCCTGCCGATGACGATAGCACCTCGGCGGTGTTCGGTACGCGCGTTCATCACAAACAGTGCGCGCATCAATCCACAGCGAACGATGTACCGAGACATTTTTGGTAACGATTGACGAGGAGGAGCGGGTCCGACGGCGAAACGAGTTGGAAAAGGACAACTTTTCCAAATAGAGTCTCTCGATTGTACTGCAAACCCTTTGGCTTTTGTCGCGTGTGCTGGGTTAGAATCACTCCTAGGGACAACTTTCGCCAAATCTGCTATTCTATTTCCTAGCTGGAAGGCATCTTCGATAGTGCCTGTTTTCCCAACGATCTAATGACTATTCAACCGCGGAATTGCGCGATGCCGTTTCCATCACCCTCCGATGACAGACCCGATCCGAACGAGAACATGCCGGCCATGCGTGCTCGCATTCCAGAACACATTGCGCGAGGCGAGATCAGTACGGGTGTGATTGTTGTAACGGGCGGTACCGAATACGTCTTGGATTTCGTCCGAAATTTGCCTCGTCCCAACGCCATTGTGGCGAGAGTCATCTTGCCGCATTTAGTTATGCCTCAATTCATTGATGCCCTAGCGGCCAATATCGAGCTTTTTCGAAATCGATACGGCGAACTCCCTGGCGCCCCAAGTGCTGCGGTCGTAACACAACCTTTCCAAAATGGAACGTTCCAATCTGGAACCGGGTCAGTCTCACCACCAACACCGGCAACCTCTCCCCTTGCCGACATCAACACGGTGGATGGTTGGCCGGGTGCCGATGCGACATCCAACCCGAATGCAAACCCAAACCCTAATGCAAACCCAAACCTAAATGCAAACCAAGCGCCACCGCCGAATTCAGCCGCAAGCGTTGGAAATGGGTCCGCAGCAGATTCGCTAGGGTCCAGTGCGAGCGGTCCGGCCGGAGGCAATCCGCCCAACCAACTTGGCAATGCGGTTGGCAGCGGAAACCCAAGTCCGCTCAAGCGTCAAAACCCACAAGAAGTCTACGACGATCTCAAAATTCGCGACGAAATTCTCAGCGGAGCGTATGCGAACGCGGTCATGATCGGTCACGGTCCATATGAGTTCAGTTTCGATTTTATCACCAATTTTTATCCCCAGTCGGCGGTTAGCTGCCGCGTGTATCTTGCTTCAGGTCACATCCACCGTTTGATCGAATCGCTGCGTGCGTCTTGGGAGCAGCTCAAGCCAAGGCTTGCGCAAAACTTTCCTCCGCAACCCCCTCCGCCACCGCGCAACGTTGGATAGATGTCTCTCGAACCTCACCCCTCGTTTCAAGCCGACAGTCGAGAACTCATTCTCGCAAGCTCTTCACCTCGTCGTCGCGAACTCCTTGAGCGATTTGGATATCGTTTCCGCGTTCTCGAACCGGACTCCCATGCAGAATGTGGAATCTGCTCCCGCGAGACTCCGCCCGAAGTTGTCGCAAGGCTCGCGTACCAGAAGGCAGCCAACGTGATCGACAAGATCGATTCGGGGTTGGTGCTAGCCTGCGACACCGTTGCCGAATGTGTTGCCATTATTCTTGGTAAACCTGAGGATCGCGAACATGCTCGACAAATGCTGACGCGACTCCGAGGCCGATCCCACTCTGTCTA
>CAMBSL010000364.1 GCA_945870455.1 Pirellula staleyi DSM 6068 | reverse complement strand
AAAGTGATGCATCCAAATGCGATTGACAAACACGCGTGCGGTCAATGGATTCAATGGATCCGCAATCGCTCTGGCAAGCTCCTCCCGACCGCTGCCTTGCGTGAAATGAATTGGCTCACTGCCGGACAAGATTCGAAGAAACCGGCGTGGTGCGACATCACCCGTCTTGCGAAGATTACCTCGCAAAGCCACCTTCATGTCGTCGCTGCCAGTGTCGTGAAGGGTATGTGCGATGTCGAGTTGAGGGGGCGAATTTCTTTTGAACTCTTCCAACCGAGTCATCCAATCGGATAAAAGAGCCTGCTCGTCTGCAGTTGCTTGACGATTCTCGCTTTTTAGCTTCTTCGTAAGCGGTGTGATCTTACCCGCAAGCTCATCCACATTCTTCTTGTGATCCTGGAAGCGTTGGACGACATCGGCGGATGCCAACGGCAGATCTCGCGTGGAAGTGTTCTGAAACACGCCTGCGAGCGAGTAATAGTCTTGCTGTGGAATTGGATCAAATTTGTGGTCGTGGCATCTGGCGCATGAACCCGTTATCCCTAATAATCCACGCGTCAGAGTGTCGATTCGATCATCCAGCGTCTCGCCTTGGGATTGCGCGATACTATCTGGATCACCACCGTCCGATCGATAGGTTGGACCGAGCGCGAAGAAGCCTGTAGCGATTGCATCCGATGGCTCGCCCCTTAAGTCGCCCGCAATCTGCAATCGAATAAATTCATCGATTGGAAGATCCCGGTTGAAGGCGTCTACAACCCAATCCCGATATCGCCAAGCGTCGCTAAACTCCGTGTTGTCCAGGAACCCACCATGACCATCACTGTACCTCGCCACATCCAACCAATGCCGCCCCCATCGTTGACCGTACAAGGGCGATTCAAGAAGTTCATCGACGAGCGATTCAACGGCAAACTGGGAATTCGTTTCGGCCGCAGAGGTAAACTTGTTTATCTGCGGCCAGGTAGGCAGGATGCCGATCAAATCGATATAGATTCGACGTGCCAAAAGAGCGGGAGTTGCAACAGGGACACAAGGAAGATTGGCGTTGGCTCGTCCCGACGCAACGAAAAGATCAATCGGATGGAGTATCGAATCGCCTTGCTTGGCATCCGCAGGGAGAGCGGGCACATCGGGACGCTGAATTCTCTGCCACGCCCAATGGCTTCTTTGCGCGGAATCCCAATCGAATTTCGTCCAATCCTTGCCGTTTGCGTTGACGCGATCACCAGCAGATGAAGTCGATTGTGGCCATGGCACTCCCATCTCCACCCATTTTGTCAACGCTTCGATACTTCGCCGGTCCAACTTGCGATCCGGTGGCATCCCGCTCGCCTCGTACTTAATAGACGCAATCAGCAGACTCTCCGCAGGCTTGCCTAATACGACTGCAGTTCCTGAATCTCCACCTTTCAACATCCCCGCACGACTGTCTAAACTCAATCCCGCCTTTAACTCCGGGGCGTCCGTACTGTGGCAATCAAAACAGAACTGAACCAAAACAGGGCGCACCTCCGACTCAAAAAAATCTATCTGCTCTTGTGGGAACCGAGGCTCACCCGTCAGCACGTTCGTCTGCGTACCTGGGTCGTCCGCAACCAAAACAAGGCAGTTCGCTGAGAGGCCGATCAAGAGGAAGAAAACGCGGATCATGACGACTCGTTCGATCTGATAAATGGATTCTATGCGGAAAACCAATTCGAATCTGAGAGCGTTTGAGTTTTGGGAGGAAACACATCCCACCACACGGCTGATTGACGCCACATCCGCCCTAGTGTATTCCTATCCCGCGTTGCGTTCAAGTCTAGCCTACAGACCTCGAAATCCAAAATTGCTTTCCTGAGAACACATTGCATGGCGAAAGAACTGAATTTCAAGCAAGAGTTGGGCGCTGCGTTTGGCCAGCCGTGAGCAGAGTGGAATCGATGATTTCACAACTTCAAGACCAACCTCCTATCCTTGCTGCGGAACCAATCTCCATTCCGAAACAATAGAGATGGCCGGCACATGGAATGTGCGTACACCTTTAAATAATGTGCGTACACCTTTAAATTGCGCAAAAGCTTGACTGCGAACGGCACGGCGGAGCGTGCTTGCACTTTTTGTCGGCGATGTCTTTCTCCAATTGCACTTGATACAGACTGCATGCATTTCGTATGCGTTTCCGTATGAGAATTCCAAGGCAAAAACCGTTCGCATTCCCCGTTGGCTTGATCGCATTCGCCGCAATCGTGTGGTTGACCACATTGCGGTGCGTTTCTCAACAACCGGAAAATCCGCTTGTCGCTCAATATCAAGAAGCCCGAGCAGCGTACACCGCAAAGCAGTTTCAAAAATCAGCCACACTCTTTCGCAGCGTTGCGAATCAATGCCAAGGTTCCGAACTGGCAATTCAATGCGAGTACTTTGCTGCCATTTCCAACTGGACACTGGAACCGTCGGACGCGACCGCCTCAAAGCTATCCGATTGGATCGCGAAAACGACGCAATTTCGTGACGAAGCGTTGGCTGCCCACCGATCCTTCTATGACAAACGGATGCAACGCTGGATGGAAAATTCAAACGTATTGCATGCTAAGTGGGACCGCCAGAAACAACGATTTGACTTGGCGGAAGCTCGTTTAAGAGGATTTCTCAAAAACGCTCCGACCGATAGCAATCAATCGAACCACTCACCTGCCGCTTGGCTGGAACTCGGCTCGCTGCTTTTGGAATGCCGCCAAGATTGCGCTTCCGCCAAAGAATGCTTCCATAACGCACTTGGATGTCGCGGTGACTCAGAGGACATCGCCGCTCAAGCTACTTTGGGAATTGCCTTGGCTTGTTTTCATGAGCAGAATTTCACCGAGGCGAAATCGCACCTGGACCGACTTGCAAACAAGAAGCTGGATGACAATCTTGCGATTCAACTCAAGCTGCTTCAAATCAAAGTCTCGAAAGCCGTCGGTGAGTCCATCGATATCGCAGAGTCGCTCGATCCGATCATTCGACTCGCGATTGCTGGCAATCCTCAAGCGTCGGTGCTGTACGAACTCGCAATGGCGTTGCTGGATGCAGGCGACAACTCGAACTCGAACGAAATACTTGTGCAACTCGTTCACCGGTTCCCTCAAACCCCAGTTTCGATTGAGGCGAGGGTTAGACTTGCTCGCAATGCGATGGATGCCAGTCAATGGCAAGAATCGCTTCAGTGGTCCGAGCAAGCGATCCAAATGGGATGTTCCGAACCTTTGCAACCGCACGCGGAAATGCTGCGAGGGCGAGCCAAGATGGGCCTGGGTGATCTCGATGGAGCCCAAACGGATTTTGAGCTAGCACTGAAGCACGAAAGTGCGAGTTTGGATTTGAAGGTTTCCGTTCATTTCCAACTTGCAGAAACACTCTACCAACTCGAACGCTGGCCCGAGGCCGAAACACACTGGACGTGGCTGACTCAGTTTGCCCAATCGAAAGCCGAATCTGACAGCCCCCCAGACTGGCTGCCCGTCATTCTACTGCGGACTGCGGAATTGCTTGCATTGAAAAAGGAATGGGATCAGGCTGAGGAAATCGTTTTGAGGATTCGTAACGATTTTCCCAAATGCAATCGCAGTTCCGAAGTCGATTATCTCTTGGCGAGGTGTTTAATCACCAAAGCCGACTTCGATGCCGCCCGAAAAGTACTCAGTACGTTAACAAGATCCATCGATAGCGCGCCTGCTGAGTTAGTGGCTCGCGCGCATTGGATGGCAGGAGAAACGTACCTTTTGCAACGCAAGTACGATGAAGCAAGAAACGCATATCAGCAAGTTCTCAAGATTCCCAAACAAAACCACTGGCACTCAGCCGCACTCCTGCAAATTGGGCAATGCTGCGAAGCAACGCA
>CAMBSL010000363.1 GCA_945870455.1 Pirellula staleyi DSM 6068 | reverse complement strand
CTTGGAGGATTTGGTCATGGTCGGGTCTAAATCGCGAGCCCATAGTCGCAGTCTCGTAGAGTGAACTGGGTTCTGCTCCGTGCCTGCGAATTCGCCATCATACAGGGTGTCCGCTTCGACACCCTTGGTCACGGCGCGACGCGGCTTTCGCAGGACGACATTATGAATAAACGAGCTGTAGGATGGCCAACTCAAGAATGCGCTATCCGTCATCGGAAACGTTGTCATGACAATTCGCCCCTGCCCAACCAGTCGTTCCGCTACGAGCCCCTCAAGCGATTCCATTTGATTTCCGTCGCCCTCGAATTCAACCCACGATGCTCCGTCGCTGAGTTGCCCAGCCAGTTTCGCAATAGGCTTGGCGGGCGAAAAAAGGATGCGTTCCCCACCGACTTGTTTGATAGACCAAGTCGTTCTCAGAGGTGCAATTTCCTCAACGGAAATCGTAGAATTCGAGGTGTTGTTGAGCGGAGCCAATTCTTTTAAAAAACTCGATTCAATACCGCCAATTGCTTCTGGACCATTCAGTATGATCGTACCGCCAAACCGCAGCCAATCTTGAACGGCTTCTTTCTGCTCGGGCGACATGATCGAAATAGAGGCATCGTTAATCACTAGATGCGAGATGGATGTCATCGCGTACAGGCGATCGGGAAACTGTGCTGCGACTTCGTCTTCTTTCAAGTCTATGATTCGATGAGGTGCAATTCTCTCGTCGGACATCCTCGACAACGAAGGCCATAGGATGCAATCCTGTTTTCTCCAAAATGTGTATCGCGACGGGTCGCGGCTGATCGAGACGATGTTGTACTGATAGCCGTACAAGATTTTGTTGGGGAATGACTTCTCAAGAATGCTGGTGCCAACGGACCGTTGGCTAAGGGCCAAAACCAATTGCGCCGCGATGTTTGGGTTTTCAGTCGGATCATTTCCGGTAACCGCGACCTCGGGTTGAAAAAACCGGAGGCGAATATTCTTTTCTTGCCCTTTTGCGAGCGATAGACTTCGATTGAATTCGATATGGGGTTGCCCCGCCGTGAACGGGACACGTTTACCCACAACGTTGACTACGGTCAAATTTGCATTCAACAACTCGTCGTCGTAGTTCGCCTTAAGCTTGCTGTTGCCTTGATACCAATGGCCAGGCTTAACGAAATTGGTTTCCACGGCAGCACCAGTGGATTCCTCGCTAAACGGCAAAGCTCGCACGTCATCGGCCGTAAGGCGATTAAGCTTCTCTTTTTTGGTGCCGTCCTTGGCAAGTTCCTCTTTCTTTTGCTGCGTGCAACCGCGACACCCAACCAGTTGAACGAGAAGCAAGCAGAGCCAAAAAAATCTCGTTTTAGCTGACATCACATTGTCTGGTTCTTCTTGGTCATTCCAAGTGGGTACGTGCTTAGTTGCCATTCATGCAACCGCCGCTCGCGCATTGCGATCGACCGCAATTACCTGGTTCAAAGGAACCCTTGCGAGCCGAATCGGCTCCATTGGCCATCACCGGCGAACCGATAACGCTCAGTAGCTTGGTCAGCTTTTTGGACCCGCAATCAGGACAACTGGGCTTGGCAGTCGCACTGCTGACAAGAATTTCGACTTGTTTGGAGCAGTCCTTGCAATCGTATTCGTATAGCGGCATGAATTCCTCGAATGAGAGTCAATATTTGTTGGTTGGGGCCGCGATCTCGGCCTGTCTTACCGAGTGCAGCTTTCCAACCCAAGTATACCGCAAAACGGTTGGAAGTTGAGAATGGCCAGCATTCGAGTGGCAAACTTAGTTGAACGACGCTCCGCATCATGATTTCTGCGACGCGGAGCGTCGCTGAACTATGCTTAGCGTCGTTTCCTGGCCTAAAAGATCGATCTCATGCTTCCGGTAATGAACGGGTAGCCATCGGTGTTTTCTAAGGTCCCTAGAGTCTGGGGGTCATGAGACTACCGGCTCCAGGGCGTCTACGCTGCTGCTTGGGGGAGAGTGGCGCATTTCGATTCAATTTCGGCGAACGAGGCGAGGCAGCCGACGGCCCGCTTGTTGGGTCCGATGCAGTTTCGGAAGAGGATCGCCGCATGTTCTCCGTGTCCGCCTCGATGGTCGTAATTTCTTTTCCTTCCAAATTGTCTTCGGCATCATAATGGCGAACGACAATGCGATTCTTGGGCGTTACATCTGTCGTTGCTAGTTCCAAAACCGTCAACGTAAAACGAGACAACCCGTCCATACCCCAGGGCATAACCCAGGGCATAACCCATACAAATCGATCGCGATATCGCCCTACAAAGCATGCATCCTTGGGAACCTCGCGTTTGCAACCGGCACAGAACCAACCTCGCGGTAAGTCGCGATCAAGTTTCTCAGCTTCGTCAAGTGCCAACGCCTCGGCAAGCCACTCCTGGCAATCAACGCATTCTTCTGATCCCGCGTCCTGGTTGACCACATATTGAAATGCGCACCGCATGCGTCGCAACTTGTCATTGTCAGTGACCGGAGCGAGTGTCCAGTTCTCCGCGAGTCCGCGAGCAACGTTCGGATTGAGAAACAAACTGAAGATAGGAAAGCCACCGATCTGGTCAACGGTTGTCAGCGTTGGCGCATGAGTCCCTGCTGCTCCAAAGGTGCTTTGATCGGTAACTGAAACCGTGCCGTTGTTCACGATCGCTATCGATGGAACCGTAGAAGGGATTTCGACATAGCGAGCAATATTGTCGATGACTTGCTGATAGTGTAGATCGGCAATGGTAGATGCTGTTTGGATCGTGTGGTTGCGCAGCGATAGGTGCGTCCTGCACCCGCAACACGCTATCAGAACAATCCAAATCATCAACCACAACCGCATTACGGAACCTCGTCGCTCAACATCATTCCTTGTTACGAAAATCTAGGCAATTGGTGTTGTCGTGATCGGTTGCGCTGAGTTTGCAAGTTGAACAATATCAACTCAAACACAAGATCTAAGAAAGACTAGATAGCTAGCAATCTTGGTTGCGCAGTTGTGGTTCGAACCAAGCGTTTCGGTGGTCAGACCGGTTTGACCGCGGTGGATCGATGCGGCCGGCGCCGCGTCGGCAAGACCTTTCTCGTGCGAGAACTTTTCCGCGATTCACTCGCTTTCGAGCAAGCTGGCGTCGCGGTAGGTTCGCAAGACTTGATCGACGGCATCGAGCATATCGGCTCGGACCATACTGATTTCGTCGATGACCAAAAGATCAAGGGAACGGATGATGTTTATCTTCTGACGCGCCAAGCGATGGGAGTGGCTCTGTTGGTCGCGGCTGGCGCCCGGTATGTGCAGCCCGAACGGAAGCTGGAAAAACGAGTGGATCGTCATGCCACCGGCGTTGATGGCGGCAACTCCGGTCGGCGCGACCACCACCATTTGCTTCATCCCGTCGGACCTAATTGAGTGCAAGAAAGTCGTCTTGCCACTACCGGCCTTACCCGTCAAGAAAAGGCTTCGATTCGTATGGCGCACAAAGTCAAAAGCTAATTCTAATTCTGGGTTCGTCGATTGCCCCATGGGTCTGTCCAGGCTAAAGGATCGTAGCGCCATGAAGATCTTGGCATCATGAGTTGTAACCATTTGCGTTGCCGGAATCCAATTCCCCCTGTTTTTCTAGCGATGATTGAATTCTTTCTCTGAAACCGTCAAATTCCGTCACGAAAAAATTTAATATTGCCATAAATTGAGGGGCTGTCGTTGAAAAACGGGTTTGCTTCGGTCATACTCTCTCAGGTGTTCACTTGTGTGAAAGAATTCTCTCATCCTCTCCATGATTCCAACTAGTCAGCTCAACGGGTCGGTCGTTCGACGTGCCAAATTGCGCGAAATGATTCGCGAACATGGCTTCGTGTCGATTCCCGATTTGCGAGAAGCGATGGAGGTCAGCGAATCG
>CAMBSL010000362.1 GCA_945870455.1 Pirellula staleyi DSM 6068 | reverse complement strand
AATCTCGACGCTCGCCCCTTTGTAATTGGGAAGTGAGAGGGTCGGAGCGGAGTCGCCTAATTGGAGCGGCATAGCAGAAAGCCGTGATTAAAATGCTGGTAAGAAAGCCAAACGGTGATGAGCATAGCTTAGCACAAGACAGGGAACACGCAGGGGACTATATTCACTGCCGTAACCATCCGCCCAATGGCACTCATTTTTTAAGGCGAGTGGCAGCATGAAAACTACCAACCATAACCCGATACGTAACGGCTTGTTAATTTAATGGTAACCCGAAGCGTTAGCGAGGAATTGCAGTCAAAGCCTCGCTTACGCGTCGGGTTACCATCGCGTGGCACGAGCGGGCTCGCTCGTGTATCCATGGGCGAGACGCGAGACGCCCATGCCACTTTCGAATACCAAGTCTCACATTCCATTAAAGCAGCGAGCCGGTTAGCGAGGAATTGTCAGCGAGGAATTGTTCGTCCCTCACTTAACGGCTTGTTGATTTTGTGAAGTCGTTATTGAGTAAGGGCAGTACGACGGACTTCCAAGTCCGTCAATGGGAGATTCGACGGACTCGGAAGTCCGTCGTACCATTAAAGTTACAAGCCCTCGCGTTTCGGGTTGGGATACTGCAATCTGCCGCTCGCCTAAGAACACACCATTTTTATAACAGGAATGTCCGTTTTGTCGTATGCATAAAGTTTCCAACGTTCTTGTCCTATTGTGCATCGTAACGTTGCTCGCTTTCTTGACCCGTAATTGGTCAATTCCTTACCCGACCGTCATGGTCTTGATTGGGGTTGCAATTGCCTTGATTCCGGGACTTCAGAACGTGCAGTTGACACCTGAGATTGTGTTTCTCATTTTTCTGCCTCCGTTACTTTATACGGCCGTTTCCTCCGATCAAAACTCTGACTCTGATTGGCTGGACCGGGATGCGTGGCGTGGTTTCGCTCGCGGCTGCAATTGCTTTGCCGACCGATTTCCCATTTCGCAACTTAATCCTCTACGTTGTTTTTGCAGTAATCCTTAGAACTTTGGTCGTACAAGTCATGTCGCTGCCTTGGCTTGGTGTACTAACGGCTCAGCGTCATCGCTTGTAGGAGCTGCATCGCGAATCAATTATCGAAGAGGCCCTTGTTCAAAAACTGGAACGGGAGATCGATATGGAAGAATCTCGCAACAAAATCGAACTCGAATGCGACCTGAAATCAGAAAACGTATTGACCAGACAAACGAACATCAGCTAACTTAATAGCGTTGATAGGGAGCGAAGGATCCGAAATGTGATGGATCGTCTCCCCAATGTCTGATAGAAGTTTCAGTTTTTGTTCAAAGGTGATTTAGTGACAATTACGCGAGTTGGTACGAACGAGAAATATTCCTCTGGCTGGGAAGGAATCTTCGGCGGCAAGACATCCAAAAAGGTGGCAAAGCCAAGTCCAGTGGCTGCGAAGCCAACCGAAAAGAAGGCGGTCAAGAAGAGTGCCGCAGCCAAGGCTGCTCCAAAGAAGGCGGCCAAGAAAGCCACAAAGAAGGCTGCCAAGAAGAAATAACTCGGCGGACAGCATTCGTCGAAAGACATCGCGAAATCAAGAAAATTTTCTGATTCCAGGACCAAACGTGTCGCGGACATGTTTAAGTTGAGTCATTCTCAACTAATCTAGGTTTCCATGTCCACAAGCCGTTTTGCTACGTCCATGCGACGCGATAGTATTCGAACCTTTTTCGAAGCATCTCCGACTGCGAGGTTGCTTCGTTCCGACAACGCGCCGCTTATTCTCGATTTTCTGCACCGCGTGTTTAAGTCTGGCGAACTGATCTCAATCGGTCAGACCGACTTTCGAACGCGGCTGACTGGCTATCAAGAGGAAATACACGAAACCGAGCCAGGCCTGCTGCCTGGTCTTCCGGAGCGTTACTTGACTCAATGGGCCGATGCAGGCTGGCTTCAACGATTTCTCGAAGCGGCATCCATCGAACCACAGTTTCAACTCACGAGGTACGCCGAAGAAGCGATTCAATTTGTCGACTCCGCCATCGCCCGTGGATCGAACCTCGTAGGCACCGAAAGCCGACTGAGACTTGTCATCGATACCCTCGAGGACATCGTGCGAGGCGCGTCGGCCGATCCGGATCGTCGCCTTGACTACTTGCGAGCGCAGCGCGCGACCATCGATCGGGAAATCCATGCGATCGAGTCAGGGAAATCTGTCCAAGTTTATCGACCTGCCCAAATTCGCGAGAGATTCCAAAACGCAGTCGATTTGTTGCGGGCCCTTCAATCCGATTTTCGAGCTGTTGAAGAGCGTTTTCAGTCGATCGCTCGCGAAGTCCAACAACTGCAATCTTCTGGCAACGACTCACGAGGGCAAATTCTCGGTCATGCGTTGGACTCCGAGGACCTGCTCAAGCAACAGGACGAGGGGATAAGTTTCTTTGCGTTCGTATCGTTCTTGTTTTCGCCTACGCAGCAAGCAGCCCTTCGCAAAAATATCGAAGAGATCCAACATCTGGCAGCCCTCGCGGATCAGCATGAATCGTTATCAAGGATCCGACGCATGGTGCCATCTCTGTTAGCCGAAGCCGAAAAGGTCATGCGAACCACGGCCAGATTGTCCGCCACCTTGCGGCGACTGCTTGATGCCCGAGCAGCCGCCCATCGCATTCGGTTGGCAAACGTGCTCCGCGACATTCGGCAACAAGCCATGAGGCTTGGGGGATCGCCCGAGTGTCAAGCCATTGAATTGTCGGTCGATGCCGAAGCCGAAATCGGTTCACCTATGGCACGTACCTTCTGGGTGCAACCGCAAGACTTTGATGCATTCCAGTTGACCGAACAAGTCATTGATCCGAAGCATGCTCAAGCCATGGCGTCGGCATTTGCCCGCATGCAGCGGCTTGATTTGCGAAAGCTCCGAAGCCACATTCGAGAAGCGACCACCGACGGGGACGAAGAACCCTTGCCAAATCTCCTCACAAAATGGCCTTTGACAGGTGGTGTCGTGGAACTGCTAGGTTACTTGCAGATTGCGCACGACGATTCGCATGCCATCGATCCAAACCATGTCGATCGTATCACCATCGCTCAGCCACGTGGACGTAGCAATCCACTCCGAGTCTCGATCCCTCGAATCGTGTTTCATCCCAAAGCGTCCAGTCGCGATGTTTCAACCAAACCGCGTTGATTGGATTCTCCACTTTCTCCAAAATCTTTTGAAACCTCTCGTGGATAATCTTCCCTCCGATCCGAAAAATGCGATCCCACCGCCAATAGACTGGAGCCCGGTGGCGGTTCGACTTTTGCAAGGGGTTGTCTATCACGACGACAATCTCGAGACATGGGAGCAATTGCTTGAGAACGTATCTCCACTGACAGAGTACTTTGGCAAGCTCGGATTGCTTCTGGTGGTCGATGAACCGGACGCGATGGCATACTTACGTCAGCTTGACGAAGAAGAAATACCCGCTGACTTTCCACCTATTCCACGGCTTTTTCGTCGAACTCCATTGGGCTACGACGCAACACTATTATGTGTGTTGCTACGGGATGAATTGCGACAATACGAAGAAGAAGATGTGCACAATGAACGCTGCGTGATAGCCCAGAGCGACTTGCTGGCACTCTGGGAAGCATTTTTTCCCGACCAACCCGATTCGGTGCGGTTGAACCGAACACTGACTGCGGCATTGCGTAAAATGGAGGATCTCAAGTTTGTTCGGCAATTTGAAAAGGAGCCGCCATCCTGGGAAATTCGCCGTATCATCAAAGCCCGCTTACCGCTCTCGGACCTTGAGCGGTTGCGACTCTCGTTGGCATCTGCTGTCGGCAAACTTATAACGGATGTCAGCGAGGCTGGGGAGTCGTGAGTAATGCACAAGGGATCGAAGAGCGACCACCCCTGTCTGGTTATCGGCTGGCCAAGC
>CAMBSL010000361.1 GCA_945870455.1 Pirellula staleyi DSM 6068 | reverse complement strand
ACAGATAGACCTGGGTATACGCGGCCTCGATCGGATCATCGGTCACACGATCATTTCCAAACTCTCTCTTCCAAAGCTCGACGAATCGCTTGTTCCGGGGATTATTCAGACTCTGGAAATAGGTCCAGGCCGAATAGTGCCCTTGTACCTGAGACGGTAGGAGACTCCGAAGTTCGTCCTCACCGACGCTGGTCGCTACGACCGGAATTTTATCGGCTGTGATCCCCTGGGCCGCTAACGCACTGTAGAAACCGACGTTGCTATCACCGTTGATCGTGCTAAGGATGATATCGGCGTCGGACTTCTGGATAGCCTGGGCGATATCCTTGAAGTCTTGTTGACCTATCGAGGCATACTGCTCGCCGACTACGGAAGCACCCAGCGACTCCAGGTACTTCCTGACAATGAAGTTGGCAGTTCTCGGGTAGACATAGTCCACGCCAACTAGATAAAAACGCTTATGCGCTCCGCCTACCCCGCTGGTAAACCAGTCGAGGGCTGGCAGGATTTGTTGGTTCGGCGTCGCTCCGGTGTAGATGATGTTTTTCGAAGATTCGTTTCCTTCGTACTGCACCGGATAAAAAAGCAACCCGTTTAACTTCTCGAACAACGGTAAGACAGCCTTGCGACTCGATGAAGTCCAGCAACCGAAGACCGCGACGACCTTGTCTTCGGAAAGCAGTTTACGAGCTTTCCTGGGAAACTCTTCTAGGAACCGAGAGCGTCCATCTTCCACAATAGGCTCGATCGGATAGCCTAACACACCACCCGCCGCATTAATCTCCTCGATCGCTATCAGCCCCGCATCACGCAGCGACGTTTCACTAATCGCCATCGTCCCGGTCTGCGAGTGGAGCAAACCGACCTTCACCGTACTTTGTCCAACGGGGATTAGCCGATCACAACCTGGCAGCGAGGCCACGGCTAAGGCCTTGGCGCCCTGTTTCAACCAGTCGCGACGCGTTCGTCTACCGCTTTGAATTTTCTTCAACGTCTTGTTCCTCGAACAGGGGTTCTAACTGACCTTCGCAAGCGAAAACGCATCTAACTTGGAAGGGTCGGGGGCAAGTCAGTCTCTTTTTGGCTATGACATCATGCCCAGACTTAGTAGGCATCGTCCATCATGAACTTATAAACGAGTTCAAAGGCCTCAGACGACACACTCACGTCACCTCGCAAGGGGTTGTCCATCGCCGCAATTAGAAACATCATCGTACCTAGAAAAAGCGAAAGAAGCCCTCCAAGCGAGAATTGGGTCATGAGCCTCATGTCGAACATCCAAACAATCACTAAATTGATGACGGCCCCCACAATTACGACATACCACATCACAGGCGGGATGCATGTGGTAACGGCCTGAAGTCGCATCCGCCTGCATTCAAAGAAATTATTGAATTGACGGAGAGTCTCGGCATGAATGATCTCTTCGCGGCTTGACTGCGGCTCAAACGCCAGCAGCTTCTCGTGGAACGCAGTGACCCTAACTCTCCCACCCTCCGGTATAATTCCCTTTCGCTGTAGAGGCCAAGCGTACTTGATGACATATCGGCAGTAATCACGGAGCACCCAGCGGAGGTTTTGACTGAGTGGTTCTGGATAGGCTTTGCAATCCTGATTCAGTGCCGACAAGGCGATGGCCTCTCTCGCCACGACTTCTTCGACACTCGTATAGTTTTGATGGGCGGCAATTGCGATCAGACCGAGCAATAAACCGTAGAAGACACCAAAGCTTGAGAGAATGTAACCGACAATGTCGTTGCTGCCAGCAGTCGATCGCACTAAACGACGCAGAATGGGACTTAGAAAGATGGCTCCAAACCAATAGATGAGGACAAACCCGCCCGAGATCATGGCGGCGAGTTGCCAATTCGGAATATCGTAGATCCAGTAAAACATATCGAGCTAATAAACTTCCGATTTCACGACATAGAGGGAACAGTAGGTTTAGTGGTCGATTATCGTAAGTCTCTCGGCGATCTCTTGCAATCGATTTTCGGCCTCCAAGACAACTTCGCCGTGAGGCGAAAACGCTTAACCCTTCTCTATGACTTTCGCCTCTGGCTCGGCTTTCCAAAGACGATATCGGACTTCGACACCATTGGGAACATAGACAACCAATGGTAAACGACTGTTGTAGCGAATTAGCAAAGGTTCGCCACCAAGAGTAACGAATCGGCTCACTTTGGGGGCTTGCGGATCGATGGCCATCAAGGTGCCAGCCATGGGCCCCAATTCCTTAACCACGAAACGAGGAAACCCCCAGCCCTGGATGGTCTCCTCATTTATCTTGCCACCAAAGAAATAACGGTTTCTCTCGTCCGTCTGAACCGTTTTTCCTATCAACAACTGAACCTTGATCAGCGTTTCGTCAGCCTGTTCAGGAAGCTGAAGAACGAATCGGGACATTCCTTCATCGGCAGGTGGAAAGGCCTTCATGTTGTCTTCCGCATCACCCGTCTTCGACAGTACGAATAACGACAGCAACAAAACACAAAGACCTTTTCTCATAGAACTAATTCCATCCTGCCGTTGAGAGCAACTACCCGACCCACGACGACTTTTCGAGGTCTGGTCTTGGATGACAACCCAAAACCATTTAGCTTAACCTTAGCTGCCCATTGCAGTTAACGTATTCAGAATCGAATCGGTGACTGGTTTCACAAGGCCACCGACCCCTGGAATACTCGCAACCTTGGCGATCAAGTCCCTGAGACCTCCAAGGTTCGATGTGATGATGGACAAAACGGAAGATTTGCCGGGAGCCGGAAGCGTGTCGAACACGGATTTTGCAGACTCCAACTGGCTAGCTGCATCCTTGAGTCTTGGCAAGGCTGCTTCCGCAGTTGCCGCAT
Source organism: Pirellula staleyi DSM 6068 (assembly GCA_945870455.1). Classification (GTDB taxonomy): domain Bacteria; phylum Planctomycetota; class Planctomycetia; order Pirellulales; family Pirellulaceae; genus JBKCUI01. The sequence goes on along the minus strand of CAMBSL010000361.1, from coordinate 1,073 downwards.
CCGTGATTCCGCCGAGCGAGCCCGTCAAAGAAGTGAACCAACCAGACAAATCGCCGCCGAGTTTCAAAGCTTCTGCAGGGATCGCAGGAATTGCGGGAATTACTGGAACGTTAGGAATTGCTGGGACCGTTGGCATGGTGACTTCTGGCACTCGAGGTGTCACTACGACAGGAGCCTTAACAGCTGGCGCTGGTACGGCCGGTGCTTGATTAAAGACCCACCACAAACCACCCAGAAGGGCTGCGAGCCCCAAGAGGGGAAGCAAGTACTTTAGCGGTGACACAGCTTCGGTAACCGGTTCGGCTGCACGACCAACATTTCGGGTTGTTGTCGTAGCAGTTGATCGAACTGGTTCGCTCGCATTGGTAAATCCTGGAATATTGGCCAGCGACAGTCCGGACGGAATTGCATTAGCAATGGCACTCTTGTTCTCTGCGAACAAATTTGTTAGGCCTGCGGCGTCCGGGGTTTTCCCTTTGAACGAGCTCATAACGCCACTGAGTACCATAGGCGCTAAATACCCAAGAAGCTTACTGGTTGGATCTCCACCCAAGCCCAAAAATCTCGAGAGCAACGAAACGATTCCAGAGACCGTGCCTCCCCCCAACAAGGAACTAAGCAGCCCGGACCCTTTCTCCGCTGAAGCTCCAGAGAACATATCGCCCATGGAGCCGAGGCCACTCAAGGCAGACAGCATCTTTGCTGCGCCACCAGCTTGTGAAGTCGTGCCTGCAAGGGCCGATAATAGCGTAGGAACCGCAGCGCTAACCGCAGACTTGGCTTGGGTCTCGCTTGTGCCGAGTTGTCCAGCCAACTTTCCCATCATGTCGGGCGTTAATTGACTCTTAACTAGATCTACTAAATTCATGGAATATTCCTTTAAAGAGAGATACCTGCAAAACGCTGATTACGAAACACTCACAGTTCAACCGTGATTTAATCAAGAGTATTGTCCGGCAATCAAAACTCGTCCAGCCCCTCACAAGTTGGGCACTCTAAATTTCTGGTGTTTTCCGTGGTCAGGCCAAGGCGATTCACAGTAGAACCCAAGAGTTTTAATGGATCGATGAACG
>CAMBSL010000360.1 GCA_945870455.1 Pirellula staleyi DSM 6068 | reverse complement strand
ACAGGCATCTTCGTCGCGGCTGTGATCTTGCGGATCTCCGAAAGCGAGAGCTCACGTGCGAGCACAACTCGATCGATTCGCAGTGACTCGATGGCGTGAATGGTCTCGGCTGAGGTCATCGTCATTTGAGTGCTTGCGTGTACGCCTAGTTGCGGACATACCTCATGAATCAATCGGACCGCTCCCAGGTCTTGAACAAGCACGGCATCAACTCCGGCGGCTGCAAGCTGGGCAACGTGCTTTTCGAATTGTGCGAGCTCGTCGGTGAAGACAAGCGTGTTGAGCGTTACATAGCCAAGAACACCTCGCCGATGCAACAAACGCATAAGCTCAGGAAGCCCCTCAAGCGAAAAATTCGCAGCCCGAGCCCGAGCGTTGAAGCCAGCATCCAGACCAAAATAAACGGCGTCAGCACCATTTTCGATCGCCGCATGAATGCATTCCCAATTTCCTGCCGGGGCCAACAGCTCGGGCGCTGGCCTCGCGGAGGACGTGTCGTGCGTCATTGAAAAAATCTTTCCAAAAATTAATATTTGCATGGATCGGCTTTACATTGAGCCTCCAAGGCGAGCGGCAGATTGCGGTATCCCAACTCAAAGCGTAAGCGAGGGACAATTTCGCAGGTCCCTCGCGTATCGGGTTACGCTTGGTAGTTTCATTCTGCCACTCGCTTTATTCTAGAGTGGATTCCCGATTTCGGTATGATCAATATTCCAAAACTTCTCGCTCATCGCCACGATGCGTCTGAGCGAAAAAGGGCATTTACCCAGTCCGATCTCAGCGGTCGCAAACCGAAGCATTCCCAACCGCTCCGCTTTGTTGCTATAATCCGAACGGCGTGGAGTTCACTCCAGCATAAGTTTCAGATTAAGTTTCGTTTCACTTGACCACATAGGATTTTCTCGAGATGTTCAAGACAGTTGTATGCTCTCTCTCGTTGTTGTTGGCCTTCGCAGTTCCATCTTTTGGGCAAACGCTCAAGTCCGACAAAGATAAGACAAAGATTGAGTTCGTTGGCAAGAAGACCGATGGAAAACACGTTGGCGGTTTCAAAGAATTGAAGGCCGAGGCCAAGGTCGACATGGAATCTCCAGACAAGAGTTCCCTCACGATTGAGATCAAAACCGACAGTTTATTCTCCGACGATGAAAAGTTAACGGCACACCTCAAGAACCCAGACTTCTTTGACGTCAAAAAGTACCCAACGATCAAATTTGAGTCGACGAAAATCGACATGCAGGGCGAAGAAGGAACGATCACGGGCAACCTTACCATGCTGGGCAAAACCGTTGAAGTGAAAATGCCGGTCAAGGCCGAAGTTTCCGACTCGTCGCTCAAAGTCATCGCTGATTTCAAGATCGACCGTACCAAGTGGGGCATGAACTATGGCAAAGGCAAAATCGACGATGATGTATCGTTCAAAGCCGAACTGGTATTCGCTCGCTAATGGGTTCGAACCGTTCAAGTGAAATAGCTTAGGAACGTTCGATCATTTGATGACTGATTTCACGAGTGGGATAGGCTTCTAGCCTGTCAAGCTGAACATGACAGGCTGTAAGCCTATCCCACTAACGGATCCAAAGATCCTTATTCAACCACATTCCAAACATGCATTTTCCCGACTTTGAACTGCCGTCGTCGCTTTTGAACGCACTGAATGGGCGCGTTGCATTTGCGCTGGCTCTGGCAACTGCAGCCAGCCGAGAGACTTTGAAATACTTCCGCACGAGCGAGTTTCAAGTGGAACGAAAAAGCGATCGTTCTCCTGTGACACTCGCCGACAAACAAGCCGAACAAATCGTCCGAAAAATGGTCACCGAGACTTACCCGATGGATTCGATACTCGGCGAAGAATTCGGCCGTGTCGAGGGGGAATCGGAATTTGAATGGATTATCGACCCGATCGATGGAACCAAGAGTTTCATCTCGGGTGTACCTCTTTACTCGACATTGGTCGGCATGACCGTTCACGGCAAACCGCACATCGGTGTGATCGCAATCCCCGCTTTAGGTGAGTTGGTGATTGCAGCGAACGGATTGGGCGCGTGGTATGGCCAATCGGTTTCACAAGTTCGTGATTCTAAAAAAGTTGGCCTGGCCCAAACGTTTGTTTCCAAACAATCGCAACTTTCTGACGGGCTATTCGTTACGTCGCAAGCGGATAATTTTTCGCGTCGAAGCGCCATGCAAGCCTATCAAGAGTTGGAGTCTGCGGCTTACGTTACACGATCATGGGGCGATGGATACGGCTACTTGTTGGTTGCGACTGGGAGAGCTGAAGTAATGGTCGACCCCATTGTCAATCCTTGGGACGTGGCGGCGGTCGCTCCAGTGATCCAAGAAGCCGGTGGAACGTTTTCATCTTGGTCAGGTTTGTTTGATATACGTGCGGGGCATTGCTTTGCCAGTAACGGCTTGGTCCACGAGCAGGCGTTAGAGAAACTAAGACCATTTAGTGGATGATTCAACTCCCGGGTGCCCACAGGCACTGTCCAAGGATCTTAGCGTTTGAGGCTGGGCCAAGGGGGAGAACCACATAAGTCGTTCCCGCAGGCGGGAATCCAGTGCACATGTCATTTCCGCGCAGGCGAACCCAGTGCATAAGTCGTTCCCGCGCAGGGGGGAATCCAGTGGAGTGCGCGTGACGCCTGGGTCCCCGCCTACGCGGGAATGACGGACAAGTGGGAAGCTCACTTATTGGTACCTGACGGGGCCACCCAACCCTCTCGCCTGCATCCGTAGCCCCAAGGGGGCGAACGGTGATAGCCCAGGGCAACGCCCTGGGTTCGATGGTCGAGATGGTCGAGATCCTTACAAGCCCTGAATGGGCGACGCTCCCGACGAAGGAATCACGACGCGGAGCGTCGTGCAACTCTAGCCAGGTTTTCGAATAAGCATTATTGCGCTGTACGCTACAACCAATCCTACAATTCCACAACCGATCGTAAGCACTTGTTTTGCTCGTTTCAAGTGATAGACCGCGATCAATTGTGTGACCAAACAGACACCCGCGACCAGCGCCAGCTTGAATGCAATCATGCCGGGAAGACCCCAATGTTTTAAGAAATAGTTTGCCAAAGGATTGGCTTCAATCGCGTGGCTTCGCAAAAGCGCGTTAGTGAAAATAATGTCTAAAACGTTGATCAAGATGAAGTAGCTTGTTTCCGATTGCAGAGGTAGCTGTCGGTGAAAAAGCAAGGTGATTAAGCGTTTGAAAAAGGTTGCGGGCTGCCCCAGCTTGTTGGGGCGTTTCATGGAAGCGTTTTGTGGATGCGGTTCGTTCGTTGAGGAGGCATTGGGTTGGCGAGTCGAATCCGACTCTGGTTTTGGCTGCTTCGGTTTAGCCCTCGTCGAATTAGCCGCAGTTGAATTGGCCGCAGTCGAATTAGCCGCTGCTGGTGAGTATCCGGCCTTTGCCGCTTGTCGACTTTGTTTGATTCGATCGTATGCCTCGCGGACTTGTTCAAAAACCCATGCGTCGCCTCCAACGTCCGGATGATATTTCGCGGCCATTGAGCGATACGCCCGTTTGATCTCTTCGTCGGTCGCCTGCTCGTTGATGCCCAAAATTTTATATGGATTCATAGTACCAGCCTAAAAACCTGAACGAACCGCCGAACAAGGCCGGCGGGATTCGAATCACCCCAGGCTTGCCATGGGGATTTGTTATGCTTTTTGGCTGATCGAGGCCAGCGCTCGTCGCACCGTGTGACTATGCTTGCCGACCTGACTGCCCAAGTTAGGATCGATGCCCTAATTCACTTTACCCCGGACGTTTTTCGATAATCTTTATCTCTGAAAACCAACAATGGATCTATACCGACGGCAAGAAACTCATTCTCCTCCTCGGCGCTTCCGGTGATCTTCAATCGAACCTTGAATTGAGGATGTTCACTGCCAGCGACTTCGTCGAGCAATTCATAGGATTCGAGTTT
>CAMBSL010000359.1 GCA_945870455.1 Pirellula staleyi DSM 6068 | reverse complement strand
TCCGACGCGATGCGAATCAAGTTTCGGACAACGCTGGTAACAAAAGATTCACAGGTCCAAGTGAATTTGGAATATCTTAATTTTGCAATCGCTTTGGATCCTACCAATATTGCGATACGGGAAGAACTTGACATGCTTTCTCAGTTGGGGATCGGCCGAAATGATTCGACTTGTGAGGCCTTGAGGGCTCAGATTGCGGTTAACGGATCCTCCTATATTGTCAGGCTTATTCTGGCGGACTCGTCTCTACGCGGTCGAGATTTCCCCTCTGCGGTGAATCAATACGAAGTCTTGTTAGCCGAACTTCCAAACATGACGTTGGCCATCAACAACCTGGCAATGATTTATACATTTCTGGAAGTACCGCGGAATGACGAAGCCTTGAGCATCATTGATCGAGCTATTGAAATCTCTCCAGACTTTGCTGAATTTCACGATACCCGTGCGGCGGTTCTTGTCGCATCCGGTCGAAAGAGCGAAGCCATTGCTAGCTTCGAGAACGCCCTGAAAAAAGACCCAGAAAGAGTGAAGACTCGCGAAAAACTCATCGCACTTCATGATGGACTTGGCAATCTTGAGCAAGCCCAGCAGCAGCGTGACCAGTTGGCCCAAGTGAAGAAAAACGTCGAGGAAAGACAGGAAAAACTGCGAGCCACGCAATCAGGTGAGAAAAAGTCTGAGTAATTGCGACCTGTACTATTAAAGGTTTAGGACAACAATTGAATCCAAAAGAATGCGTCACTTCTTCATTTTAGAGAAGCGAAGAACAGCCTTTTTGTCAGCGTCCACCAAGAATAACAAACCGTTTTCATCAAGTCGAAAGCCAACCACCTTTTGAAGTGCGTTCGCGTATCTCGATTCCTGGTCCATCAATGCAGGTGGCCCTGCGCGTCGGGTCATGGCAAGCGGTCCGAAAACGATCTTCTGCCCCTGGATGGTCGCTTTACCGCCAAAGTTGTTCACGCAAGTGTTCCCTGAAACGGAACCATCTTCGGTCAACTCAAGTGTCGTTTGTGCGTTGTCGATAACACCCTTTCCGGCAATATCTTCGGCTAGCCATTTATCAAACAGCGACGGTTTGGTCACGCTCACAGTATCGCTTGTCGGATTGCTCCAAACTTGCTTCCAATCGGCCTTCATATCGACAACCGTCCATCCGTTTTTCAACGCGACTTCAAGAGCACTCGTTAGCTTGCCGCTGCTCTTGGGATTTGCGTCGTAGGCGTACTCGCGATCCGCATCCGTGTGATGCACGATCAATCCAAAACTAGGCCTAGGATTACCGATCGTCGTATACTCGAGCATCGCCTGGTCGCCGTCGCTGTTGCCGAAGCAGGCGATCGGTCGGCGGCCGATAAATTGATGAATGCCGACCGGCTTGCCTTCTTTGTCATCGACGAAAAGATGGTCCAGCGTCTTAACCAGCGTTGGCTTACCGTCTCGCAATTCAAATTTTACATTTCCTGTCGAGCCAACGACGTTCTCAGGAGGTATACCGTAAACATCTTCGGACCAAACTCGCATGAAGTCCGCGCCGCCACCGGAGACGATGAATGTCTTAAATCCGTTGGTTCGCAAGTAGCGGAGTAACTCTTGCATCGGCTGATAAGTTAAGTCGGTGTAGGCTTTGCCGAAGCGAGGATGTTTTGCGGTAGCGATCCAGTTCTTTACCTGACCGTTGAACGCATCGGTCGTCATTCCAGTGTGAGTTAGTGCAAGAATATGCATTAGTCCATCATGGTGCTTTCCTGCGAGAAGCTTCCCGATGTCGCCTGCCAATGCCGCTTGAACCATTGGATCGGAGTTCAATGCGGGTTCGAGTGGTGTCCGTCGCTTGATCTCGTCCAATGCAAAGGCGGCTTGGAAAGGGATTGGATTCTCGCACCACAAACAACCGTCATTGTCGAAAACGGCGATGCGTTCAGGCTCGGGTACAAACTCCGACGTACCAACTTGGATGACTTTCGCGACGAACGCCACGATACTCTTTTTTGCCGCCGTTTCATTCCAAGACGGAAGGGGATCCTGGCTCAAAGCCTGCGAGGCGAAAACTAAGATAAGCAGAGATTGGATGGTAGTTTTAAAGGCAGGTTTTTTCATGGCTTGGTTCGATTTGAGTGTCGATATAGTGATGTCGATATGGTAATGTCGCCGAGTTCGCCCGCTAGCGAGCCTCATGAAATGTGAACGGAATATCACTTTCGATATGCTCAGTGTACCAAAAAAACAAACAGCAACCGCTTGTCCAGTCGGCTAGAACATCGCATGGTTGCTCATCGTTGCAGCCTCTAAGATTTTTTCTTGCGTCGCTTCTTCGCGTGAAAAAAGTGCGGTTTGGCGGCCTTCGCTGAGAACCATGATCCGATCGCTGAGCGTCAATAACTCTGGCATCTCGCTGCTGGTAACGATCACACCCAGCCCCTCAGCGCACAATTGTCGAATGATTCGATACAGCTCGGCCTTGGCTCCTACATCCACGCCACGAGTTGGGTCATCCAGCAACAAAATCTTCGGCTTGGTCAAAAGCCATCGACCAATAATGCACTTCTGTTGATTGCCACCGCTAAGACTCGTGATTGCGGCTTGCAACCCTGCCGCTTTGATTTGCAGTTTGTCCACCATTGAGATCGCTGCGGACCGTTCTAATCTTCCGTTGACCGCCAAGCCACGCCGCATGGAGGCTAATTCGCATAACGTAATATTCCGGCCAACATTCATGGCCGCAAAGATTCCAAGCCGCTTTCGATCTTCGGTGACCAAAGCCATGCCTGCAGCCAGGGCTTCGGATGGGTGACGGGGGCGAATGGGACGATCCTCGATATGTATTTGCCCAGACGGCGCAGTCGGGGCTGCACCAAAAAGGCATTCGAGCAACTCGGTTCGTCCTGCTCCCATCAACCCAGCAATTCCGAGCACTTCCCCTTGATACAAGTCAAAAGAAATATCCTTGAGTCGATATCCGCGGGCGTGTCCTGGCCAAGGTAAAGACAACTCGCGCACGGACATGAGCCGTTTACCTCGCGACTGCTTTTCCCCAAGGTCCAACGATTCGATTTCGCGCCCGACCATCAAGTGAGTAATCTCACGTGCATTCGTTTCTGGCGTATTCAACTGAGCGATAAACCGTCCATCGCGTAGAACCACGATCCGATTCGACAAATGAAAGACTTCATCCATTTTGTGCGAAATGTACAGTATCGTTGTTCCACGTTCGCGAAGTTTTGCGATGACTCGTACCAAACGAGCGACTTCGGATTCGGTGAGCGCGCTCGTCGGCTCATCCATGACCAAGATACGACTATTGAGGCTGAGGGCTTTCGCAATCTCAACCAATTGTTGGTCGCCCACTCGCAGAGTGCCCGCGAGTTCCGACGGCGACACACTGCATTCTAACTGAGAGAGCAACGCGCCCGCTTCGCGATGCATCGCACGGTCATCGCGGAACAAGAACGCTGTTCTCTTCTCCCGCCCCAAGAATACGTTCGCCGCAACCGACAACTGTTCGACCAAGTTCAACTCTTGGTGAATGATACTGATGCCAGCCTCTTCAGCACCGCGAGTCCCCGTGAATCGGACGTGTTTGCCATCGATTGCAAGCGTGCCATCGTACTCGGTAATAACACCCGACAAGATTTTCATCAGGGTGCTCTTTCCAGCTCCATTCTCTCCGCAGATGGCAATCAATTCGCCCGGCTTTACATCGAAGCTCACGTCATCCAGGGCTTTGACCGCTGCAAAACGCTTGCCGATTCCTCGCATCGATACGATGGTATCGGATGTATCGATTGAATCGGACGAATCTGTTGAATCGATTGTGGCTGCATCGGTTTTGGCTGCATCGGTTTTGGCTGCATCGGTTTCGGCCATGGCTGTTGCCTAACTCTTCTTCTCGGACAGGGTCTCCCAAACGCCGCGCGCGACTAAGAGTCCACCGACGACCAAGCCTGCGACAATCGCATGCGCAGGTGTGTACCACGTCTGCT
>CAMBSL010000358.1 GCA_945870455.1 Pirellula staleyi DSM 6068 | reverse complement strand
CTCAAGATCGAGGTGCTAACTGGTATTTGTACGCTCGCAACAACAAGCCGCAGGACATCGCGGAAGCGGTTTCGAAGGACTTCTTTGGTGTGCGAATCGATTGCGCCCAATGCCATGATCACCCGCTAGCTTCTGAAATAGAACAACGCCACTATTGGGGGCTCGTCGCATTTTTCAATCGCTCCAAGAATGTCGATACACCGCAGGGACCCGGATTGTCGGAAGCCGCCATCGGAGGCTTTTCGGAGTTCAGTAATCTCGAGGGTCAGTCGTTGCCGAACGAACTTGTCTATCTTGGTAATCGACGTGTTGAAGAGACGCGACCTATCAAAGAGGCAAAAGAAGAAGAGCGAGATGATCTATACATCGCCAGTTCCGAACCAGCCTCGCGAGTTCCAAAATTCTCGCGCCGCGAACGATTCGTCGAGGATGTTCTCAAAGATCATCCGTTGCTTTCGAAGGGGACCGTTAACCGACTTTGGGCTTGGATGCTTGGGCGAGGATTGGTCCATCCGGTTGATGCTCTCGATTCCTACCATACGCCGAGTCATCCAGGCTTGCTGGATTGGCTAAGTCGCGACTTTGCAAAATCGGGCTATAACATGCGTCGACTGTTGCGGAGTCTGGCACTCACTCGCGCATATCAACTTGCGTCGACTGAGGAAAAATTCACGGATCCAAAGTGGTTCTCCTCGTCCATCTCAAAACCGCTGACTGCGGAGATGCTGCAGCGCTCGATGCTGGTTGCTATGGCCCCCGAAAATCCAGAGAATTGGAACAAACTCGAACACCGAACATCTTTTGCCAAACTGTTTCCGGATGTGCTCGCCGAAGAATCGATCTCCAATGTGTCTCAAGGATTGTTGTTGACCAACGGCCAATCGATCAATGAATTGGTTTCGGTGAAGCACTCCGGTTTCTTGAAAGCACTGCGGAGCTTGCAAACCGTTGAGAACGACACGTCGGAACTCGATTCGACTCTGGTTACACAATTGTTTGCAGTGATTTTAGGACGGAAGCCCGATGCACAGGAGCTTGAGCATTGCTTAGCCTACATGTCCCGCCGCGTAGAACGACGCGATCAAGCGATCGAAGGCATCGCTTGGTCCATCATCACCAGCGCTGAGTTTCGCTTTAACCACTGAGCATCCATGCAAAACAACCACCGATTAGACACCATGCTGAATGCCCCTTGCGGCAGCGTCGACCATAGACTGCATCGGAGATTGTTCTTGCAAGGGAGTTTGGCAGGTGCCGCTTCGGTAGCGAGTTTTCAAAGTCTGTTTAGCGTGCCTGCATTTGCGGATTCCGCGCGCGTTCAAGGCAAGCGTTGTATCTTGCTTTGGTTGTGCGGAGCGCCAAGCCAGTTCGAAACGTGGGATCCCAAGCCATCGCGTCCTACCGGCGGCCCATTTGCATCGATTCCAACATCGGTCCCTGGAGTTCGTATCAGCGAACTTATGCCAAAAACCGCGAGCATCATGGACAAGCTTACGGTAGTGCGTTCGATGTCGACCGAACCTAGCGAGCACTTCCAAGCCATCGATATGCTGACACGTGGTGAACCACCTCGTCCGCCATTTACTCGCCCATTGATGGGCTCTGTGCTGGCTAAGCAGCTCGGTCAACTTGATAGCCCCGTACCCCAATTCGTGCTGTTGGATCCATGTCCCGAAGGAAATGAGTTCAAAGCATTTAAAGCCGCGAACTGGGCCGGATGGTTGGGGGCTGAGTATGGTCCAGTCCGTTTTGGTGGCAAGTATCAATTGGAAAATGTGAATCTGCCCAACGACCTGTCTGCCACGGATCATAGTGATCGAGAAGCGTTGCGATCCTTTTTGAGCAAGAAATTTGCGAACGACCACAAAGCTGCGTCGGTTCAATCTTATAACTCCGTGTTTGAACGGGTGCGTGGATTGATGCAGGCGGCTCCGCTTTTCGATTTGAGTGCATTGCCTCAGGCCGATCGCGATCGCTATGGGCCCGGAACATTTGGAATGCACGCCTTGCTGGCGCGACATCTTGTCGAGAATGGTTCGACGTTTGTCATGGTGGCAAATGGCATGCCTTGGGATTGCCACGTTTTGAATCATGAGACGCACCAGATGTTGGTTCCGGAAACCGATCGCATTGTGTTTCATTTGATCAATGACTTAGCCGATCGCCGTATGCTTGACGACACGCTTGTTTTGATCATGGGTGAATTTGGACGTACGCCTTGGCTTAACGAAGCTCGTGGACGCGATCACTATCCCAAGGCATGGAGCATGGCAATGGCGGGCTGTGGCTTGAAACCTGGCGTGGTCTACGGTTCGACCGACGAAAATGGAGTCGAAGTGTCGGACCAGCCACTGGATCAGCGACGCCTTTTTGCCACGATTTATCGAGCGCTCGGGCTCGATCCACACGTAACTTATGACTTGCCTGATTTCCCAACTTTCAACCGTGTCGAGAAAGATGCGGCCCCTGTGGCTGAACTGTTAGCCTAACCGAAATGGATGGACTGAAGTAGCGATGCCGATTGCACTCGAGAAACTAGACCGAATTGCATTCCCCATGGGTGTAATGGATCTGTCCGTTCACTCGGACGGACTCATGGCTTACGCCGCTTGCATGGATGGAATCTATCAGTGTGCATTGCCAGTGGACCCAAAGGCAACGGACAAGCCCACACCAATGCGCATCGGCCAACACACAAGTTATGTATCGGGGATTGCACTCATGGAATCCAACTCTTCACTTGTTTCTACTTCGTACGATGGAACGCTCCAAATCCGGGACCTTTCAACCAGACTAGCCAGTGAGAATGACAAAGACGGGGTTGTCGCGCCGGTGAACGCGCCGGTGAGCGTTACAGAAGCTGCATCGCCGAAAATCGTCGAGTTGCCTCCTCGCTTTTCGCAGCGTGTCCATGACTTCTGGTCTTGGGGCATGGCCTTGTCTCCCGACGAACGATACATCGCTTCGGTGAGTGGACAGTACTTGGCGGGTGCCGAGGACTATTCACCGCTCAACGCGAGCGAGCCCAATGTGAAAGTATTCGACTCAACGAGTGGGAAATTGATCCATGCGTTCGAGATGTTGCCTTCGGTGCAGTGTGTGGCTTTCGATCCCAAGTCACAGTTTGTCGCGGCTGGTAACCTGATGGGGGATCTTGCCGTTTGGGAAATCGCCAGCGGGCAGAAGCTTGCCGAGTGGCGAACCCCTGACTTTACAAGCTGGGGAATCATCAAAAGCCATTGTTACATTGGCGGTATCTACGCAGTGGCGTTCTCCCCGGACAGCGAATCGCTTTATGCAGCCGGAATGGGTGAGATGAAGGACCCTATGGCGGGCAACGGAAAGCAAAAATGGCAACGCTTTCGTTGGCGAAAAACTCCCGTTGAGAAACACCAAGAAATTGTTGCAGATCAATCAGGAGAGGGACTCATGGAAACCTTGGCTTGGACGCCAAGCGGTGAGCATTTTGTCATGGCGGGCCGTTTGCGGGGCGGAAACTGGAATGCCGCTGTTTTCTCCACAGAGAGCGGACAATTAGTAGGTCAAGCGAAAACGGGTATGCGAATTACCACCGCGCGATTTAGCCCCGACGGGCAAGTGCTGTATCTTGCAGGAATGCAAGGCCAGCCAGCACCCAAGAAAGATTCCTTTCCAAGCTTCGGGTATCTGGAACGTTATCAAGTGAAGACAACTTAATCCGTACTGGTGCCTGATGGAAAGTTTCCACCCGAGTTAGTGCAACGTGAAGCAGAGCTTCCAGAGTATTCGTTACCAAGAAGACCTTGGTAACGAGAGCGAATCTGCCGCTCGCCTAATGAAAGAATAGCTATGTTCACCCAGAACCTTCGAAGAATAACTTGCTGTGCGTGTGTTGTCGTGTCCGCCTTGATCACGATGGTTGGCCGAGTCGGTCATTGCCGAGGTGACACGTCGGACAAGATCGTTTTGGTGGCTGGGGGGCAACGCAATTCCGTGGATGTCCCTGCAGTCGAAGCCAAGCTGAATGAACCT
>CAMBSL010000357.1 GCA_945870455.1 Pirellula staleyi DSM 6068 | reverse complement strand
GTGCGGGCTCAGAGGCCCACGCTACGACGGAGGGGTGAGACGTTTTTCGATTAGGTGAGCGAACGAGCTAGCTTACAAATGCCCACCCAAGCTTCTCCCATTCCGGGTTTACCCACAACCGACAAGACTCGCTAGATCGACCCGCTTTAACTGGGTTTATCCCAATATATTGCAAGCATTGCCAAAGATGTTCCGGATCTCGAACGATTCGATCATAGCTTTCCTGTTGCCAGAGCGTACCGGATTGATTGAGGTGCTTGTTTATTCTATTCGCAGTGAAGGATTTACAGCTTCCAAGAATATCCTCCAACTCGATGTTGGATGTGAGCAGCGGTCGTAGGATGCAATGAACATGGTTGGACATGACGACGCTCGCGCCAAGTTCATAGCGGACTTGATGAAAACATTGAAGCGATTCGTCAATGGTTTTCGAAAGCTGTTCGTCTTGCAAAACACAGCTTCCCATTCCTTGATCAAGCCAATATTCGACGCGTTCGAAAAGAACTCGACCTAAATGATCCAAAGCTTGCTTACTTTGGGGTGGTGGATTTTTAGCCAACCATTCCGTTCGAAGCCGCTTCAAGAGTTCGATGCAGTGCGAAGGGATTGAATCATCGAGTCGAAAGGTGACAAAATAAGTGGCCCCTTGCTGCCTCCAATGGGGCAGGTTCCGAATGTAAACCTGCATCGGAAGATCTTCACGAAATCCTTGAAAATCCGGTGGAGGGTCGAGGTTCCAAGTGTCTTGGCCACGCAAAATCGACCTCCGAGTTCAAGCACGCACTTTTATGATTCGAGTGCAAAATTTGGCAACGTTTATCGCAGCATGGGGCTCCGGCCCCGTGCGCGGTTTACTTAATCCGCTGTCGTGCGGGCTCAGAGGCACACACTACGGCGATTACGGCGATCGCTATCGACTTGCTAGCCCCTAATTTAGCATAGGTCCGGCCCCGTGCGCGGTTTGCTTAATCCGCTGTCGTGCGGGCTCAGAGGCCCACACTACGGCTGAGGCGCGACTGAGCCTACGATTCTCGAACTAGCTGGACTGAGTCAGTCCAGTTAACGTTCCCGTCGCATCGGAAAACTTTTCTGTTTCAACTCCCATCTTTTGAGCCAACGTGAGATGGACATTCGCAAGTGGAAGACTTTTTTCAAAGTCAAAGGCCAAATGCTGTCCATGCCGCAATCCTAACTTACTCCCCCCCGCAACCAGCAATGGTAGATTCTTTGGCGAGTGGTCTCCTCCCTCACCCGAGTTCATTCCGGAACCAAACAAGATCATCGTGTTGTCCAGCATACGATCCTCGCCATCCTTTGTTGACTTGAGAAACTGCATGAAGCTCCTAGGGAATTCGATCGAGCAGGGGGCTCGATTCGAGTTGGTTGGCAAGGATAACGGGGCCAGAGTCTCCTCCCTTTGCGAGGGCAAGAGCCAAGATGCCATTATACGCCCTATTCGGCCAGAGAACCGCTCGGCGATAAAAACGACCATCTTGGGTTCCTAGCGACTTCGCATGGAAATCCGGTCCTGAGCGTACTCCACCCAAAAAACAGGGGGTAAGTCCCTGCGTCTTTGTCATGAAAATCGCTGTTGGCTCGAATTTCTACGAATAATTCTGATATTGCTCGCCACATCGTGGATCTGCTTTGGATAATGACCAGGTAGAGGAAATCAGGACTGATCGTGCATCATCCCGATGGACGACGTTGTTCCCGCGAACCACGTTTGAATTTTGGGACTTAGTAAAATGCCCATCGAACATGCATGCACTTGTGGAGCCAAGCTAAAAGTCAAAGACGAACTAGCGGGCAGGAAAATCAAGTGCCCTAAATGCTCTAAGGTCTCTACCGTTGCAGAGTCCACGATTCAAAGCGAAATGATTCCGGTACGCTGCCAGTGCGGGAAATCGTATCAAGCAAAGATATCGATGTCCGGAAAATCGTTCAAATGTTCCGCCTGCGAACAGGTAATTTCGATTCCCAATCGCAATGAACCAAATCGCAATGAAACAAATCGAGCCGATTTAGATCCGTTCGGCTCGAGTCTCCCATCTAACAATCTGGCAAGCTTATTCGATAAAAACTTTCCTGAACTAGGGATTCCGACCGCGACTCATGTAACCTATCAGGCTCCCGTCAAAGCAACCGCAGCAAAGAAAGAATCCGCAGAAAAGCGTCGAGGAAGAACCCTGCAATTTAATCAGGATACTCTCGTCTTGATCACGGCCATTCTTTGCATCCTATTCGGATTGAGTCGACTCGTATTCCTGAACCCGATCGCTTTTTTCCAAGTTCCTAAAGCCATGCTTTCCGCAGGCGGCATGCTGATCATAGCCAAGTCCCTCGCCGATTCCCTCGTCTGCATAGGCATCCTCGTGTCTGGCATCGGCTTGTTGCTCGACCAGGAATGGTCGATTGGCGTTGGACAGATAGCAGCTTCCATGTACTTTGTTTTGCTGCTGATCAATATCGGAATAAGTTTCGGATCTATGGGTTCGGTAATCGATGGGAAAATGAGCACCACCTCCTCTATACGAGTACTATCGAGCTATTTAGGCACGCTCACCAGTGCATCGGTCGCTCCTGGATTATTGCTGTACGTCACGCTGCAAAGCAAATAAACGATGGAGTTTGACTATCCAATGGTCCCAGGAGCAAGTTGTCCGGTGCACGATCCGGTTGCACCTCCAACACATGTTGCAGGGGAAGAAGCCAAGCAGGTTTTGAAAAATTAGCTTTTTATCTTATTATGACGAGGGTAGAGCAAAGAGACGATAACTGCATGGGGACACACCACTTCGGCGTTTTCCGTGACATATTTTGCGATTACGGTAGCAAAATCTGCTATTGAATTGCGAAGCGACTTCCCGTGGCTTTCGATTAGTTCAAAAGTGCTGTGTCCCCATCGGTTCCCCCGCCCATCGGTTCCCCCGTGTCCCCATCGGTTCCCCCCATCGGTTCTGTGTCCCCATCGGTTTTCGTAGCATGGGGCTCCGGCCCCGTGCGCGGATAGCTTTGTTAGCAGCCGACGGGCTCAGAGGCCCATCTTACGTTTTCCCTTTCAACCGCATGGACATACCACTTGGGCATTTTCCGTAACACATTTGGCTGTTGCGGTGGCGAAATCTGCCATCGAATAGCGAAGAGTGTTCCCGTGAGACTTGATTAGTTCAAAAGTGCTGTGTCCCCATCGGTTTCCCCATCGGTTTACCATCCCCATCGGTTTACCATCGGTTTTCATATTCGGGGAACGGCCATACGATGCTTGTCCAGGTTTTCCCCAAAAAATAAGTTAACCCGCGCTTGCTGCAATGAGAAACGCCATTCCATACCAAATGGAGATCCCCATTGCCGAGATGATCGCATTGGTTAGGCTTGGCTTGATTGGGTGAGCGGCGGCAAGAGACGCAGCACATGCGATGGTTGGAATGGTGAAAAACAAAAGTTCCGACCAGCTTTCGTGAGCAAGGAATGCAACGGGCGCCTTAAGAATCCAAACCATGATTTCTGTCGATCCAAGAAGCCATCCATAGCCAAGGAAGAGCAGCGCAGGCAGTACCAGCACGCTTGTCAAAACCGTTCCTCGCCAGGGCAGTACGTAGATGTACAAGGCATGTGCAGCGATGCCCGCGAAGATCGCAAACGACCAAATAATCATAATTGCGCTTGGCTCTCGTCGAAATTCCGAGAGCAGGCAGAGCCACAAAGCGAACACGGCCGTCAATGCGAACAAGCTACGAAGGCTGAGCGGGCGAGTCTTGCGATTTCGCTTCGGCCTAGTTGCATCTTCGTTTTGGATGTTGTCAGTCATGGAGACATCATAGTGCAGACGACGCGTTTAGACTCACTGTGTTGGGGAGGTAGCTGTCGTGCGGGCTCAGAGGCCCACACTACAGCGATTACTGTTGATGGGATTCACTACCAACTGGCTAGACCTACCGTAGCATGGGGCTCCGGCCCCGTCTTTACCCACATTTCGCAGCACGCCAGACTCGAAATCCCAATGGATTTGCGTGATC
>CAMBSL010000356.1 GCA_945870455.1 Pirellula staleyi DSM 6068 | reverse complement strand
GCAGCAAATCCCCTAAATCAGCAGCCTCCGACTCGGGGGGCGGAGCGGGGCCGGGGAACGGCGCTCTCAACCGCTAACGACTTCTTTCTTGTTCGCTTCGTTCTCGCGAAGCACGCGATCAAGAATGCCGTTTACGAATTGGTGAGAATTCTTATTTCCGTAGCGTTTCGCGAGCTCTATCGCTTCGTTGATCGACACACGTCCAGGCACATCGCCAAAGACCATCTCGTAGGAAGACATTCTCAAGATATTGCGATCGATGGTTGTCATTCGTTTGACCGACCAGTTTGCCGCATGCCGAGTCAATATCGCATCTAGTTCGTCGCGATGATTCCGAACACCGACGAGCAACTGCTGAGCGAACGCAATAAGCGGCTTATTGTGCAGCATTCGCTTGGCGAGAAATTGATTGGCGATCTCCAGATCCCGCAGAGGATTCACGTCCTCTTCGTACAGGACTTGCAAGACAACTTCTCTGGCTCTGCGACGTGTGGTCATAAAACGCAAATTGGAAAAGAACAGCGACGGGGGAAACTTCGCACAGTATAATTCAGTTCAACACGAATGCGAACTTTGGGTGATGCTAGTTTACGGGTAATATTGATCTATCCTTGCAGAGCATCGAGTCCACTTCGTTCGACACGATTACACCATAGTTGATCGCACCCAGCCAACCCGACATGATGATACCGACGGAACCGGCATGATATAGGCCTTGGATTTGTTGTGGCAATCCTCGCGAAACAGCAAGTCCTTCGAATTTGGTACCGAAGCTTGCCCCAAGTTGATGTTTTGTGTAGTGCTGAAAAGTGCGTGGCGTTGCGGCTTCGGCGAGTTCGATTTTTTCGCGGCAATTCGGAACGTATTTTTCCAACGCGTCGAGAGTGGTCTCCACCAAATCTCGCTTGCTCGCAGCGTATTGCTCTTCGGTGAGGTTTGCCCAATCGCTCCAGTTCGCATTGGTGCTGCTGACAATGGCGAACCGTTCTTTGCCTGTGGGGCGCGTTTTCGGATAGTAGAAGCTAAAGGTCCGCGAAGTAATATTGCGATCGAGCAATAAATTGGTTCGGAAGAGCGGTGCGGTGGAGCAGAATAGCAAATCGCCTGTGGACTCAGGAATAGTCACTCCCGGTTTCAATGCCATGTAGACTTGAGTGCTGCTGTTGTTAAGCCGAACTGCTTTTGAATCGGCAACGAACTGGGGTTCGAAATGCTCAACACCAACCATGTCAAGAATGGTTGATCGCAAGTTTGAGTTGCTTACGACAGCTTTGCACTTGATCTCGCGACCATTCACCAAAACCCCTTGAACACCACCAGCACCGACGAGGATCTTCGAGACATCGCAACGAATGCGAGTGTCGACCCCATTCTTGGTCAGCTCGGCTTGCATCTTGGTTACCAAGTCGTCTGTTCCACCTTCATAGATAAATACGCCCTTGGCCATGAAGTTGGAAAAAACGATGCCATAGGTGATGGCGGGATCTTCGAGAGTCGATCCGTTGGCATAAGTGATCGGTTCCATCAACAACCGGACAACGTCCTCGCGGCCAGGAAAGAACTTTTCGAATAGCTCACCCGTGGTCATCGATTGGTCATCGTAGAAATTCATTCCACGAGCCGTTTCGAAAAATTGTTTGACCGCTTCCGGCTGGATACCGAACTGGCAGGTCAACAACTTCGTGAAATCTTCGCGATTGAAGGTTGTCGTCAACGAGAACATCGGATTGTCGAACCGGATGTTGTTCAACTGATGAATATTGGCAGCAATCTCATCGTTCCAATAGCGTCGGCAACTCTTGAGCATTCCGTACGGAAAACCGTGCAGCGAGATGTCGAAAGTGTGACTGCCGGGTCGTTTAAACCAAGTGGCCAACCCGCCCAATTTATAATGTTGCTCCAAAAGTAGGACGCGATGTCCTGCTCGCCCAAGGATGTTGGCTGAGGTCATGCCCGCCAATCCGCTCCCGATCACTACCACGTCGTATTCGGGAAGCACTCCGGATAGAAAGTCTTTTGGCATACTGCGTCAGCGACAAATCTTTCGGTCAACGAAATCCATAAAAATCAAAATCCAATGCGGATGAGAGGAATCGAACCTCCACGGCCGTATGTATTTAGCCACTAGATCCTGAGTCTAGCGCGTCTGCCAATTCCGCCACATCCGCTAAAAACGACGGACTTGGCAATCAAATCTCCCGTCGCTGAGTCAGAAAAAGTTATCCGCAACTCAGGAGGCGGTCAAGTCAAACAGCAAAATCCGACTTATTTCGACCCTCTTAGGTTGCTATAATGGAATGGCTGGTCCCTGGATCACGCGTCCAGGAATGCCGTCAGGACGCTCGCAACTACCGCTATTCGCTTTTTCCCACCTTTCATTCATTCGAGGCAAAAATGAAATTTTCGCTACCCCTTGTTACATCTGCGGTCTTAATTGTTGCCGGTATGGCCGCTTACAGTTTCGCCTTCGATCCGCCCAAGGATTCTGAGCCGGCAGCAACTAGTACCAAGTCCTCCAAAGCAAATACGCTATCGAAGTCAAAAAAAATGAGCGATGAACCAATCTACAATAAGCTAACGCCGCAAGAGCAGCGAGTCATTTTACACAAGGACACCGATCGTCCCGGCAATGGTGGGCTTACGAAGAACAAGGCAGATGGGATTTACATTTGCAAGCGTTGCAATGCTCCTCTCTATAATTCAACCCACAAATTTATGAGCGATTGCGGTTGGCCTAGTTTCGATGACGAAATCGAAAATGCCGTTGAGCGCAAGTTAGAAACAGACGGCAGCGGTCGCATCGAGATCATATGCAAGAACTGCAGTGGGCATCTAGGCCACGTTTTCGAGGGTGAGCGACTCACGACCAAGAACATTCGCCACTGTGTGAACAGTTCATCGATGACGTTTATTGCCAAGGGCAAGGACGTGCCTAAGGTCATCAAGCGTGAGTCCGATTCCGAAAAGGCGGGCGAAGTGGGAGACAAGCCAAGCGCGAGCACGTCGAAAGCGAATTCGCCCATCAAAGCGAATGACAAATAAAGCCGTGTTTTAGTACCACTGATTGAAAGAAGCGTCGCATAGGAGACTATTCGTTCCCAGGCTCTCCCTGGGAACGCATTGTCGTGGAGGCTCCTGCCTCCCGAGTTCACAAACTAAGGATGCAATTCGGCGAGTCGGAGCCTCGCTTGCATTGAGTTACCAGGCAGAGCCGCAGAGCCTGGTACTAGATTGCACAGGGCAGAGCGAATCGCAGCCCTGTGTTGTGGCTCACCGAATGAAGAATGGGACCGGGGGTAGAAAAGCATGCTGCAAATAGATGCTTGCCGCCCCTTCCCATAACGCGAACTTGGCAAGGTATAGGACGCCTAAGTAAACTAGCACCACCGAGACCTGTGGCAACCAGGCACAGTATCGCCAAAGCCAGAACACGTCCCTGAACCTAGAAGCGTCATTTTTTCGGGCCAAGCTTCGCCGAATCGCCCATCCACAACAGAGCTTGGCAGGAAACATAAGCATTACAAAGAATAGAGAGAGTATCCACCACAGTTGGGTTGGCGGGGGCTCGATTCGCAACAAGTAGAGTGGTACAGCCAGTAAAAACGTGGCCCATGTCGCCAAGCAAAACGACCACGGGGCTAAACGGAACGATCGCCGCGCGGACCTCAAATTAAAGCCCGCGAAGAAATTGCTTTCACGAGCCAATTGGATCTGCAGGAATGGGAGGTGCAGAAGCACCCAGCACATTCCAATCGCACCCATCAATCCAACCAACCCAAGCCCGCCACCTTTTCCCGAAAGTCCGATCACGATGAAACTACTCGGCAAAACGAGCCAGACCAATGCAACGATCGATCCCATGAGGCCCAGCCATAACAATTTAGGCAAATGAAGCGATGCGACAAACGACCAAAGTCGGTCCTCCGCTTCTCTCCAAACAGCGGCACGAAAGAGAGTTTTCAGAGCTAGGATCGGTGCCGGCCAAATAAAATGACGCAATTTTCCTCCGCGAAAAACGGCCCAAAAGATCCAGAAAATCCAGACGGCTGAAATCGCTCGGGCA
>CAMBSL010000355.1 GCA_945870455.1 Pirellula staleyi DSM 6068 | reverse complement strand
TCGTAATGCGTATCCCAATTCGTATGGTCAATCAACACACAACGCACACCGGCTTCCACCAGACGTCTGGCCATCAAGCAAGATTGCCCCAACGAGTGTCGGCCATATTCGTCTCTCAACTTTTCTGGTTCGCGATCAATATCGAAGGCCGTCTTGGTGGAAGAAGAAGTCATCAACTCGAAAGCTTTCTGTTGATAGGTGCTCAAGGCATCGGCGCTGCGATTGGCTTTGGCTTCCGTTCCGCGTTGAAAACGATCCATTTGTTGGAGCAACTCGCGGCGGTTATCAAGTCGCTTTGCATCGACTCCCAGGGGAGGTGCCAAGTCTGGCACCGTAAAGCCTGGCGCATTGGGATCTGCGTCGACCGTGAATGGGGCAGCCGCTGAGCCCAAGTATGATGAACCCGCACTGTTGTGCATCTTTGGCAAACACACGTAAGGGGGCACCGCTCCTCGCGGGCCCAATTTTTTGGCGATAACGGCGCCGTGAGCCGGTCGTTGGTTATTGGGTTTGAGCGCACCGTTGAACCCACCCCCAGGACGGTATCCTGTCAACATGTAGTGATCGGCCGGTCCGTGGTCCGAATTCGAAAGGCCGAAGGAACGGACCAGCGAAAACTTGTCCATCTGTCCGGCCAATCGAGGAAGATGTTCGCACAATTGAATTCCCGGCACATTGGAATGGATCGGTTTGAATTCGCCGCGAAACTCCGACGGGGCTTGTGGCTTCATGTCCCACGTGTCGATCGTCGATAAACCACCTTGCAAAAAGAGTACGATCAACGAAACGTCTTTCGTCGGCGCTCCGCTGGCTGTTGCCTTCGCCTGTCCTGCCAAGATTTGTGGCAACGTTAAGCCCATCCCAAAGACTCCCGCAGTCCCCATTCGCAGCATGTCGCGGCGATTCATCCCATCGCAATAGACTCGGTTCATAGTGTCTCCAGGTTGAAATGATGTTGTCGTAGGACAGGCTGCTAGCCTGTCGTTTATCGCGTGACAGGCTGGCAGCCTATCCTACTAATGATTGAACAAAAACTCTAAGGAATTCATCATGCTCCACGCGAGATCTTCCAAGGCGCGTTGCCGATCCGTATGCCTCTGCAGGTGCTCAAGGGCAAGTTGCTGTTCCTGAATGGACGGTACGCGTCCAAAGAATATGAGGTATAACTCTTCGGTCAGTTGTTCATCAGGTAAATGAATGATTTTGGTCAACCGTCCACCGTCGTGTGACAACTTGGCTTGGATGTCGGGTGAGTTGAGAACATGCAAGACCTGCGAAACCGTGGGTTCGGAGACTCGTTCGCACTCGCAAGCTGTCGTTCTGGCTGGCCGCCCAAACAACTGCAGGAAATAGTGCGGCACTTGGCTGTCCCACAACTGAATCGCACGACTCCCTTCAGGAACACCTGCAAACTTTTCATTCACACCTGTCGTTTGGCAAACTGCATCCAAGAGCACTTCTGCCTCTAGCTGTTTTAGCGGATAGCGAGCATAGTTTTGCTGATCGCCCGCATTGGATTCGTTTGGCTCCGACGAGCGTTGATAGGTATTCGATGCGGTGATCAATCGAATAAGTGCATGTTGATCAAACTCATGCTCACTCAAGTAATCGGCCAATGCATCGAGCAACTCGGGGTGTGAGGCGGGGTTCGTCATTCGAACATCGTCCACCGGTTCAATTAGCCCCCTGCCCATGAGATGAGCCCAAATTCGATTGGCCATGTTGCGAGCGAAGTAAGGATTTCGCTTGTCCGTCATCCATGCGGATAATTCTTGGCGCAAGCGGACCGGTTGATGAGAGTCTACCTGTGCCTTGACAACTGGTTTATCGCCAAGAGCGCGAGCTGGCACATCTAAACCGGTGCGAGGATTGACCGATTTGGCCGTACCGGTCCCAACCAGCACTTCGCCTTGCGACGATGGCTTGAAAGCCACATCGTTGAAGAAGGATTGCATGCCATAATAGTCCTCTTGTCCCCAGCGGTCATACGGATGATGGTGACACTGAGCGCATTCGATGCGTATCCCCAAAAATGCCTGTGAGACAGTACTGGCCATTTGCTTGGGATCGGAAACAACTTTGTAAAAAAGTCCGGCAGGCTTTTCTTGGATCGGCCCTTCGGCGGTCAGCAGTTCGTCTGCTAATTGGTCTAGATGTTTGTTCTCAGCGAAACTGTCGCGGATCCAGCGATAATACTGATAGGCATTTTTGCGGCCGAGTGTTAAGCGATTCACACGGAGTAGATCGGACCATTTTAGTCCCCAATAGTCCGCATACTCCACGCGTTTGAGCAATCGATTCACCAAGTTTGCGCGACGGTTGGAACTAGAATCCGCAAGGTACTCACGCGCCTCGGAAGGCGTTGGAATCGTTCCGATGACATCGAGAAACGTTCTGCGCAAGAAAGTTGAATCATCGGCTGGCCCAGACGGTTGTAGGTTTAACTGTTTGAGCTTGGCATGGATATGCTGATCGATGAAGTTGGATTCGGCGAAATGGGTTGTCGTACCAGTTGCAACGGTGCTTTCATTCGGCACCAGCGCTCGAAATACATCGACATGTCCAACATAACTGGCCATCACAGCCACATCGCCAGGCACTTTGCCAATCGAAACCATCCCCTTTTCATCGACGCTAGCCAAGCCGTCGTTGTTCGATTGGAAGGTCGCGAGCGCAGTCACATCCAGTTGAAAGCCATCGCTAAAAGTGGCCTGTACTTTCAATTGCTGTGTCTGCCCCATGGCCAATTGTGCTGACTGAGGCAACATTTCGATCGAGGCAATGTGCGGGTCATCGGGCGAACCCAGCGGCGAGCCCAGTGCGATCCATCGAGCCAGCGTTTGATACTCGGGCCGATCTGACGGGATGCGTACGCCACCGCCGTGCGGTAGATCACCGCTCACCTTTTCAAGAAACAGGCTGTGCATGGGCGAAGCCGGAAATACCCTGCGCCCTCGGCCTTCTTTCGTAATCGCTTGATGATCCGCCAACGGGTCAAAGCCGAAGACCGACAGTTTAAACCCATTCTGTCCTTCCGATTTCCCGTGACAACCCGACGCATTGCAGCCAAACTTGGTAAGAATAGGTACGATGTCGTTTTCGAAGTTGATCGGTCGTTGTTTTTCGGCTGGATGTGACGAAGTGCTTTCGCCGGTTGGCTCCGAAGCGAGTCCTTGTTCGGCCAACGGAACAAGTCCAAGAAGCAGCAGACAACAGCCCGATGCAAGCAACAATCGAAACGAATGTTGATTGAGATTTAACGCCATGACTGGAACTCACTGACTGCCGCGAGCATTGAGCAACCGAAAAGCAAAGGTTTAGGTCGCTACATAAGTGCGAACAAGGCGGAGGGATCGTTAGGAATTTCGGAAGGTAGGGCGGAGGGACGGTAGCGGGCATAATGCAAAGACTGTTATCATAGATTCTAATGGATATCGAGCAAAATAGCAACGCATTGCCGCGATCGGGTGAAGTTTGGGATTGCCATGGCCGCAAAATTGCCACGGCCGTAAGATTGTTTTGACAATGTTTCAAACACTGCCGTTCACTCTGACACTTTTGAGGCCAGCCCATGCGCATTTGCTTCATTCCGATTCCTTATTGTCTTTTGATTCTCACGTTCTGCCTCGCTGGTCGTTCCGATTCCCAAGAGGCTGACGATCGATTGCGTGCCTTTTTCGAATCGCACTTGGAGGAAACATTCCGGATGCGACCTTTTGAGGCGACACTGTTAGGAGACCACCGCTTTGACCATTTGCTCGACGATATCTCAGTCGGTGCCCGGGCGAAATGGTTAGCCCATTCAGCCAAACAACTTGAGACGCTTGTCAAAGAGTTTTCCCAAGCGAGTTTCTCGGCGGATGGGAAAATCGATTACCAGATATTCCGTGACGAGTTGATCCGCAACATATGGTTGGCGGAGAATAGCAAACCGTTTGAGGAGGACCCGAGAACGTACGGTAATTACATCAGCGACAGTGTCTATTCGCTGTTGACTCAATCGACGCTGCCGAAAGAAGCAAACATTGCAAACGCCATCGCAAGAATCAAACAGATCCCACGAATTGTAGCGAGTGCGCGCGAGT
>CAMBSL010000354.1 GCA_945870455.1 Pirellula staleyi DSM 6068 | reverse complement strand
TTCACGCAAAACCTCGCAAAGGTCTCGGTTTCTTCTCGCTCTCGCGATGGGATCGGTTACTCCGTGGATCTACGCACCAAGGCTGAATGCTCAGGGCCAATTGCCACCAGCGAATCAATCCTTTCAGTTACCAGCTCCCAATGGAATGCAAAATCCGCAGCCACCTGCCTTAGCAACGCAGAAGACTGGCAACGTCGAAGCTCGTCTGCAAGTTTACGATGTTCCGTTGGAGCACGTAGGTGCCGTGGGTGCCCAACTTCAAATGCAGTTCGGGGCCGACAAACGGGTCCGAATCACCAATGAGCCCAATTCGGGCCGACTCATGGTGCTCGCGCCAGAAGGGACCCAACGCCAAATCGCCCAAGTGGTCGACGCAGTGCGAAAGCAAGTTGGCAGCATCGTTATGGATGCGCGAGGAAACGTCGTCCAAAGTGTCGTTCAGCAAAACCAGTACAAGCTGCAGCGTATCACCTGGCGAGAACTTGAGGATGCAGTTGGCCGTCTAGCTGGTCCACGCCTTACGGTTACCACTCTCAACAATGGTGAACTCGCCCAACTGAAATTGGTCAACAAAGACTCTGTGCAAGAAGTCATGATGGTCGATCGTCGCAACGACATCGTCCGATTGCAAGGCACTCCGACCATGGTCATGGGTTGGACGCAAGTCGTCTCCGCTATCGATCTTGGTCAAGCCGATCCAAATCGCCCAACTCAAATTATTCCGATCAACCCGGCAACACCGGAACGCATCGAACGCGCCCTGAAATTGGTCAAGCTGGCAACGTACCAAAAGCCAGTCGAAGAGGACGAAGCCTCAACAACCCTCACGCGGCCTGTCCCGCAAACAGGCGACAACGAGCGAGCGACCATTATTGGCTCTCCAGACGCTCTTTCCTCTGGCAGCGGACTCATTGGTGATGTCGACATTTCCTTTGTACCCGAAATGGGCTTGGTCATCATCAAAGGGAGCAAGAAAGACGTTCAACGGGTCAACGATGTCATCGAACAGATCAAAAAGCAAAGCGTTGAAACACAGCCGGACATCGAGCTGAAGATGCTCAAGCATGTCAACAGTCAAGCTCTCGAAACGATTGTCAAGGCACTCAACACGGCTGTCTTCGAGCCTCGCCAAGGCCAAATCAGCATCACGGCTCTTGGGCAACCCAATGCGTTGCTGCTGATCGGACGCCCCGAAGCGCTCAAGGGGATTGTCGACCTCATCGACAAGCTCGACCAACCGCTCGATCCCAATAGTCAACCTAAAGTCTTTCGGTTGACGCATACTTCCGCTGTCGACGCTGCGGCCTTGGTTACGAGCATCTTCACAGAAACAGTCCCAACCGGAGGTGCTGCCGGGACAGCAACCACAACGTTGGCACCACGCGTGCGTGTGGTTGCCGACTTTCGAACGAATTCGCTTATCGTAGTGGCCTCTCCGCGCGACCAAGCCGAAGTCGCAAGAGTGATCAAAGAAATCGACGTCGACGAAGGACCAGCTGCAGAAAGCGAAGTGAAAATAATCCCTGTCAAGAACGCAGTTGCGTCGGACTTAGAGCCGATCCTGAGAACAGCTATCACAGGCGAAGCGTCAACGACATCGACAACCGGTGGACAACAAGGCGGCGGAGGAAACGCGCAACGGCAATCAACCTCAGGCTCATCGTCGTCCTCCATACCGAATAGCAAACTAACCCTCATTCGCGATGGCAGATCCGTTAACTCGGGGATCTTGTCCGGCGTGGTAGTTACTAGTAATCCGAGTGTGAATGCGTTGATTGTGCGCGCTCCCTCTAAGAGCATGGCTCTCATTGAGGCGTTGATCAAACAATTGGATGTGCCCGCAAGTGTCGACGCTCGAATCAAAGTTTTCGAAGTCAAGAACGGGGACGCAACCAGTTTGGCAACTACCCTGCAACAAGCATTCGGCTTACCTACAACAGCCAACCAAAATACAGCCAACAATGGGCTTGGTGGAATCTTCGCCATCGCAAACCAGGCGGCCCTTACTGGCAGCGGTGATAGCTCGCTCGTTCCACTGCGCATTGCGACCGAGAACAGGACGAACTCGATCATCGTTTCCGGTTCGCAGCAAGACCTCGATGTCATCGAAGTCCTACTGCTGCGATTGGACGAAGACAGCACGCGACAAAGAATCGTCGAAGTCGTTTGGTTGCGGAACAGTCAGGCAACCGACGTGGCCAACGCGGTTACCAATTTGATCACCAATCAACGATCAGCCTTAGGGCAAATTGTTGCTCCAGTAGGTGCAGGCGGGCAAGGTGCTGCTGGTCAAATTTTCAGCGTCAATGAGCGAATTGAGCGGGAAGTCTTCGTGGTCGCCGAAGCCAATACAAATAGTCTGATTATCAGCGCCATGCCACGCTTTATGCCGACCGTTCGTCAAATCGTTGAACGTCTAGATCGTCAACAGCCAATGATTGCAGTCGAAATCTTGATTGCCGAAGTGACACTCGACGATAACTTTGACCTTGGATTTGAATGGGGACTTCAGGACTCTTTGATTTTCGATCGCAATTCCGCCACCGGTGGCACGCTAAACACTCCGGCTTTCAATCCGCTAGCTGCCTTGACTACGAATAATACGCTCACACCCAACCGTCGTACTCAAAACGTTGCCGGACAAGGGCAATCCAATTTCGGTTTATCAAGAACGAACGCGGGGTTGGGATACGGCGGTTTGGTTCTCGCAGCCAGCAGCGAATCGGTCAACATGCTCTTTCGAGCACTGCAAGACGTGAACCGCGTTCAGATTCTGTCGAGGCCTCAATTGATGACCATCGACAACAATATCGCGACGGTGAAGGTAGGCTCCCTAGTACCAAGACTAGGTGCCTCCACTATTACAGGGACGGGTGCAACCCAACAAAGCGTTTCGGATGCAGACGTTGGCTTGATTATGCAGATTCAGCCGCGAACCAATCAAGATGGTCTGATCAATATGCTCGTCGCCGTCAATCGGTCTGCAGTAGGCCCGGTCGACACAGGTATTCCTGTTGGTTCGGACGCGAACGGAACGGTCATCAAGTCGCCAATTATTAGCCAGACTTTGGCTCAGACCCGAGTCACGGCATACGACGGACAAACGGTGGTCCTCGGAGGCCTCATCACGAAAAACCGAAGCACGCGGTCGCGTCGAATTCCATGGCTGGCGGACATTCCCATCGCTGGAGCCCTTTTTCGATTCGACAGTCAGACCGAAAACCGCACCGAATTGCTCGTCGTAATGACTCCTCGCGTCATCTTCTACAACAACGAGGAAAAGCTCGAGATGATCAAGCAGGTTGAGTCGTCGAGAATGAGTTATTGCCTGTCGGATATTCTCAACATCCATGGCGATGTTGGACTGTCACCTGGCAACGGCCTTTGGGGGCCAGCCGCTTCTCCGATCATCTATCCAGATCTTCAGCCAACGGTTGAATCCGAACGAAACGGAGAACGATTCGGAGAACCAAACGGAGAACGATACGGAGAACCAAACGGTCAACGATACGGAGAACCAAACGGAGGACGATACGGTGAACCAAACGGTCAACGATACGGTGAACCTGGTTCGATGATCCTCGGAGAGCCAGAGAGGATGAATATGCCGCCCCAAGCAGAGATGCTAGACGGATATCCGACGAATGCACCGGTACGCTCCGATTCCAGCAACGGTCGAACGCTGATCAACTCCGCGACAGGCGGTGGTGCTCAGCCAACGGTCAACACGGCTTCGCCGATACAGAATTCTTCGTATCAGCCAAGTCAGCAGCCCGGAACCACAAGCCAGCAGTCTGGATACAACGGTGTAACACCTGCTTCCTACAAACCACTATCGCAACCCGCTGCTCGCGGTGCAAATGGACGCTAGTGCTTTGTCCAGGTTAAATTTTGGGGTAGCTGGAGTCGCCAGACTTCAGTGTGTCGAAGAAAAACCGAACTCTGGCGAGTTCGGCTACCATTGCCAACTTTATTTTTTAATGTTGACGAAGCACTAAGGCGTTGCACTTTTTGAAGCAGCCATTCAGACCTTAATGTCAACGCATGAACTCGCAATCACGGAAACTTCAAGGATGAAATTTACACGCAAAATTCTGTC
>CAMBSL010000353.1 GCA_945870455.1 Pirellula staleyi DSM 6068 | reverse complement strand
ACAGGAATATCGTTTGGGGCTTCGATACCAAGCCGCACTTTATCCCCACGAATGTCCACGATCGTGATAACAACATCATCGCCGATCATGATGCTTTCATCTCGATGTCGCGAGAGTACAAGCATTGGAGACTCCTTTTCTTCGTTTCGGTTGCATCCAGTGCAACAGGGTTGGATCTAAACAAGTGGGCTGTGCCAGTACCAGACTTACGTCCAATTCTTAGCACAAGTTGATTATCGGCGGTAGAATGCATGCGAATCATTGAGATGGTTCGCTTTCCGCCAGGACCTACTGTTCTGTCTTTAACGCCACTGTCTATGCTTTTCCTAATTTCAAGCCAACATCCTGCAAGCATGGCTCGATTTTTTGTGCTTGATTCCTAGGTGATCCACTGCGTGTTCTCCCGTCGCCCCGAGTCGGGGAGAGGAGAACAAGATCAAAAGATGTGGGTGGAGAGCTTACGACCACACCAACCAGAAAAGTTGATTGTCGTCTAAAACACTAGTGGCACGGATTGCAAGTTGTATTGCACTGTGCAATCTAGTTACCAGGCTCTGCGGCTCTGCCTGGTAATGTGCAATCTAGTTACTAGGTTCTGCCTGGTAACTCAATGCAAGCGAGGCTCCGCCTCGTAGAAATGCATCGTTAGTTTGTAAACGGGAGGCAGGAGCCTCCACACCAATGCGTTCCCAGGCAGAGCCTGGGAACGAGTAGTCTCCTGTGCGAGGTTAATCCCAATCAGCGGCACTAAGCCGATGTTTCGCCGAGAACATAGTGCACGAACTTGCTGATTTCTAATCCGTGGCTTTTTGCGTACTGACCAACCGATAGTTTGTCGTCTTTGACAAACGCTTGGTCGAGCAAAACGCGTTCAGCAAAGAACTGTTTGAGCCTACCTTCGACCATCTTGTCCACAATCGCTTCGGGCTTGCCCTCCTTGATTGCGAGGTCTCTCAAGACTTGTCGCTCGGTCTCAACCACTGCCGGATCCAGCTCACTTGAGGACAACGCTGCGGGTCGCATGGCTGCGATGTGCATAGCGATGTCGCGGGCCGCAGCGTCATTTGTGCCGCTTGTCAGAGATACCAAAACGCCGGAGACCGTGGTTGCGTTGTGGCTGTATCCACCGCTCGCACCATCCACCCGGATCATTCGACCGATCTCAAACTTTTCTCGAATTCGATTGAAGAGCTCGTCTTTCTGCTCTCCCACTGTCATTCCAGCCTTCGTTGGTGAGGATTGCGCAAGCAGTTCATCCACGCTTTTCGCGTTGCTTTTCGCAAGGGCTTCCGCAAGATCGTTAGCCAATTGGATGAATTCCGAATTGCCAGCCACAGGTGCGCTCTCGCATTTCAGCTCGACCATCGCACCGGCTGCCTTGTCGCTGCCTGCAAAAAGACCAAAACGACCAAAAGCGGTTTCGCGATCGGCGCTTTTGTCACGGGCTTTAACGCCTTTTTCCCTGAGGATGGCAACAGCCTTGGCTTCGTCACCGCCCGCTTCGGTCAGTGCGGCCTTGCATTCCATGAGGGGCAAACCAGTTCTTTCACGCAGCGCTTTAACGGCGGAAGCAGAGATTTCTGCCATTTTCCAAACTCTCCCTAATACTAATGAACAACCATATATGAACTATGTGTTAGAAAAAATCGCCTAACACGAGTAAAACTTCTATTGAGCGAGAACTATGCCATGCCTTCCGCTTTGGCAACCATTTCGCTGGTTGGATCAGGCACATTCCCCATCGTCTTTTGAAGTTCTGGGTTTTCGGACTTGCCAGCCAAAATCGCATCCGCCAATTGCTTCATGATCAAATCAATGGATCGGATGCCGTCGTCGTTGCCTGGAATCGGCAAATCGATTTGAGTTGGATCGCAATCAGTATCGATCAAGGCAACCGTCGTAATTCCCAAGCACTTGGCTTCTCGGACGGCGTTCTTTTCCTTCTTTGGATCCACGATAACCAAGCACTCTGGCAAGCGATTCAATGATCGAAGGCCATTCAAGTTTCGGTAGATCTTTCGATACTCACGCTTCAACGAAGATTGCATCTTCTTTGAGTATTGATTGATTTTTTCGGAATTCATGATCGCTTCAAGCTCTTCCAGACGAGCCATTCGATCGCGAATGGTGCGGAAGTTGGTGAGGGCACCACCGAGCCAGCGTTCGCTGACGAACGGCATACCGCATCGGGTAGCTTCTCGTTGGATCACTTCCGACGCTTGACGCTTTGTACCTACGAACAAAATTAGGGAGCCACCATTGGCTACTTGGTTCAGGTATTTCTTGGCTCGCAACATTCCGCGAAGCGTTTCGCGAATGTCGATGATGTGGATTAAGTTCTTTCGCCCGTAGATGTAAGGTTCCATCTTGGGATTCCAGCGACTGACTCGGTGTCCAAAGTGCGCACCGGCTTCAATAAGTTTCTGTACTAATTCGTTTGCCATGAAATCTCCTCTTTTCTGTGCATTTCCAAAGCAATGCATCGGCCGATTGGCCATCGACCGTACACAGGACGCTTTCAACGCCGTGGCGTGTGAGCCTCCTTCTGCTTAACCAGGAATGCTATTCTTTGCGGGCTATGAAGACGCCATGCGAATAATTCAACGCAAAAACGACGTCTGCAAACTGACGCGAAGCCAAAGCGTAGCGGCAAAGGGTGTTTGTCGTCAATCGAAAAGTCGAATTTTGAGCCTCTACTTGCCCAGTATTCCGCGACTCGAAACACTTGTAGAATTCTATTTCCATTGTTTTTCGATGGGTCCAACCTGATCAATTCCCCACGCTAGCTCTGAACGGTTGCAGGACGCAAATGCCGACTACGGACGAAATTCTCTCTCAAACCTGGCAAATACATCAGCAAGGCAACGCAACTCACGCGGAAAAAGTCTACCGATCGATCGTCGAGCGCAATCCAAAACACGTCAACGGTTGGTGTTATTTAGGGATCGCATTGCACGATCTGCGTCGGTACGACCAATCCGTCGCAGCGTACGAACGAGCTTTGGCGTTGCAACCGAATTTTCCGATTGCACTGAACAATTTAGGGAACTCGCTGAGATACTTAGGGCGGGTCGCAGATGCAGACCAAGCGTTTCAAAAAGCGTTGGACCTTTCTCCAGACTACTTCAACGCCCTGCGCAACCGAGGCACATTGCACGCTTGGACCGGTCGTATCGACCTTGCTTTCAAGTACTACCATCAAGCCATGCAGCTAAACCCCAACGATGCCGAGTTGCATCGCAATTTGGGTGTCATTCACTTGTTGCAAGGGAATTTCAAAGAGGGTTGGCGAGAATACGACTTTCGCTGGCAATGCAGCGAAGCGATTCAACATCGCTATCAACAACCGAAGTGGACAGGGCAGGCGCTTGCTGGCAAGACGGTTTTGCTCTACAGCGAACAAGGACTCGGCGACACGATTCACTTCGTTCGATTTGCTAAAACACTCAAAGAACTCGGCGCAACGACGATTGTCCATATGCAGCCCGCATTGCTCGCGTTGCTCCAAGGATGCCAAGGCATCGACTACCTCATTCCAAGCTCGTTGCAAATCGAACATCCGTTCGATTACCACTGCTCCTTGTTGGATGTGGCTGGGGTATTGCAGATTGATGACACGAACGTGCCCAACGCAGTTCCCTACATACAGATTTCCAACCAGTTGATCCGTTATTGGGAAGGTGCTCTAGCGAACGCGTTGCCGAAAGCCAAACTTCGCGTTGGCATTGTATGGCAGGGAAACGCGGACCATCAAGCGGACATGTTTCGGTCGATACCACTCGAAAAAATGGCACCCCTGGCTGATGTCGATGGAATTCAGTTGATTAGTTTGCAACGCGACAAAGGGGTCGAACAACTCAAAAACTGGTCTGGGAGCAAGCGGATCTATTGTCTACCCGATAATATCGATCAAAGCAGCGGTGCATTCATGGATACAGCTGCCATTATTCAGCACTTGGATTTAATTGTGACCAGCGATACATCCATGGCTCATTTGGCCGGTGCCTTGGCTCGTCCGACCTGTGTGCTATTGGGGTTCACTCCCGATTGGCGCTGGATGCAAATCCGGCCCGAAAGCCCTTGGTATCCGACCTGTCGACTCTTTCGCCAACCCGCAGTCGGCGACTGGGAAACAGTTGTCTCTGAAGTGAAAAAACACATTGCCGCGATGCTTT
>CAMBSL010000352.1 GCA_945870455.1 Pirellula staleyi DSM 6068 | reverse complement strand
TGGCGTTTTGGCCCATTCGCGACTCTTGTTGCTAGGCGGCTTTGGGTTTGCGATCGGAAGAAGGGACCAAAATTGTCGACCGGATTCAATACTCATGCCCTTGGGAGAGGCCATGGGCTGCCCCTCGGTATTGGTCATGGTTCGAGGATAATGAGCGCCGGATGCAATCCACTCTTCCAAAATCGCAACTTCGGAGGCCGCAAGTGGACCTTTGGGTGGCATTTGCAAATCTTGATTGTTGTATCGAACGGCCTTGATGAGGAGGCTTGCGTCTGGGTTGCCTGGCACCAGCGGTGAGCCTGAGTCCCCACCTTTTAGCGTCGTTTCACGAAAGTCGAGCCGCAATCCACCGTTTTGCTCTTTGCCGGAATGGCATTCGTAGCAATGCATTACAAGCAGTGGCCTCACGTTCTTTTCGAAGAACTCGAGGTCTCTCTGTGAGGCTTCTTGTCGTCGTTCCGAGTTTTTTTGCTCCTCGTCCTTCGATTCTTGAGCGTTCGAAATCATCGACGCTGAAAGGACGGAAACGATGAATGCGGTCGCGTATTGGAGCGATGCGGTCAGGACGCGGAGCCCGGTGCAGCGATTTGGCAAGTCAGGTGGGTAAGCCATCATCCGGAACCATTCCGAGGGACGTTGGGTTAGTTGCAAACACAATGATTCCAACGGTCGGGAGTTGCGGCAACTGCGGTATTATACTCAAGACAGCAAGAAGTTGTATAGCATTCCATTGCCTGTCATTGCCTGTTGTGAGATGAGCCTAACGGATATTTGCGTTTTCAAGTACACTGATTCCTGTCCGACTTGCGCTGTTCCGCTACAAAGCGAGCGACCTTACGCTAACTTTGACTGACGAAGTTTCATTGCGGACGGTCCCATTTTTACTATTTGATCTTCCGGCCAAGGCTTGCCGCAGTGGAAAAACCGTTCCGTTCAATCGATTTTCGCGGGCAATTGATCCTGCTCGGTAGTGGCACCAGCGTAGGTGTCCCTGCCATCGGATGCGCATGTTCGGTTTGCAAGAGTACCGATCCAAAAAACAACCGAACTCGCTCCGGTGCCATTCTTGGACTGCCCGGGGGGAATTTGCTTTTTGACACTTCGCCGGACCTTCGTCACCAATTGTTGAGAGAAGGGATCGGGATGGTGAATGCGGTTGTCTTCACTCACGAACATGCTGACCACTTGCACGGCTTGGACGATTTGCGATTGTTCCCGTTCTTGCTTGGACATCCTGTTCCTTTGTATTGCACCCAATTAGTCGAATCTCGGATTCGACGCGTGTTTGACTATGCGTTTATCGATAGGGGACACTCGCACCCAGGCGCGGCACCTCAATTGCAGATCCATACGATTGTGGACGAGCCTTTCGAATTGTTAGGTGCACGGCTTCAACCTATCCCTCTCATTCATGGTCCCCACTGCAATGTGTTGGGCTTTCGATTTGGGAACGTCGCGTATTGTACGGATACGAATTTCATCTCGGATTCGAGTCTGGCATTGTTGCAGGGACTTGACGTTCTGATTTTGGACGCATTGCGATTCACTCCGCATCCGACTCACTTTTGCGTCGACGAAGCGCTAGACGTGGTCAGTCGCATCCAACCCAAGATGACTTATCTTACGCACTTGTCACACGAATTGGACTACGATTTGACAAACGAAATTCTTCCCAAAAACGTTCGGTTGGCTTACGACGGACTGCGAATTCCGCTGACTTGATATGACAGCAATCCAACCTGCGAAACGCATAAAAGAATCGATCGAGCGGTTAACTTCGGACTTGGCTCAACTCAAGGGTTCGTCAAGCCATTGGACAGGCTCGCTGTCGACGTCGGCTTTGTCGACAGCTACGGCCGTTAGTGCATTGTCTATTTGCCGAGATAAGTTTCACAAAGCACCTTGGCAGGTGGAAAGCGAAATCACGCCGCATGGACGATACAGCTTGGATGCTTGGGAAGTTCTCATTGAAAATGGCAGTAAGTGGCTTGCGAATGCTCAAAATTCCGATGGCGGATTTGGGGACACAGATCGTTCCCTTTCCAATATCGCAACCACGTTGCTTGTGCTGGCAGCCTGGCAATTGGCGGGGCACAATCCTCGCTACAACAAGCAAGTCACTGCAGCTTGGAAATACGTTGAGCGCAAGGGGAGTTGGGACGGATTGCGACAGCGTTATGGCAAGGACAAAACGTTTGTCGTACCGATCATGACGAATTGCGCATTGGCCGGTCTTGTCGATTGGGGCCTGATTCCTACGTTACCGTTTGAAGCCGCCGCCTTGCCCCAAGCGTGGTATCGATTTGTTCAATTGCCAGTCGTAAGCTACGCGGTACCTGCATTGGTTGCTATCGGTCAAGCTCAATTTCATCATCGGACTCCGAGCAATCCCATCGTCCGCATGCTGCGATCAGCTTCCATCCAGCCGACGCGCAATGTATTGACCCGAATGCAACCAACCAGCGGTGGCTACCTTGAAGCGGTCCCACTGACGAGCTTTGTGTTGATGAGTCTAGCGTCGATAGGCCAAGGGTCCTCGCGTGTTGCGACCGAGTCTCGCAAGTTTATCGTCGACTCCGTCTTGGACGACGGTAGTTGGCCGATCGACACGAATTTAGCAACTTGGGTTACCTCACTCGCATCGGCGCAGTTCTATACTCCTAACTCGGAACACCCTAACTCGGAAAACCCTAACTCGATAAACACAGTTTGCACTCAGTCGCAATGGGACCGAACGATCGATTGGCTACTTGCATGTCAGCATGTTGTTCGACATCCGTTTACGGGTGCCGAACCGGGTGGTTGGGGCTGGACGAATTTGAGCGGAGCGGTTCCAGACGCCGACGATACGCCAGCCGCATTGATTGCGTTGAAAAAGTGGTTGGATTCTCGCGCTGATTCGGTTGAGCAGGCTGCCATATCCGCATCCACTTTGGATCAAATCCGTGCGGACCGGGTTGTGAGTGCGGCCGCGCTGGGGTGCACTTGGCTGTTAAAACTGCAGAATCGAGATGGCGGTTGGCCAACTTTTTGCCGAGGCTGGGGAACGTTGCCGTTCGATCGAAGCGGTAGCGATTTGACGGCACATGCGATTCGCGCGCTCTGCGTTTGGCGTGAAACGCTTCAATCGGTCGCAGCCAAACACAGGCCGCCCTCGCTTAACAAAATCGATCTCGCCATCGCAAGGGGCTGGGATTATCTTGAGAAACAACAAAAAGAGGACGGAAGCTGGTTACCTTTGTGGTTTGGAAACCAGGATCGCGATCAAGAAGACAATCCGATTTACGGAACTGGTCGGGTTCTTTTGGGTTATGCACAGGGTGGGAGGGCTGAGCATCCTGCATTTCAAAAAGGACTAAAGTACTTGTTGGCGAATCAGAACGCCGATGGGGGCTGGGGAGGTGGTATTAACACCCGTTATGCAAACTTTGAACGGATCAAGGAATCCGTGTCAAGCACAATCGAAGAAACATCTGTCGCATTAGAGGGAATCATGTCGGGAAGCGACACAAACGACGCCTCTGACTCTATACTGAGGGGCTTAGAATGGTTGTGTGCCTCGATTGAAGCCGGACATCATCACATCAGTCAGCCGATCGGTTTTTATTTCGCTCGGCTTTGGTATCACGAAAAATTATATCCGCTAGTGTTTTCACTTAGTGCCCTGAATAAAGGACTCGAGTTTTGTCAACGGTAATACCTTCCGCTTCGATGTCGGCAACGCAAACACCGGGCTCCCAAACACCGGGCTCCACCGATAAGCCAGAGAAAAAGGCAAGACGCAAAACGAGCCATTTGAAACTCGTGCCTGAAACGCCCAAGATGCGTGAACAGATGCGAGACAAATGCCGTGAAGTGGCTGCACGCATGAACAAAGAGATGCCCCCCACCAAAGATGAGCTCGAGGTGATCGCTCGACGAACACTCGCGGAAATGGGACAGGCCGAAGGCTACGTGGGTTGGGTGATGGTCATGATCAGCACCGAGTTCTTTCGCGATGCGGTCGCGGCAACCCCTCCCAGCCGACGTTTGTTTTTGTTGCCACACTGCCTCAAGCACGCCGAAGGATGCCCCGCAGATTACGACGAGTTTGGCATGGACTGCAAAAAATGTGGCGCATGTAGTATCGCCGACTTTCGAACCAAAGCCGAGGAGATGGGTTACAAGGTACTGGTCGCCGAAGGTTCTCCTGTCGTTCTCAAGATTATCGTGAGCGGATACGTCGATTCCATCGTTGGCGTGGCCTGCTTGAATGTCCTTGAGAAAGCCATCGA
>CAMBSL010000351.1 GCA_945870455.1 Pirellula staleyi DSM 6068 | reverse complement strand
AGCAAAAAGCCAATCCCGCCAACGATCTCCAGGATTCCTGTTCACTCTCGTTGGCGATGGGCGATCAGTTGCTTGATAATATGTCATTTCGCTTCGATTGGATTGACTTACGCCGCGAATTGGCGTCGCTCCGTCATCCAGGATAATATCCTCTTGTGGTTGCAACCGTATCTGGTTGGTGGCTGTTGGTACCAGGAAATGCTTCCAGTCGAATGGGTATCTGGCCAAAACAAATCTCTTCCGACCAGGGTATCCATCCAAACGAAAAAAAACCCCGACGAATGGTACGCTGTTCTGGACAGTCGGTCCGAAGGCCATGCGTCGAGTGACATGAATCCTGCAAAATCCAGGCGGTTGCTACGGGCGATGATTGAATTGTCGGACAACGAAGAAACCGAGGGCATCCTTCACATTTTCAAATCGATCGTCGTTCACGTCGAATCAACAGGTCCGAACGAGTCTCCAATTTTCGTCGATCGTATTCGATTGGAACAGCCCGCCGAAGAAAAAGGGGGAAACAGGGATGCACAATCCGACACGCGAGAATTCGCACTTGTGGAAGCTTCGGTTGCTCGGTTTGAAAATGGAGAAATTGGTCTTGTTCCTAAAATCGAAAGTCATCGATCCGTTCGAGCCAAGAATGCTGGGCGAGGTAATCCATGATTTCGAAATGGAAGGATTCCTTGTTTGAATGGAATAGGTTTTGGTTTTCCGCTCGTGCGCCGATTCAAATCTCAATCGTTCGTATTGCTATTGGCATTTTAACTTGTATTGTTTTTTGGCAGTACCTCATGTCGGGATCGGATTTGTTTGGACCCAGCGGATGGTTTAATCCAGATGCGGGGCGATACTTGATTGGCGATGGAGTTGAAGGGACGGGGAGTTTGTTTCGATGGAGTCCTTTGTATCGCATGCCCAGTTTGTCCCCTTGGGTTGCGGTTTTCGGACTTTTGGCCAGCCTGGCGATGACGCTTGGACTGGGAGCAAGGCTCGCTCCATTGATAGCTTGGCTTGCTCTTGGAGTGTTTCATCATCGTGCACCTGTTTTAACGTTATTGGCTGAGCCCCTTTTGCTTTCCGTGCTTGCTTACTTGATCATTGAACCCGGACGTCTCGAATGGACCATAAAGCCTGGACTCTCAAGTGGCGAGGATAGGGTCAGCGCGAACCTATCCATTCAACTGATTCGATCCCATCTTTGGATTTGGATGGCGTTTAGTCTTGCAAGCATGCTGGAACAACCCGAGTGGTGGAATGGCGAGGCGGGATGGCTATTGATCGAAGCCCGGCACGGATGGCTCAGACTACCCGAGGGTTGGCAATCGGTGGGTCAATTCATGACGCATTGCGTCATCGCAGTGCAAGCCGCCTTGCTTGCGAGCATGCTCGGCTCAAACTGTCTTTGGATGGGGCGTTGGCTGTTGTATCTTTTCGCTTTCAGTATTCTTTTGCTTATCGGAGACTGGATGTATGCTTCTACCTTGCTTGCAATGAGTCTCGCCGTATGGCCCATCATCGACCTTTCCCATTCAAAAGAGAAAAAATGAAACGCACCGCTGACTCTCAATCATCACGACGCCAGTTCAATACAACGGTCGCTATCGCTTCTGCGGCGATTCTTGGGCAAGTCGCTACCTCTGCTGCTGTTCACTCCGCAGCCAACACACCTAAATCAATCGCGAAGGAAAACAAAGTGAAGTACTGTCTAAATACAAGCACCATCCATGGCGAAGTGATTCCGATTGTCGAACAAATCGCGATTGCACAGAAGGCTGGTTACGATGCCATGGAACCGTGGTTGCGCGATATCAACAAGTATACCGAACAAGGTGGCACATTGTCGGATCTTAGGAAACGGATCAAGGATGCAGGGCTCACTATCGAAAGCTCGATTGCATTCGCCAATTGGATTGTCGACGACGATACGGCTCGAAGCAAGGGACTCGAGCAAGCTCGCAAGGACATGGGAATCGTAACCGCCATTGGCGGGATTCGAATTGCAGCACCGCCAGCAGGCGCAACCGATATTGCACCACTGAATCTAGATCGAGTTGCTGAGCGTTATCGAGCACTCTTGGAAGTTGGCAAGGTGGCGGGTTGCACACCTCAGCTTGAAGTCTGGGGGTTTTCCAAAAATCTCTCCAAGCTCTCCGAGGTTCTCTATGTGACGGCTGCTGCACAGCATCCAGACGCGTGTGTTCTGCCGGATATTTATCATTTGTATAAAGGCGGCTCGGAATTTTACGATCTGGCGTTGCTATCGGGAAAACGGATTCATGTATTCCATATCAATGATTATCCCGACATCCCTCGCGACAAGATTACCGATGCAGATCGTGTCTATCCCGGCGATGGGATATCGCCCGTCTCCAAAATTCTCGCAATGGTCTTCGAAAGTGGATTCGACGGAGTTCTATCACTGGAACTGTTTAATCGAACCTATTGGAAACAAGACCCAAATCTCGTCGCTGCCACGGGGCTTGAACGCATGAAAAAAGCCGTGGCGGATGCCTCGATCCAATAGTGTCGCCTTTCCTACTTTCGTGTCGATGTCGCTGACTGCAACAGAGCTGCAGCGAACCCAACTAGGTCCCCTCGCTCTTTCGCATGTTGCAACATCGGCGCATAATCCTTGGAGAGTTCCGCCAACTCAATCAACGAAGGCGCAATTCCAAACGGACGCATTCCGCGAGGCATTTTCTTGATTAGGAATTGCATGGCTTCCGCAGGCCGACCAACGCGTGTCAACAAATCGGCATAGTTTTCGATCGCCACTGTGCCGTGTTCTTGCGGATCAAGTGATTCCGCTTTTTGGAGGAACATTTTCAACGCAGCCTCGACATGTTCGCCGAGCAAGGCTCGAAACATTGCCAACGACATCGGGTAGAGCTCAGCAAAAGGCTCCTCGCTTGCATACTGATATTGAGTGTGAAGTTGCCGTCCGTATTGAGCCAGATCGACCGCCATCCTCAATTGTTCTTCATTGTCCAAAATCCGCGCAAATCGAACCGTCGACGCCAAATGCGTTGTATCCAAATGATAGGTGCCGTCTCGCAACAGACTAGGTCGCGTGGCAAGCAGCGGTTCGATCGATTTCGCGAGCTGAACTTCGCTCGTCTCATCGAGTTTTTCCCGTCGAAGGATATCCGCCTTTAAACTTGATAGCAACTCTGCATGAACGTGCTCGACAAGGGCACCAACGGCAGCCTGCTGATCCGTTCGTCCCCGCATCGAGACGACGGAATCGAGCATGGTAATTGTGTTGCAAGTTCCTCGCATCTCAAGCGACAATTTGGTGCCCCGAGCGACATCGATCGCTTCGTGCACCAAAAGGCCTAGAAAGGTATCCAAATTCTCATGTGTGACTTCCAGATTGCGCATCGCATCTGCGGTCGCTTGGCGGTCCCCGACGGCTCGCATGTACATCCAGCCTTCCTGGAGTTTTCCTTGTCGCATAAGGGCTGTACCTACTTCACTGCATGCGGCAATAAGTTTCTTGTCCAGTTGGTCCTGAATGTCCGGAGGAATGGATCCGACCGATGTTGGTTCGGACGGGTCCGTTTGAACGGCGGATAATCCCAGTTCCACTCGATGCATCATCTTGAGCGCCTCGAACAACTCAGTGTAGCGTTGCTCACGTCGCATCTGATCGACTAAAAGCGACGCTGCCTGAAGCGGGCCTTGCTCGTCCACGATGGTTTGGAGTTGGTCGAAAAGATCGATAGCGTTCAATTTGGTTTTGGTTGGTTTGGGGTACGGACGGAACAATAAAAAATTTTTCTACCCCAGTATCGCACATAACGCCACCTCATGGAATGACCTCGAACTCAATGAAATGAAGCGAAAACTCGGTGTCGAAGAATCGAACAGAGCGATTACCAGCACCGCAGATGGCTGAGGAAAAAACTTTCGCGATTTCGC
This sequence comes from Pirellula staleyi DSM 6068, assembly GCA_945870455.1. GTDB lineage: Bacteria > Planctomycetota > Planctomycetia > Pirellulales > Pirellulaceae > JBKCUI01. Next base: position 373 of record CAMBSL010000351.1, on the reverse strand, counting down.
GCCTTGAAATGGAGTAGACATAGCCAAAGTTGGTATAAAGACTAACGTAACACGATAAAAATGTAGGAGAGGAATTCACAATGCAATGGCTCCAGTTGTTTACACACATGCAAGGCCCACAGTTTCTTGCTGCATATGCCACCGCTTGGGTGGCTTTTTCTGTAATTTGCTTGATCGTCCGTCACCAAACAGATCAAGCGAGTTCGCACACCCCAGTCATTCCAGAAACAGATCCGGACCCCTACAAGATCGCCTATTTGAGAGGTGGGGCAAACGAAGTACTGCGGTTAGCCACATTTGAACTCGATTCCCAAGGCCTGCTGCAAAAAGAAGAGGGAAAAACTCTCCAGACAGTCCAACGGTTCCGGAAACT
>CAMBSL010000350.1 GCA_945870455.1 Pirellula staleyi DSM 6068 | reverse complement strand
TAACGTCGAAGCTGGCGTTCGCCAAGCCCATAGTAGTACTTGATCTTTTGCTTTTCGGATAAAGCGGTGCCGTAGTTGCTAGTTCGGCGTCCCTTTGGGTGCATGCCCGGTGGTTGCTCGCTGCGCTTTTCGTAAGCTCTCATTGCACCAGCGCTTTCGTACAAGACAGCGCCGAATCGTCGGTTTACTCTGGCCTTGGGGCCCGTGTATCGTCCCATGTCTCAATTCTCACTTCCGAGCAACCGCTCGATTGCAAAAGGGTGGTTGCGATGAATCATTTCCTACTTGGAAACGCATCGCGTGGCTGAGTCCGGTCCATTCATGCGATCTCCACGCATCAAAAAACAAACGGCCTCCGGTTTTCCGGCGGCCGTATCATCCCGCTACGAACGCGAGCTGTGGCTCAACCCAATATCGTTAAATTCGAAGCAAATAGTATCCTAAACCTCGCGGAGGATCACAACCCCAAACCGGAGGAACACCAATGGGTAAAATTCACCCCTCAGTATACGCCAATGTTCGTCCCATTGGCGGTAAGTTGGATGTGTTGTTGCTTGGCTCGAGCCGTGCCATTATACTAGACTGCCCAATTTGCTTACATTTATTAACCTTCAGTGATGGGAAGAACCAATGACGAGAACAAATCGCCGTAAGTTTATTCAAAATGCTTCGGTCGTTAGCGCCGGATACTTCGTTGCCGCAGGCAGCCGATCGGCACTCAGTCAAGCTGCAAATGAGAAGCTCAACGTTGCCTGCATCGGCGTCGGGGGCAAGGGAGGTAGCGACTCGAGTAACGCCGCGAAGTTCGGTAATGTCGTCGCGATTTGCGACGTCGACCGAAATACCTTGGATGGAAAAGGCGATTCGCCTGCTTTCAAGGGTGCAGAGAAATTCACCGACTATCGCGAACTGTTCGCAAAGTACGGAAAGAAAATTGACATCGTCACCGTCAGCACACCCGATCACATGCACGGACCAGTCACCCTGGAAGCCATGCGACTGGGTATTGGTTGCTACACGCAAAAGCCTTTGACACGCACCATCTACGAAGCCCGACTCCTGGCAAAAGTAGCTGCGGAAACCGGCGTCTGTACTCAGATGGGTAACCAAGGAACGGCCCTCGATTCTTCGCGTGAAGCAATCGCACAACTGAAGTCGGGAGTGCTTGGACCGCTGAAGGAAGTCTACGCATGGTCGAATCGCCCTGTATGGGCCCAAGGCCCAGGTCGACGCATGGACATTGCTAAGTTTTCAGCCGACGCGAAGAAAGAGGATGCTGCGGAAGCACCCAAAATCATCGAGGCCAAGCAGAAGGAAATTGCACGGACTCTTGAACGGTTGGACTGGAAGAGTTGGATTGGTGTCGCCCCAGATCGCGAATACTGGCCAGGGCTATACCATAGCTTCCAGTTTCGAGGATGGTGGGACTTCGGCACAGGCGCACTAGGCGATATGGCATGTCACCAGTTGACCGTTCCATTTGCCTCCTGCGGATTACGAGATCCCATTTCCGTGGTTGCCAAAACCAGCGGCCACGACTTCGACAGTTTCCCTGCGAGCTCGGTCATTAAGTTCGAGTTTCCAGAAACCAAAGAGCGTCCAGCGATTCCTTTCTGGTGGTACGACCGCAAGGGTAACAAGCCACCTGCCGCAGTGTTCGAGAAGTGGGGAATCAACAAGGTAGCCGACAGCGGCGTGCTCATTATCGGTGAAAAGGGCGCTTTCTACAGCTCCGATGACTATTGCGGTAAGTACGAACTCAAGGGTGTCGACAAAGTAACTGTCGACTTCGAAAAGGCGGAAAACAAGGGCGATAACGATACAAATAACATGTATGAGTTGTTCCGCGCCAAGATGTCGGGCGATCCCAAGATCTGCAAATCGAACTTCATCGATCGAGCCGGACCGCTCACCGAAACCATCTTGTTAGGTAACCTAGCCGTATGGGCCGCTTCCAAAGGTGGAGCCAACGGTGAGATGGGTGAGTGGGGCGAAAAAGTTGAATGGGACGCCAAGAATCTCGTGGTCACGAACTTGGCTTCTCTGAAGACACCGCGCGTAGCGGATTTGATCAAGCCAAAGTACCGTGAAGGCTATCGATTGGATTAGTTTGACCGGTCTTTTGTTTTGAAATAGATTACTGCAATATCCGGCAGTAGTGTGGTTCGCTGCACTACTGCTGTTTTTTTATCTATAGAAAAGGGTTTTTGCGATGAGTCGTCGTTACGAGTGGCTTTATACGAATGGTCTTCGTTTGGCTTTGATGGTTAGCTGTTTCGGATTTGCGTCGACAAACCTCGGCTGGTCGATTGCCGAGTTCGAAGTTACCTCAAGTGGCGATGATATCAACGCCGTGAAAAAACGCTTGGATGCGTTGGGACCGACGGCGAAGGTCACTATGGATGGGACGCGTTTAACCGAGATCGTGATTCAAGATGGATCGCTCTTAACATCCGATGACCTAACTTTGTTTGGTCGTTTGAAGGATTTGAAAAAACTGCAAATTTTCAATTGCCGAACGCTCAACACGGAGATGGCAGCTAAGCTCAACGGCCTCAAAGATCTGACGACTCTTGCGTTGACCAATACCGTCATCGACGATGCGGCTGTCGAGGCAATCGCAAAGTCATTTCCCAAGCTGACCGAGCTGGACTTGTCGTCCAATGCGAACATGTCCAGCCAAGTGCTAAAGTCGATTTCCGAGCTGAAAAATCTGCAACGATTGTCCCTTGTGCAGAACCGCTTCAATGAACTCAGTACGCGCAGACTTTCTAAATTGCAGGACCTGCAAGTGGTGGATCTTCGCGGCAACATGGAAGCTGGCGACATGACTCTTGAGGTGCTCGCCGCTTTGCCCAAGCTAAAGGCTTTGAAGCATCGTAGCACGGCGGTTTCCGACTACGGCATGGAATTGCTTTCACGCAATGGAACCATAGAAAACTTGCTGATTCAAGACTTCGCGATTACGAATCAATCGGGTGCGCATCTAGCCAAACTCAAGAAGCTTTCTCAGCTTGAAATTTTTCGATGCCAAGGTTTCGGCAGCGAGGGCGTATTGGCACTCAAGGGCCTCAACCTGCAACGTTTGACGCTTCGCGATTTGCCAATCGTAGATGATCAAGCTCTCGAAGTTTTCAAAGAACTACCGAAGCTACGACGGCTGTACTTACATGAAATCAGCGGCATTAGCGATAGCGGCTTAGCGAATCTGGGATCGCTTCCAACACTTGAACTGCTCGATATATGGAGCCTTCCGCAGATGACGGACGCCTCGGTGGACGTGATTGCGGCACTGCCGAATCTCAAGGAACTTACGATACGGTCGACGAACGTTACGGACGCATCTATCGACAAGTTACTTGCGATGCCAAAGCTGCAGTCGTTGACGTTCAAGGAAAACGGCAATGTAACCGAACCGGCCTTGAAAAAGCTGTCGACCAAGAAGTGGGCCAAGCTGGACGTCGGTTCTGCCGACTCAGGCAATGCCGGAATCGAATAGTCTTCAATAAAGTCTGTTACTTTTAAGACAGAGAAAACTCAGGACAACCGAAATCGTTCCGAAAATACACCACTGAGTGACGGTCATATGTTCGACGCAGAAGCAAATGCCTCGAACGATCGCGGTGAACTGTTTATCCAGAGTATGCATGGTCAAGACTTCCAAAACAAATGTTGGCCAATTTATTCCTGGCGAGCAGGACGCAGACTGCCTGACGTCGATCCTAAGTCGGGCTAAACCGTACGCTAACGCGTTGCGGCCTGATTAGCCGGAGGGCCTTAGCCCACGGTTTTCGGCCCATGTTATGATCGATGCAGATTACCTGCCTAAACACAGTAGGGCGGATTCAAACACAAGGCATTGAGGCGCGACAACTTGACGTAGAAATCCCTGGAACAGGGGTCGATGGAATCGAAACGAACGGTTTTTCGGTTAAATCCGCTTGTAATTGCGTCGTAAGCGATTGAATCCACTGAAAAAGCGACTGTGGGAAGCAACAGTCCTTGCGGGGGCCAATTGGAGGTATATAATCCGATGAAGCGAAGGGGTTGTAGCTCAATTGGTTAGAGCACCGGACTGTCGATCCGGAGGTTGCGGGTTCGACCCCCGTCGACCTCGCTTACGAAAGCCCTGGTTTTCTTAATGAATCCCAGGGCTTTTTCGTTTTCTGCACTGTCTATATTTCTTGAAACATGTGGGTTTCCGGGTTCATAACAATTTTTCGCAACCGCAACTGAGAAAAATCGGATGCATTATTGACACAACCACCGATTTCCGCAATACTTGTTGAGACTGATTCTCAGTTGCGTCAGTTTTT
>CAMBSL010000349.1 GCA_945870455.1 Pirellula staleyi DSM 6068 | reverse complement strand
CGTGCCTCCCCCCAACAAGGAACTAAGCAGCCCGGACCCTTTCTCCGCTGAAGCTCCAGAGAACATATCGCCCATGGAGCCGAGGCCACTCAAGGCAGACAGCATCTTTGCTGCGCCACCAGCTTGTGAAGTGGAGCCTGCGAGGGCCGATAAAAGCGTAGGGACCGCAGCGTTAACCGCAGACTTGGCTTGGGTCTCGCTTGTGCCGATTTGTCCGGCCAACTTTCCAATCATGTCGGGCGTTATTTGACTCTTAACTAAATCTACTAAATTCATGGAATATTCCTATAAAGAGAGGTACTTGCAAAACGCGGATTACTAAACACTCACAGTTCAACCGTGATTTAATCAAGAGTATTGTCCAGCAATCAAAAGTCGTCCAGCCCCTCACAATCTGGGCCCTCTAAATTTCTGGGGTTTTCCGTGGTCAGGCCAAGGCGATTCACAGTCGAACCCAGTAGCTTTAACGGATCGACGAACCTCGGCGGAGCCTGCTGCCTCGAACCCTAAGAAATTCAAAATCCGTTAAAAAATCTTGCCCATACTGCATGTAGACCGCATCTATCCGTCGTTGCGATGCCGATGGAACGTTTTCCACCTGCCGACTCGCGACTTCTCCTTCGCTCCCAGCTCAATTTAAAAAATTAACCAATTTTAAACCATCCAGAGGCGTGATCTGATTGTCGCCGTATCGCCGTTGCCTGTTAACGAGTCTTACGACGAATGGGTGAAGTTCGGTGCGCCAAGGTAATAGGTTCCGCCCAATGCCGACCATACAGGCCGGCATCGCAAGCGATTCCTGGTGCCTCGTCAATGTTGAAAATTAGAGTTAGCAATGGGTGCCGAACTCGCCAGAGTTCGGTTTTTCGTTGCGGCGCTGAAGTCTGGCGACTCCAGCTACCCAAAATCTAATCTGGAAAAAGCACTAGTGCTTTGTCCAGATTAAAAATGGGGGTTGAAGAATAGAGCAATTGTCCTCAATTGCTTGCAAAACGATTGAGGACAATCGTTCTACAATTTTTCGCCAACCCCAAAATCTAAGTTGGACAAAGCACTAGCCTTTCAGGTCTGTTAGGCTGGTTTTTTCGTCGTATTCCCATTCCCAAATGGATCGATAGCCGCCAATTATTTCGACATATTCGATCATGTTTGCGTAGAACTCATTGGTCGCGAGCGTCGCGCTGTCTCCGATAACGATCAGTTTACGTTTGGCTCGCGTCAAAGCCACGTTCATTCGACGCGTATCCGCCAGGAATCCAATTTCGGAGTTGGAGTTGGACCGAACGAGCGTAATCAGAATGGCTTCTTTTTCACGGCCCTGAAAACCATCTACCGTATCGATTTCGATGGCACGAAATGGGCACTGTTGTCTCAACCAGCGGACTTGAGCGGCGTACGGAGCAATCACGGCGATATCCTCTGGAGGGATGCCCAAATTGCAGAGTTCCCGCAATTGCTGAAGAATCCATTGACCCTCCTGGGGATTAAAACGACTTTCCCCGTCAGGTTCGGGTTGCTCCTCCCAGCCAGCGCCAGCCGTATCCACAAATGTGACAGGGGATAGTGTCATGGGGGAGTGGGGCGGTTGGATCAGGTCGCTCAACAAGTGTGTGCGAACAGAATCGTGCGCGATCAGACTCCCCTCGTAAAAACATTGCGAAGAGTACTGCATGATTTGCTCGTGCATACGATACTGTACGTTGAGTTGCCTAGTCGTTTTGTCACCATAGGTGCGAATGAGGCGTTCCATCAAGCTGACCGCGAATCCCTGTTCGGCGGCCTCCGTTGAGATAATGGTTGGTGGGAGCTGGCAATGATCGCCCGCCAGTACGATTCGATCGGCTCGCAAGACGACGGGCCAGTTGCCGGGCTCCGTGCTTTGGCATGCTTCATCGACGACCGCCAAGTCGAACTGCCGATCACCGAGGACATCCGGATCAAAATTGGTGGTTGCACATATCACATCTGCTCGATCCAGAACATTGGCGATGATCTGGCGTTCGTAAAGTTTCGCATCCTCTCGCAACTGGCGAGATTCTTGACGCATGTCGTTGCGAGAACCAGGCACTGGCCTAGCGCGAGTGTACTTACCTGCCTTGCGAGCGATCTTTTCTGCTTCCCGCAGCATATCGGAAACCACTTTCATGGCTGGGTCGGATTCCACCAACGCATCGAGTGTATAAGGTTGCAAATCCTCTTGAACCCGGGCGGGGTGACCGATGCGGACGACTTGCACACGATTGGCAATCAGCTTTTCGAGAAGATTATCGACACCCGTGTTGCTTGGAGCGCAGGCAAGAACTTTCATCCCCTTGGCAACGGACTGACGAATGAGTTCGACGACGGTGGTGGTTTTTCCTGTACCCGGTGGACCATGAATGATCGCAAGATCTCGACTTGATAGGGCGAACTGAATGGCTTGCTGTTGCGATTCGTTAAACTTCGGATCGATGACTAACGGGGCAAGGGCATCGAAGCGAGGCTCTCTCGCCCCGAGCAAGATTTCACGAAGTTGTGCGACTCGACCGCGAGCATTGCCAACCGCACTCAGCGCCGTCAATTGCCTATTTCGAGTAATCTCATCCGCCGATAAATCCAATCGGAAACGATCTCCTTCGGGCCATTCATCCAATGCAACTTCGATTGAGCCGACATTCCGGCCGCAGACGATTCCATATACCGAGTCGTGTTCCTCAAGCTCATCCGCGACGATCACGGGCGAACCGACACGAAAACGATTCCAAGGAAGATTTTGCGTTCGATTGCGTTTCACGAACGTAACCAAAAACCGGCCTCCCAAGCCCGTCCGATGGTCTTCGATGACAAGATCGATCAAGGTATCGCCGCGAGCCTCGGCATTTGCTTGCGTGCGAATCTTGCGGCGCTCGATCATTCGCAGTCGTTCAGCATCCGACTCCATGCTCAACCAGGTACGGAGTTGCTGGAAGTGCTTTACAAGTTCTAGGGGCGTAGTTGCGATTGGAAACGGTCTCCACTGAGAATCAAACAATTTTGTCCATTTTGCACACCAAGTAGTATCGTTGCAGAACCATTTCACACAACCCGTTCCGTGGTGGTCCCACGCCCTTTGTTCCCCAGGGCCAGGTGGACGGCACATGGAATGTGCCTATTACATAGACGTTTGAAGGCTGTTTCGTTTCAGCGTGGGTGAAAGAGTTTGGCGGCTCACACAAGACCATTTGCGAATGCAATCAAGTGGGCAAGATCCCCGGCCCGGATGGGATTGGGCGAACGCGACGTCGGTTTCGATGCTCGCAAGATCCGCGACGAGCTTTCGCGTGTTCTCGCGAGTTGGCGGCATCCATTCTCTGTCAAGTGAATTTTTTGCGATTGCGCCGTGACGGCGCAAACTTGGGGTGGATTTCTTGTGAGCCAGACGTTCATCCGTTGAGAATGCACTCAGCAATTTCAGCATAGCACTGGGTGCGATTTGAAGTTTCCCATTACCTGAGTGTTTCAGGTGGGCAAGTCGAGTCTTGATGCCGTGCCGTTAGGAAAAGGAAGAGGAAATGGTTATTGCATTCTGTCGGATCTTAGTGGAGGGAGGCCTACCAGCTTCTTGGCAGCGAAGAGCTGTGACAGCAGCGCTCACCGTCTTTTTGGCCGTTGGAGCGATTCCAATGGTAGCGCACGCGGGCATGATCGCGTTTTACAATTTTTCTGGCAATGCGTTAGATAGCAGTGGAAATGGATTGCACGGTATTGTGAACGGTGCGACGCTGACCACGGATAGGCTTGGCAACCAGAACTCGGCGTATCTTTTTGACAACATTGATGACTCGATTATCGTCCCAAATACAGGCGGACTGCTATCGCTTAGCGGTCCTTTTTCAATGGCGGTATGGGTTCGTCCGGATAACCCATCTTTCGATGGTCGCAACAATCCAATCATTTGGAAGCTGGCTGGGCCTGGTGATCCTGATAATTACGCTCTAGCCTGGCATTCCGGCAATAAATTTGGTGCGGGATTAGAGGATTCCCTTACGGGTCAGGACTATGGAGTATCTTCTACATCGCGTACTCCAGGATCCTGGTATCACGTTGCAGCTGTTTATGACCGCCAGACTTATAAGATCTTCGTCGATGGCGTTTTAGAGGGTTCGGTTGCAATTAACAACATCACCCCTTACATGGGACCGGACCCGTTAAGGATTGGCAACATCATAGGGACCACTCATGGAAATGCGGGGGTCTTTGATGGAGCGATGGATGAGATTGGAATTTTCGATCACGCATTGAGCCAGTCGGAGATTGCTGCGTTGAGTGGCGGGGCTCATGTCGTTCCGGAACCGTCGAGCATGGC
>CAMBSL010000348.1 GCA_945870455.1 Pirellula staleyi DSM 6068 | reverse complement strand
GCAGGACCTAACGCTGCAATAGGTCAGTACAATGGGATTCTGATCGGGCGCATCAACACGGACATCTCGCTCGCGGACTTTGAAGCAGGCGTTATTCGACTGATCAGCGATGTCGAGGGCGCGTACTGGGAACTCTATTTTGCCTACCGAGCTCTCGACGTCCAAGTAACAGGGCGTGAAAGTGCGCAGCGGACTTGGCAGCTAGTCAACGAGAAACTAAAGCTTGGCGCTAGAGGTGGCGACATCGCCTCGGAATCGCAAGCCCGATCCAGTTTCTATCTGTTTCAGGCGCAGGTTAATGATGCGTTAGCAGGCCCACAAGGTCTGTACAACTCCGAGCAAAGACTGCGATACGTCATGGGGCTGCCTGCCACGGATGGCAGGTTAATGAAACCCATTGATAAGCCGATCGGTGCTGAAGTTGCAATCGATTGGGATGCCGCTTTGGGCGATGCCTTGACACGCAGAGTCGAAATTCGACGTCAAGAGTGGACAATCAAACGCAGGGAACTAGAACTCATTGCATCGAGACTCAATCGTCGCCCTCGTTTGGACGTATTGACGCAGTATCGTTGGCGAGGTTTGGGAAATCACCTCGTCGGAGCCCGTGATCCCGACAATCAATATAATAGCTTGGCCCAAAACCTTACCGAAGGAAACTTTCAGGAATGGCAAGCTGGCTTCGATTGGTCCTACAATGTAGGTTTGCGACAAGCGTCTGTTGCCATGCGGCACGCTCAATTGAGTTTGGCTCGCGAAATGGAAGTATTGAAAGAGCAGCAGCTTCGAATTTCTCATGATCTGAGCGCCGCGTCTCGCCAAATCTCACGAAGTTACATGCAACTTCAGGCCAACTACAATCGGAAAGAGGCAGACGATGCGCGAGTGGATGCACTTAGCCGTAGAAATAGAGAAGGCCTCGACGACCTTACGTTCTTGCTGCAGGCTCAGCAGGCACTTGCGAACAGCACCAGCGCTTTGTACCGATCTCTGATCGACTACAATTTGGCTCTGCGTGATTTTCATCGCGAAAAAGGCTCGCTGCTTGGTTACAATCAGGTTAATCTGTCCGAAGAAGCGTTGGATACCAATATGTTGCAGGCTGCATATCAACGCGGTCGAAACTTTACACCGCGAGACAATCCTCAGGCAGTAACCATGAACGATCGAGTGAGCAATGGACCCATGAACCCAAGCGATGTTGGTCAACCGTTCGCGACGAGTCAATCCGTTGCACCGGATTCGATTATGAACGAAATCATGGAAGTTACCACAGACCTTTAATAGCGCTTGGCGACGCGAGCCATTTGATGCATGACAGTGGGTTGTGACCTTCGCCCTAGCGTGAAGTTAACGATCCCCTGGGATAAAGGGACGACGAGCTCACCAACCGCTAGTCACTTATCCAACTGATACGCTAGAATAGGCGTCTGTGATATTCAATAATCGTGAAAAATCTGGGCCAAACCATCTGCCGAGCGCTTTGCAACTGGCTGAACTCAAAGGCGGTGCCTGGGATGTCGTCATTCTCGGAGCAGGCGTTGCGGGTGCGTCTGCTGCCATCCTCTCAGCCAAGCACGGCCTCAGGACTTTGCTTGTCGAGGCAAAGCCCTTTCCTCGCGAAAAAGTCTGTGGCGGATGTTTGAACCTACGCTCGCAAGGGTCCCTCAAACGACTGGGTGTGCTAAACCAAATCGAGTTGGCAGGCTCAATTCGCATCGATTCGATGCATTTGCAAATCCTTGCGACTTCGGTGAATTGGACGGTCCCCGCCATGATAAGCGTTCGGCGCTCGACATTGGACACCATACTCGTCGATGAGGCCGTCACACAAGGTTGCAAATTCATTGACTCTGCCCATGGGAGCCTGATCGCGTCTGAATCGAATACGAGATCGGTCCGCATCCAGAAGCAAGACCAATCCGTTGTTGTAGAGGCAAAGTGTGTGCTCGTTGCAAGTGGACTGACCAGATCGCCGCTCAAAAATCCGACAAACTGGCCGGCCGTCGTTCATGAAGATTCTCGAATCGGAGTACAATGCATGCTGTCTGAAACACATGCTGCGGCGTATGTTGGTACTCAGTTGCATATGTTGGTTGGCAAAAATGGCTATGCTGGCATTTGTAGTACGGATGGTAGTTTCGTGGACGTTGCAGCCGCCATCGATCCGGCGAGCATTCAAACTCTGGGTGGTATAGAACAAGTTGTTCGCGGAATCCTCGAGGAATGCGACGCTCCACCGATTCAATGGCCTGAATTCATTCCATGGATGGCAACACCGGCCTTGACTCGCAATTCCTCGCGAGTCGCAGAGCGATGCGTCTTTTTGATTGGAGACGCGATTGGATACGTCGAGCCATTTACGGGCGAAGGAATGTCCTGGGCACTTGCGAGCGCAGAAGCGGTGATGCCACACGTGATCGAAATAGCGCACAAAGAATGGAACGACCGCATGGCCGATCAATGGAGCGATTGGGCCGTTCGGCAACGAATACAAAAACAAAAAACTTGTCGTTGGATTGCAAGCCGAATCCGACGACCTCGCGGTGCGGCGTGGGTTTTGCAGGCTTGCAATTGGTTTCCGCCGCTCCGCGCAACTATTATTCGAAAGACAACTCAATGAGTCTCAATATCGCCCCCAATGTGCTTCCGAAGCAATCTACAAAAGCTTGTATCTTGGGTATAGGGACGGAGTCACCCGAGCATTCGATCTCGCAGAACGAAGCGGCCTTGGTCGCCCAAGAACTTGGCTTATCCGTGAGATGGCGAGACGCACTGCCAGCACTCTATCGCAAATCGGGAGTTCAGCGTCGCGGAAGTGTGCTTCTCGGCCCCGAAGAACTACCGCTGTCGCAGCGACAATCCTTCTACAGGCCGTCATGCGACACGGAGCTATTTGGCCCAACGACATCAGAACGGATGAAGGTCTTTGCAGAACACGCTGGTCCAATGCTGCAGCGAGCTTGCGTGCAAGCGATTAAGAGTTCTGGCATCGCTGAATCGAGTATTACGCATTTGGTTACGGTTTCGTGCACTGGCTTTTTCGCGCCTGGAGTTGATATCGCGTTGATACAGTCTTTGGGCCTCGATTCGAATATTCAGCGAACCCACGTCGGCTTCATGGGCTGTCACGGTGCTCTCAATGCTATTCGTACAGCCAAAGCCATTGTCGAAGCGGATCCAACTGCGATCGTATTGGTGGGCGCGATTGAGCTGTGCAGTCTGCATCAGCAGTACACAGACGACGCACAGCAGCTCGTTGCAAACGCACTCTTCGCCGATGGAGCTGCTAGTGTCGTCATTGGTGCACGACGTGAAGACGTCGAGACTGTCAACCAAGATTTGGCCTATTTGGATACAGTCGATCAAGCCAATTGGACCATCGCTTCGACATTTTCCAAATGGATACCCAACACAACGAACTTGATGAGTTGGACGGTTGGAAATTACGGTTTTCGCATGAGTCTCGATCCACAAGTGCCTGCCGTCATCGAACGCAACCTAGAGATTGAGCTCAAGACGTGGTTAAACAATCAGGGACTGGAGATTTCGGACATCGGTGCATGGGCCATTCATCCGGGTGGACCTCGCATCATTCAAGCAACGGGCAATGCGCTCGGACTTGCACAAGAATTCTTGCAACCCTCTCAAGCCATTTTGGAGAACTTTGGGAACATGTCTTCGCCGACGGTCTTATTCATTTTGGAGAAGCTGGCAATGGAAAAACCAGATGCTAGTTCGTGTGTCCTGTTGGCCTTCGGCCCCGGCCTTTGCATCGAAGCGGTTTTATTGAGGTCCAAGTCCGAATTCTGATTTTGAGTTTCTATTGCGAGGAGCGGTCGAGCGCACCGGTTGAACACGATTAATGCACGGAGAGCTACCTCAGCCGCATTCGTTAGCGAAGCAATTTCAGCAGATGGATTTTGCCGATGTGGGAGCGCCCAAACGCGACAAAATTGTCTCTCTGTAGTCTGTCATTTTGTAACGTTGTTGACCAAATCAACCGCAACGATATTCTCGATGCTGCGAGTATCGGTTTTCTGGGTGTACATCTCCTGGCGTATCTTTCGGCCTGGAAAGTCGTCACAGGAGAGCATCTTGATGCTCATCGGTCCTGCTTCGTTCGATTCCGTCCACTCGAAGACATCTGCTTCGTATTCTTTCTCCGATACAACTACCTTTTCCGTTCCGGTTCGTTTTGCCTTGAGCGATGGTAACTGGAATTGCTCCAGGCTGACCGAGGGTGGAACTCGAAACGTTGAGGCAAACTCAAAGGTTTGTGATGGGTTGTCGATTCGCGTTCCATCATGTCGCTCCACCAGCGTCTGGCTTTCGACAGCAACCTTGGTGTCGGACTTATCTGTCAGAACAAGCGTTTCGGTT
>CAMBSL010000347.1 GCA_945870455.1 Pirellula staleyi DSM 6068 | reverse complement strand
CTTGGTATGGGACAAGATGTTTCCATCGAATTGGATCCAAGGGGAACTGTTGCCAAAGACACCGTTTGGCATCAGGCGGGTGGGAGCAGTTGCTTTGTCTGTATGCCAGCAAGCGTTTAGTACTTCGACTCTATATATTCTCGTGGCACTGGTTGGTGTTGGACTTTTAAGTATGTTCTTGCCTGCCGGCTTCCTTCAAAAAGCTGCCGGAAAGGATGATATGACAGCGCCATTGACAATGGCGGCCGTGGCGACGCTTGCCTATATCACTCCGATGGTTGCGATCGTTCAGATTGCTTCGATGTTCCAGCATGGCAACTCGATCGGCGCGGCGTTCACACTATTGGTATTGGGAACCGGCGTCAATCTTGGTCTCATTGCTTGGATCTTTCTGAATTACAAGGCTCGACCAGCCATCGCATGGTTTGGATTTTTGATACTGCTGGTTCTTGCATTAGCTTATTGCATTGATCGACCATTGAGGCCCAAGGGAGTTGAACCGGCGGATCACACGCACGCTTTCGATGTCTATTGCAATCCATTTCCTTCCGGCGGACCCGGACTGATGGAGTCGAGTTGGAGGATGATTCGAGACTCTTGGAAATCCGAGGAGTTGATTGCCGCTGTTGCTGCCTTTTTCATGTTGGTCGTTGGAGCGCTTAACTACTATGGGGATCGCAACGGTCGATGGATGGGCTACTTGCTTGGCTCAACGGATCGAGAATCGAATGAATTAGCGACTGCTTCCGCGATTGGATTGCGGCGGGACATTATATTGCCGAAGTCCGTGATTGCTGCCTCTTGCTTTCTCGGACTCATTGCGGCCAGTGTGGTAGCGTGCTTTTTGTACTATCCACCTCGATCGGAGATCCGTAAAGAAATGGTAATGAACCATGTGGATCTAATGGTAGATTGCGCTCAGTACGATTGGGAAAAAATTATGTATTGGATACCCATACAAGAGGATTGGGCTCACAAAATGGAGGTGAGCGCTTACCTGCGAAGGCAACCTCTAACACGATTTCAACGCATGAAATTGCAAGTCTTCATGTCGAAACTCGAACTGCTCGAACACGCAGCCGAAGACCATGAAAAAGCGGAAGTCGACTTATGGAAAAAAGAAATGAACAGAGCATTTCAGCGACTGAAGAATGCGTTGGATCTAGGTGTTGCCCCAACCGCACTCACTTCCTTATAAATTTTTTCAAAAACGTCATTTCGCACAAAATGCGCTCTTGCACAACATGTGCACATGCGTACGATTAGGGTTATGAAAGACGGTGATTGAGCGCGTCGAAGAGCGAAACGCGTTGCTGTCGAGACTAACTAATTGGAAAGATTCATTGCATGACGAAACGAAAATCAATGCAGGTAAGAGATGTCCAAGGTTTATCGAAACGGACCGCGATCGGAGGGCTGATCGGTTGTGTTGCTTTCAACGGCTGCCTCTCGATGTGCGTTGGACAAGAACTGTCAAAAGCGAATGAACCTCGAACGGTCACTCGTTTGTTCTGGCAGGATACATCCGACCAATCGCTACAGTGCGGTGACATGGTTCGAATGGGCACGGAATGGACCATAAAGAAGCACGCCGTGAGTGGGTTGGCCAAGTTGGACGCTGGAAAGCAAAGCATGGTTCAGATGGCGGCGGCCAACGGAGTCGTTTTTGCCGGGATTCACGATAACGACAACGGTAATTTGCAGAGCGGCTGGATTGCAGTGAACGCTGGAGTCACCGAGGAAGAGCATGGAAACCATTCGCATTGGCATTTTGATAAAGAGCCATCGGTTTTGGCATCTCAGTTGGACAACAATCAAGGGAACCCAGCGCATATCTACGAATATCAGGGTGAGATCTTTGTTGCGAATGACAAGAAGAATGGATTCACGGTTCTTTCGCCTTCCACTCTGTTGCGGTCGCGATCCTCTGCATCAAGTCGTTTCGTGTCCGCTGGCGGAGGGCACATCACTCTGGCTGCGGTTGACAAAAAAGTTTGCTACGCCACATGGGCCGACCGAGATGGGGACAATAAAGGGAGAGTCGATGTAGTGGGTCTGAGCGGTTCGGAATCAAAGAGTGGCTACACCGTTCATTTACCCTCCGGGGGACTGCATGGAGCTACCGCAAATTCTGGCAAGGTTTTCTTTGCTCCGTCGGATGGAGTGTTCTGGGTGCAAGCGGACGTTGCTCTGGGCAGGAAACCGAAGGAAGTCGAGATCAACCATTTGTCATTGGGTGAGGATGCTACGACCGGCAAGCCCTTACGAACAGGCGCCTTCGAAAACCACAATCAATACGTACTCTTCACCACTGGCTCGGCGGATACGTCGACGTTGTGCTTGATCGATGCGAAGTCGGCCAAGCCTACTTTGGTGAAACTGTCCATCCCTATCGAAAGCGGACTCGCGTTGACAATGCCCAAGTGTGTGTCAACTGGACCGTCAGGAAAAGACTACGCGTTCTTGTTTAGCGATCGCCGTGGAAGCGAGTTAGCCGAGTCCGTATACATCGTTGATTTGGATCCCAACAAGGATGGCAACTATTTCGATGCAAAAGTCGCCAAGTGTATTCCTGTTGGAACAAGCAAAATCGAGGGCCATGGTGGACATCACGAGGTTTGCTTTGTCCCGGGGCACCGATTGGCTGTGATTACCAATCCAGGAGACGGTAGCATTTGGGCTATCTCGCTTACGGACCTAGAAGTGCAGGTCAAGGTTCAAGTCTCTGGCGAACCGACGAGGATTGTTGCTGTCGGGGGCTAGTTGCCTTAGAAGCATCACGAGGAGCGTGATGAGTGCGTACCCATTGCGCGCCGCGTGATGGATTCATCGTTTTGTTTCACTGTATCTATCATTTTAAATCTATCATCTTAAACGTTCGAGGATATGAGTAACATGAAAAGTCACTATCGTAAAAAACCAATCTTGGGCTTCACCCTCGTCGAGTTATTGGTTGTCATCGCCATCATTGGCATTCTAGTTGGGCTTCTGCTTCCAGCGGTTCAGGCTGCGCGAGAAGCGGCTCGCAGAATGCAGTGCTCCAACAACCTGAGGCAATTGGGGTTAGCAACGATCAATTATGAGGCAACGTTCAAGCGATTGCCGGGACTGACCGGTTCAAGTTCGTTTTCTCCACAAGCCCGGATCTTGCCTTACATTGAGCAAGGCAATCTCTCAAATCTGATCGACTACACCGTCCCTTTGTATGTTGGGCCTGCTTTCGCAGCCCGGCTAAATCCTTTCCACGCTGTCGCTGCAAGCACGAACCTGTCGGTGATGCAATGTCCAAGCGACCCAGCGGATCCCTTTTTCGACATCGTGCTATCGGATGGTCGGCCAGCAAAAATCGCGGGACTCAATTATATGTACTCGTACGGAAGTGGAACCGGTACGAACTACGACGATCGCTATCCGACGGACGGATTCGTTTGGGAAAATTCCTTTGCCAAGATCTCTGCGATTACGGATGGATTGAGCAATACCATCATGCTGTCGGAGACCCTCAAGGGTGACAAGATTGTTTCGACGGGCGCGATGCCCAACTCACCACACAGACGAATAGGCTCGTGGGGAGGGTCCTCCTCGAATCCACCGGGCGTTCCTGGATTTGTGATGGGTTCAACGATTCGCAATCCCGACTTGGCCGCAGTCTCCCAAACAATCACATCGTGGAGAGGTCTTCGAGGAGAGAGCTGGATCCGTGGCGTGCCGTACGCGGTCGTAACGAATGGATACTTGACACCAAACAGTCGCATTCCGGATGTCAACGTCCATGGGCGAGGTTGGTTTGGGCCACGCAGTCTGCATTCCGGTGGTGCCCAAGTGACGCACGGGGACGGCAGTACGCGTCTGGTCAGCGCCAGCATCGACCGTGCTGCTCACGTCGCGATGCACACTAGCAATGCTGGTGACATTGCAACCATTGAGGATTAGCCATGTTCCTACAACACAGGTTGGGAATGAGTCTGCTCGCATTGCTATGCACGGTGTCTGGATGCTCTCAGTCAGTCAGCCAACCAACTTCCAAGGTTCGTGCGTTGGTGAAATACAAGGGGGCTGTTCTTACCGACGTTCGAATGGATGTATTCCAGCAAGTCGCTGCCGAATGGAAGATCGTATTGAGTGGTATTCCAGTCGTCGCAGAACCTTTCTATTTGCTACCGGTACCAAAGGCACCTGATTTCGATCCGAAACTTCCGACTCGTGTTACGTTAGAATCGATTGGCCATAACGTTTTGCCGATCAAATCGATTTATCTTGACCCTATCCGAAGCCCCATCAAGTTGCTCATTCCCAGTAGTTCAACCGATCCGATCGTAGTTGAATTGCCTGATGGGGCTATCGGGAAATAGCTGCAATTGCTAATCGCATTTCGTCTGATGACGACTCGT
>CAMBSL010000346.1 GCA_945870455.1 Pirellula staleyi DSM 6068 | reverse complement strand
GAGCACTTTGGGCAAGCCAATTTTTTTCCGGCGAGCGATGAGGGGGCTCGCAAGTTCTTTTGGCATTGAGGGCAGGCAAAATTTAACAATTCAGGACGATCGTTGGACAAACGCAAACCTCGATCTGTTGCATCGGAAAAAGCAATCGTTGGACGACCGCTTCCATTCTAGCCGCCAAACGGTTTATTTTCGGTATTACGGTTACTTTAGTTGGGGTGATGATTTGGCAAAAACTTGATAGTGTTCATCGCCGACAGTCTGAGTCCATGCGTTTCTGTGCAGTACGACTCGGTAGAGCATGTGCACCGATTGACCGGGTGGAAGCATGTAGCCACCTTCTTTTTTCGTAGTATCGGGATTGACCTCTAGAAAGTGCTTTACACCTATCGGATTGTGAGCAAAGAGGCCGTAGGTTCGAACGTGCCAATATCCAGTTCTCCCAAAACTCTGGGGATGGATGAGGATCGCAATCCCGTGTTCTTGTTTTGCGTCGATTGTTGCTTTTCCAGCATAGTCGACCCAGTCGGCTGGCTTTCCCCACGTTTTCCCATCCGTCAAGCCGCTGCTATTCAGGATATGTCCGCTGGCTTTGTCGACCTTCATCGTCTCAGGTACACGGATGGCAAACATCCCTTCTTTGGTATCTCCGAAATGGATCGGTTCCTTGGAGGCAGGGTCGACGTGTTTGAGAATGTACTCACAGTCGATGATGCGTTCATCCGGCGTACCGGAAACCGTGTATTTGCAAAGCTCTTGGAGAAAAGGCTTGGCTTCCAGGGTTTGCCAAAGGTGGCGAGCCTCAACGGACGCCGACGTAGCCGATTGAGCAGTCTTGACGATTTCCGAATGCACCACTTCGCCGTGGTTTTTGCCTTCAGCCCAAAAGTCGACATCGTTCACTTCGCCAAACGTCATCCACAGAGAGCGGTGGTGAGGGTGATCGTGAGCTTCATTCGTGCTGTCGGGAACCATCGGGTATTCACGCGACATTCGCACATTGTCTGGCCCCATCAATGGCCATAGGATTGGCTTGGTACCAGATTTGAAATGATAGCTTGTAATCAATTTGCCAGCCTGCATTAGATCGACACGATCCGATTCGCGTTTGGCTTGGAATTCCTGGCTAAAGCTTTGGATGGATAGGGCAGATGCCATTATCCCCAGAGCAATCGCGTTTTTTGTCGCTTGAACAGCAGATCGCAATGTGTTAAGGCGAATGACAGAGAGGAATACTAGCATAGTTTTGTCGACCCTTCAGAAGGTTTGAGCAATCGGTAGGTAAGTGGAAAATAGGATTTTTGATTGCGGTTGGATGATTCGGGCTTTTCAATTTTACAAATGCACTGATATTAGAATGATTGGGCGATGGCGGCTTTCTTGCCCAATTTCTTGTGTTTTGTACGTCCAGGAGTTACGGCTGTGTTTTTGTTGTTGCGCGGGAGTCAAAATGGGTCATTCGCGGTTTTAGTCGCTTTTGTATTGCTTCATTGCTTGGCGGCCAACTCTTTGGCGAGTGAAGAGGTTCCGCCGTTCACTGTGCCAGATGGTTTTTCGGTCCAGAAAGTTGCCGATGACTCGTTGGTTCATGATTGCTTTTGTATGACGCTGGATGGACTTGGGCGGCCCGTGGTTTCCGGACCAGGATACATTCGAACTTTGTTGGATGACAACTCGGACGGGAAATTTGACCGAAGCATTCTTTGGTCTAATTTACCCAAGCAAGGCGCTCAAGGGTTATGGTCTGAGGGAATAAAGCTCTATTTTGTTAGCGAAGGTGGGCTTTGGATGACCGAGGATTCCAATGGCGATCTTGTGGCGGATGCCAATGCGAAACGCGTTTTGGATCTACCAACCGGTTCAGAGCACGATACGCACGCCATTCGGAAGGGGCCAGATGGATTTTGGTACCTCATCGCAGGTAATTTTGCCCGCGATATCTCGAAAATTCAAAATGATCCAAACAGCCCCGTTCAACGAGGCCGAAGTGGAACACTTTGGCGTATTAGTCCGGATTTTTCAACCAGAAGCGTTTGGGCACACGGGTTGCGCAATTGCTATGACTTTGACTTCCTGCCGGATGGACAGATTGTAACTTTCGATAGCGATTGTGAACGAGAAGCGACCCTTCCGTGGTATCGACCGACTCGAGTTATGGTTCTTGGGCCCGGTTCTGATGCGGGTTGGTGCGGGCAAGCCTGGAAAGACGAGGATCACCGAATCACGATGCCCTTAACTCTAGCGCAATTGGGGCGTGGATCGCCAACTGGGGTCGCGGTTTATCAGCATCGAGCGTTTCCAAAGAAATATCACGATGCCATTTTTGCCCTCGACTGGACCTTCGGGCGAGTCCTCGCCATTTATCCGTCGAGCAATCTGGACGATTCCAAACGCGTTCCAAACAAAATCCCAGCGGAAGTTTTTATGCAACCGAGCGGTACAGCTGGGTTTGCTCCAACGGATATTTGTGTAGCCGAAGACGGTAGCTTGCTGATTTGCATCGGCGGTCGCGGCACCACCGGAGCGGTCTATCGAGTGAACTCGAACGAGAGTATCCCAGAGAAATCGCCTAGTTGGTTTGCAGAATCGATCGCCTCTGGGCAGCTCAAACTCGAACAAGCTGAGGCGTTGGAGAGCTTGTTGAAAGCGAATTCTCCATTTGAAAGTTGGTCCGAAGCCAAGTGGCGACCCAATGTTGAAAAAGCTGGCATTTCGACTCTGATAGCGTTTATCTCAGGAACTATTCCGATTTCTGCGGAGCCCGTTGTTGTCGCAGAAGCAAAACTAAAATGTGCTCAACTACTGACGCGTATCAATGCAAACATTCCTTTTGCAAGCGTCCAAAACACTCTGCTCGCGAGATCCCAATCGTCCAGGGCGGCTGGTTGGTGGCTAGTGGGTCGCGGCCGTCTTAGTTTGAAACCGCAGGAAACAAAGTGGATCGAATCGCTTGCCGCCGCAGATTACTCGTTGCCTGAATTCAACCCTCGCAAAGATGATGTGTCCAGTTGGGAACCGCACCTTGGTCGGGAGGACGAGCGGCTACGATGGGAAGCCTTCGGCATTCGTAAATGGAACTTAAGTTCGGCCGAAAGTCGACCTGTCGCGGATAACGATGCCGGTAATGCTCTGCGACGCACGTGGCTTTGGGCTCTATCGCGTTCACCAGCACCCATTGAAAAAAAGTCGACTAGGAACGGGCTAGACTCACTCATTGCAAGACAATTGTTCAACACGAGCCAGACCGGCTATGACTCACCGCTGTTGGCTGCCTTGGCAATTTGGGTACCAGCCAACCAAACAACATTGACGACTCGCGACAAACTGGAGCTTCTGACGCTTTTGCAATCTGCGCTCGGCGATAGACGTTTTAGCTTGCCGCAGCAATTGGATCCGCCACAGCCTGATGTACTCGATGGTTATCGAGGTTTGAGCGCAGCTAAATTGCCGGACAATGTACGAACGGCATGGATCGGCTGGGCAACCCATTTTGCAAAGTTAGCCATAATAGAAAATAGTCCGTTGCTTCAATTGGAAGCGACACGAACTCTTGCCATGCTGGAACCTAAGGACAAGGACTCGCTCGAGTTCCTGTTAAGTCAAATCGACCAAAAAAGTCATCCAACCTCGGATATTCATTGGTTGTGTTGTTCGGCCAACTGCAGTAGCCCGCGGACGGTCGACCTGACTCGCGCAACTGCGGCGGCTCTTTCGGGCATCGTGCGCAAAGTAAAATTGCGAGGTCTATATACCGACAATCAATTTCCAACGCGATTGCAGCAGCTCGTCAACGCATTGACGAAGCGGGATTCGGGTCTTGGAAAAGCATTCGTGGAGTTGCTCGTCCCATGCTGCCCGGAAGACATTGTTTTGATTTCGGCGTTCCCAGTCGATGTGCAAACCGAAGCCCGCAAGAAGATGCGTGAACATTTGATTGCAACGGCACCAACCGAATGGTCGCCAGCCATTGTGCGCTATGCTTGCCAACTAGGCATTGATGAGACCTTTGCCAAATCGATTCGCAACGCGGCGATCGAACCCAACCATCGAGCCCTTGCAACGGAAATGTTGTCGTCTCTCGGGAAAGAAGCGGATTATGAACTGTTTCTAGCCGCTCTCGACTCCAGTGATCGAAATCAATGGCCATTTGGATGGAAGGGCATCAGTGCATTGCCGGTAGTCGACGCCACACAGGAATGGAAGATTATCCCCCAGATTGTTTCCAACGTCATCAATACAACCATCCCTATGCCTCGGACTGCCGTTATCAATCGAGCCAGAACGATTGCCGCAAAAATGCAAATTGCAAATGTGCCAACTACGGAGCAATGGTCAGATTGGGACCGTTTCTTCAACGGTAGTTTGGACGAGGTAGCTTACTCGAAACTCCATCTTCCCTCGACAACGTTCGATTGGCGAGCATTCGTACTTTCCGCGAATTCCCTTGTAGGCGA
>CAMBSL010000345.1 GCA_945870455.1 Pirellula staleyi DSM 6068 | reverse complement strand
CACGGAACACACCGAACACACGGAAAGGAATCCTCCCGCCGTTATGTCATCTTTCCGTGGTTTCGGTGTGTTCCGTGGTTCTGCTCGCGGACAATGGGTGCGTCCTGCCAGTAGACCGCCTTGCGAATCCTTCGCCCCATAAATAGTTCCTTCGGGATTCAGTAGCCGCCTGTCGGTGAGCCAACCCCTTGCGATGGTGTCCGCCAGTCCTGGGCTATCGCAGGCTGGTGGGGCGGATATTGGTGGGGCGCATGGGGCTACTACGGCAGCGGCTATTGGTACAGCGGTTACGGTGGCTACGGTGGTAACGGCGGCTATCTCTACGGCAGCCAAGTCTCCTCGGCCGCAGGTGTCTCGCTTACCGAGCCACGGATGCAATTCCCGGATTCCTTCTGGCAGATCGATTCCGACCAGATCGCTGATCAAATGCAAGATGGTACAATCGAAGTCCGATATGGCGATGCAAAGGTCACGGAGTTGGTAATACCCCAGCAGGCTATCTTTGCCGGAGTTGGTGGTGTTGCCGAAGACGACGGTGATGGAGATGCAGGTGGCGTGGGAAGTAGAGCAGGTGATAGTGGTTTCGGTGGTGCAGACGGCGGTTCGATCTCGGCCAACGTCGCAGTGTCCGATGGAATGGGTTCTAGCAATGCCGAGTTGATGGCGATTCTGCAGGGGCTGAGCGACACGGCGGGTGAACTTTGGACGCTTGTTGGGTCCGTAACCCAAACCGTTTTGAGTAGTCGTCCGGCGATGCTTCTAGCGGATTATGCGTCGGAACTTGTCTATGCACAGTTGCAGAATTCGGCATCGTCAAGCAGTAAAAGTTCCCTTACTTCGGATAAAGGTACCGCGTCTTCGAGTACATCCGTCACGGTTGCTCTGAGCGAAGGATCTCTCGACGCAGCAGTATCTGCCCTTGAAAAAACTGCGTTGTTTACCAAGCCTGCCGATTTGACTGCGATGCAGAAGCTAAACGCGTATCTGCAAGGCGTCAGCAATCAGAAAGGCCCAAGCATTTTTGACCAAGCTTCTCAAATCAGCGTGAACTTGGTGATGGGCTATATCAACGGTCAAAATGGAAGCATAACCGAATACGGAACCGGCTTCGCCAAAGGTTTCTTCGTCGACGGTGCTTGGGGGAACGTGGAAGGCATAGGCACTATTTTCAAGTTCGGTTGGGGAGCCGTGAAACAGTCTTGGTATAACCAAGCCCGCGCGATTACATTCGGCAACGAATGGATCTTTGAGAATCAATACTTCAATTTCAGCGATCAGCGGACGGTTGAAGAAAATGTGGTGAAAGCTGGGCAGATGATCTTCAAGGTGCTCAACGCTGTTGGCACTGAACTAGGTGAAGAAGCGTTTACTCATTACCACGCGTTGGCTAACGGATCGGCTGCTGATCTTCAGGAATTGGGTGGCAAGCATCAGCAAGTCGCCGCTGCGGTCATGTCGATTGGCGTTTTGCTATCTGAAAAGCTTCGCGACATGACGCCCGAGACTCGTGGTCGAATCTCCGGCGCAATCACATGGGAGATAGCGCAAACGGCGGCGGAGATCATTTTCACGGCAGGTGCTGCAACGGTCGCGACCAAGGGTGCGAAGTTCGCACGCATCGCCGACAAGCTTGCAGATTTTGCGAAAACATACGACAAACTTGGCGATATCGCCCAACCCGTGCTGAATCGACTGCGACAGATTTCAGAGCCAGGCGGTGAATTGCGAAAGCTGCTTGAGAAATTCGATGAAAAGGCTGTTGTTGTCGAGCGGGCGGTCAAGGTTGTCAACGAGACGCTGGATAGATTTTGTTTCCATCCAGACACTGTTGTGTCAACACCAAAAGGCCAATTCAGAATCTGCGACTTGCAACCAAATACGACTGTTTGTTCGTTAGATGACGTTGGAGGCAGTTGGGTACCGAATTTAATACTGGATGTGCATCACAATGTTTATTCTGGTAAATGGGTAACAATAAAGACTCCTTCAGGAACAATTGAATGTACTGCGAATCATCCGTTTTGGGTTGTCGACGGCGATGATCTTTCGCATCGCCCAAAGATTAGCCATCTGAGTGGTGAAGATTTCTCAAATGGCCTTGTTGGACGATGGGTCAATTCCGATCAATTGCAGGTGGGTGACCGCCTTGCATCGCATAACCGATCCAAAGCTACGGTCCTGTCCGTGACTATTTCAGATGTTGAGAACGCAAAAGTTTGCAACTTAACTATTCAGGGCAGTCATAACTTTGCAGTTGGTGCGGATGCCGTTCTGGTTCACAACATTGGATGGTGTGACATCCTTACGAAACACACGAATGACGCTACCAAGAAAGCCGAGTTTCTTGCAGCTCGCGGACGACTCGCCAAGCAATTCGATGTGCCGATCGAACGCATTCACGGTCATCATATCGTTCAGAATCGAATACCGACGCAGTTCGATGAAGTTGTAAACGGAAAGAAAATCCGAGACTACGACGCGGTTGATCCAAGTTGGACAACTCAACAACAGAAGGCTTGGTACGTCGGTAAGTCTCACGAAATCCTCGAGGAAGTCAAAGTTAAGCGATATAGCGTTTCTGAGTTTGGTTCTGACGAGTTGGCCCATGAAGCAGCCGAGGCTGCTGCAAAACGAGGTGAGACAATTCACAACTTAACGCTCGCCCCAAATGGGCATGGAACACACACACTTGCAACACAGAAAGAAGTGTGGGAGCGATTAGCTCGCGCAAAGGGCAACAAGGCAAACGTTGAAAACGCATTGGGTGAAATAAGCAAAGATTTCATGGCGGGGAGAATGCCACGATGATTTCAAAGCAACACAACACTTCTATACTGGATTCCTTTGAGCAACTAATTGAAAATGGCTCATGTTTGGACATACGTAACTTTGTAGGAAAGCACCCCAAAATTCGTGAAACCAAGTGGCGTGACTACCAGCCGTGGATCATGTTTGCGATCGCTTACAAGCGAATTGAAGTCGTGGAATTACTCATTGAGTTGGGTTTTTCTCCAAATGAAGACAACGGCCCTCCCGCTTTCACTACACCTCTAATTAGTGCCCTAACTTTCGACTCATTGAGTGTGGTGCAAAAGCTTCTAGAAGCCGGGGCTGAAACAGATGGCGATCCTCGCTACATTCGCTATCCGATTGATGCGGTTACTAATACGAAGCACGCCTTGGATTACATCAAACTCCTAGAAAAACATGGCTGCAATCTTGATCGAGACTATATGCATAACGGGACGAGGAAGTTGGTCAATGCACTCAGTATGGCTGAGGTTTGGGGACAAGATGACGTCGTCAAATATCTTCGATCTAAAGGTTACAAGACGCCCGAAGAAAAGGCGTTGCTCCAGCCAACTTCTGTGCCGATTGCGTCAGGCCTCACAATGTCTCGGCAAATCATCGAGCATTTCACTCGAACCATCGGTGCGCCGGAACAGCTTTCCCTTATCCAGATTGTGCCTACTGGAATTCCGGTTGCCGTTCACGCCATTCCGGCCAATGAGCATCATCCGTATGTTACTCTGTTTACTACGGGGATGTCCGAGCAACCGATGACTGTCCCAGACGGCGCAGAAGAGTATTCACGTGCCGAGCTTTACATTCAGCTACCCGCAGACTGGAAATATCGTGATTACGAAGATCCCAACTGGGGTTGGCCACAGCACTGGCTGCGGAGCATGGCGCAGTATCCGCAGCAACACAACACGTGGCTCGGTGGTCCAGTGACGCTTGTCGCCAACGAAGATCCGCCACAACCACTGGCTCCAAACACGAAATTCACTACATTGTTGCTGCTGGCCGATCAATCCCTGGTTACTGATGATGCAAAGAAGATTTGGCTCTACCGCATGACACCGCTATACACCGAAGAGCGGCAACTGGAAATCGACCATGGCATCCCTGCCCTGCTGAACGCTTTCGATGCTCATGACATCCCCATGATCGTCGACATGAATCGCAAAAACGTCGGCCTGCAATAGCAGTTGTACGACGTAACACCGCCACCGATCTTTGACAACTTGGTTGACGAATAGAAATCTGTTTCGCTGAAGCGGCGCGGATGACACACTGCCGTACGCGCTGCTGTTTGGACGAAGCAGAATCTTGAGTACGCTGCTGAGGTGCTGACGCAGGTCCAGGCTCAGATCAACGAGGGTGGGCAAGTCCTGCTCGAAGCGTTGATGACGGGCGATACCGAAAAGCTTGATGCAGTTCTTGATTCTCTCGATAGCAAGGGATCGGTAATCTCGCGTGAAGCGATGCACTTGGTTCGCTTAGCGATGGTCGAAATCGGCCATGCGATCGTTGAAATGGAGCCGAAGCAAGCTGGCTACATCGTCGGCACCGTTGCCTACGAGGCGGTTGAAACGGCGGTGCTGGTCGCAATCGAAGCAGGTTTGGCTGCAGCCACTGTGGGCACCGCTGGCGGAGCAACCCCGGCAACGG
>CAMBSL010000344.1 GCA_945870455.1 Pirellula staleyi DSM 6068 | reverse complement strand
CTATCGCTTCTTTCACGCTGAATGCCGCTCGGACGGATTGCGGGCCGTCGAAGTGAACCACCGGCGAACGCGACAACAAATGAACGCCCATCGCCGCCAATCCCCAACCCAAACGAGTCCTTTGCAAGTCGTCGACAAGCACCGATATGGACGCGAGTCCTTTCATTCGCTGCAACAGTTGGACAGCCTGCGATTCGGAAAAATGGTGTAGAAACAGGCAACAATAGACGATGTCAAACTTCTCCGGCGTCGGCTCAAACACGTCGACTTGTCTAAATTTTATTTGGATTGACGATGGTAAAGCGTACCGCGGTTGCTCCTGCTGAGCCGACCAAAATTCATGGGCGTAACCGATCGCAGTTGGGCTAATGTCCCAACCAGTGATGTCGCACTGAACCTTGCCTGCCAGTCGTCGTCCGATATCGGTTGCAATATCACCACTGCCGCAGCCTAAATCCAAAACACTTAGGCTGTCTCGCTTGCGTTCGCGCGCAATTTTCAAGATCTCGTTTGCCAATTGCTGGCCCGTTTGGCAGATCGCATTCACTCGCCGCAGCCCACGCAATGCACGACGATGTTCGTTCGGATCGATCGACGGATCATCCATCAGTTCCGGAATGAGGACTCGCGATTTCATACGTCAACCTCGATCGCTTCAATCATTCGTGGCTTGGATGCATGGATGACTTTGCCCAACGGACTTAGCAACATGGCTGGCAACAATACTAAATCACCGAGGATTGCGCCGGAAAGCATGACAATCATCAGCTTGGCAAACTGTTGGGTTGGAATGAACTCGGCGAACAAAAATGGAACCATCGACAAGCAACTGATCAGCGTCGTGTGGATCATGGCCGCAGCGCAGCTATGAAACGTTCTCGCGACTGCGTCACGACTCGAATACCCATCCCGCAACTCGTCCATATACCAACAAACGAAATGCAGAGTGTCATCCACGGCGATCCCCAATGCAATACTCGCCGTCAAAATGCCAGCGATGTCGAGATCGAGACCTAACCAACCCATGCAGCCAAAGGCGATTGTTACCGGCAACACGTTGGGCAACATGAGCAACAGTCCTCCACGCACACTCCGAGCGATAAACATCATCACGGGCGTGATCAAGAGAAAGGCGGATGCGAAACTGTAGCCAAGATCGGTGAGCAATGCGACTTGCGTTTCGTGCATGACAGGTGACAAGCCCGTGTATTCCGCGATTATGGTCGTTTCTTTCGGTATTTCTCGCAAAATCGACTCCGTAGCCGAAGCAACTGCCCGCGTAAGTTGACCGTAGTCCTCGTCGGAGGTTGCGGAGACTTTGGCCAGGATCCGCCACGTTTCTCCGTCGTCGGATTGAGCAACGAGTCCCTTGGCTTGCAAACTTGGTATCGCATTCACAATCGCCTTGCGCATCACAGCCCGTTTTACGGTAGCACCCATCGCTGAAGACTCGGACCAAGTTGGCAAGAAACTTGCTGCGGAAAAAACCCCGCCCACTTCCTCCTGTTCCAGCAGTTTATTCGACACTTTTGAAACCCAACCCGCGCGATCAAGCTCCGTAAGCGAACTATCGTTGGGAAATTTCAATAAAACTTCAACCGTTGCGATGGGGCCTACATGTTGTTCCATCCAAGCCATGTCCTGGTTCGTCTTGCTCTCGATCGGAAACATGTCACTAAACTTGGTTGATGCTTTGAGGTAGGTTAAACCCACGCAGGTAAAGATCAATAAAATGACACTGGTGGCAGAAATGAGCATTGCGTTGCGTGTGAGCCATGCAAGGTAGCCGGTCGTGAATTTGGAATTGCGTTCTTCATCCTCCTCATGCTTGGCATGGTCAGGTGCACAAAACCAGTCTGCTAACGCTGGAAAGCCGAGCAACAATACGACCGTTGCTATCCCCAACCCAACGGCAGAAAAGATCCCGAATTGTCGCACTGGTGCTAATTGACTTGTAAGCAGCGAGCCCATTCCCAGCATCGTCGTGATGCTCGAGAGTGAGCAAGGTTTCCAACCGAGCAGCATCGCTTTGGCTCCTGCGTACTGTCCGTTTCCACGCCGCAAGCTATCCCTGTGATAGTTCATCAAGTGGACGGCACCCGACAACGTCAGCATAAAAACAAGTGTTGGCAACACAATCAAAACGGCACTAAATCGGTTGCCAGTGTAGTAGACCATTGCAACGGCCAGCAACTGCCCGATTCCTGCCAACAACAATACCACGATCGCTCTTCGGAATTGCCCGAGGCAATACCAAGCAACCAGCATACCGAGAATACTGGATGGCAATACCAAACGTTTCAGACTTCCTTCTGCGGCTTCATCGACAGCGAACGCTTCGTAGACCGTGCCTGCCAAACGCAGTATTTTGCGATTCAATCCTTCGGTACCGTCTGCTGCCGATTGAATCATTTCGATCGTGTCATTCTGTTGGGCGACGCCTTGTGGGCTGATTCGAGCCAACACGGCAGCGGTTTCGTCGGAACCAACCATGACGCCTCGCAATCGGGCCATCGCTCGCTCGCGGCTAAGCTTCAGGGGCGGTTCGGTGAGTTGCGCCATCAGTTGATCGCTTGACTCCAATGTCACAACGAACTTGCTGAACGACGGATGGCTTTTGAGTCGGTCCTGAAAGATCGCCAGTCTCGGGTCGTCAATACGACAACCGTCCCAAGACATCAACACGACTTGGTCATTGCCGAATTCTTGGATGAAACGCTCGTAGCGTTCTCGCTCAGGGCGTCCCTCCGGAAGCCATTCATGAACTCCCGCAGAGCCGATTGGCAAATTCAGAACTGCCCAAACTCCGAGCGGGAAAAAAACCGCGAGCAGTACGGCCGTGACTCGGGAGGCAAATTGGATTTGTTGCAGGTTTCTGATTTGGGAATTCGCTGTTGACGTTGGATCTGACAAAAACAGGACGGGCCATACGCCTATCGAGTTCAGGTCTGGATTGGTATCATCCGATTTCTCAGTGCTCAACGCATTGTACACTTAAAAAGATGGTTTTAGACGATGCTGGTGGTTTCCAAACAATGATCGAATGTCCAAATATCCAAAAGTCAGTCATTCGCAACCACTATGATATCAGTACGCTTTTCTACCGTCTGATGTGGGGACCGCATATCCATCACGGATATTGGCTTGCCAACGAATCCCCTGAAGCAGCACAAATCCAACTGACCTCAACGCTTGTAGGACTAGCCAGCATTCAACCGAATTCCGTCGTTTACGATATCGGTTGCGGAATGGGTGGTTCAAGTATTTGGCTTGCGAAGAATCTTCAATGCCACGTAACAGGGGTCACACTGAGCCCTGTGCAACGCCGATGGGCGTCGACAAGTGCATCGCTAAAACGCATCTCGCCCAGGCCGACGTTTCGATGCGAGGATGCAGAATCAACGCAATTTCCAAACGGTTCTGCGGATGTTGTTTGGAGCATTGAATGCACGGAACATTTGTTCAACAAGCCTGCGTTTTTTGAAAAGGCCGCCAGTTGGCTCAAGCCGGGTGGGCGATTCGCGCTCTGCGCTTGGTTGGCCGGTGAGTCGCCGATGAGCGAATCGCACGAGCAACAAGCCATGCGCGTTTGCGAGGGGATGTTTTGCCCTTCACTTGGTAGTCAGTCGGATTATGTGGGCTGGTTCGAGCGAGCCGGGCTCAAAGTGACGGCAAAGGGTATCTGGACCAATCAAGTCAAACAGACTTGGGAGATTTGCCGAAAACGTGTCGAGAAAACGGGCGTTCGCTACCTCGCCAAAGTGCTCGGCAAGAATCACGTTTTGTTCCTCGATCACTTTGACGCGATTCTCAACGCGTATAATTCAGGGGCTATGGAATATGGGTACTTCATCGCCGAGAAACCGCAGTAGCGGATCTGCCAGAAGACGTATTACGCCGAAAATCGACGACCGCAGCGGACTGTGCGCTCATGGTGCTCGTTCGTCCGTGTCCGTTATTCCCGCGTTCGTGTCCGTCATTCCCATTCCCGCAACCTTGTCCGTCATTCCCGCGTAAGCGGGAACCCAGTCATCTCGCGCACTCACTAGATTCCCGCCTGCGCGGGAACGACTTATGCGTGGCTTCGCATTGATCGCATAAGACGCGGAAGCGGACAATATCGTCGTCGAACCTGATAATCTCAGATCTCAGAGTCAGAGACCGTTCTAAAAAGTGCCAGGCACGAATGGCACTGTACTATCGTGACAAGTTGTTTCACTCAAATGAGTTATCTCCCTTGCTAAGTCTCTTTCGTAAGTCGTTTCTGGGTTCCATCATCAACGTATACTGATCCATCCGTCGCTTCACACACCGAGGCTCGAATCGACCCGGCCTACATCCGACTTTACACTGCGAAATGCCGCGTAGCAATTTGCCGATTAACTCGTCGGAACTTGAGGCCGAAAAGCATGCCAGATCCCAGTTCGACAAAACGTACTGACAAGTTGAGACAAAGCTTATTGTTCGAGGAAGGATTGACTCCTGCTTGGCCGCAAGCCCTATCGTCATTCGTATCAAGTTGTATGCTAACAACTTGGTCCAGAACTCATTGTGGATCATCTCTGGCGATTTACATCGCATAAACCCCATATTCAAATGCGACTTGATAC
>CAMBSL010000343.1 GCA_945870455.1 Pirellula staleyi DSM 6068 | reverse complement strand
GCGATGTTTGGGTTTGGCGGAATCGCTGCCGGTGCAGCCTCAATCGCCAAAATACTTTTCTTTCTGTTCCTAGTGCTGTTTATCGTCAGTCTTATAGGCAACGCAATGCGTGGCCGAAACGTCACTTAGACACAGCCGACAAAAGGTGCTGGCACGCCCAGCCGTGCCGTTAACAATCAAGCTTTTGCTAGGACTCCAGGTGGACGGCACATGGAATGTGCCTACTACTTTGTGGACGGCACATGGAACGTGCCTACTACTTTGACTTTGGTCGACTATGTTCACGTAACTCAAATATTTGACAAATGAAAAGTTGCACTAAGCTGCTAGTAGTCATTTTGTTGATTGGCTGCAAGTCACAGGGGTCTCCGTCGACCTTGCCGCCTCCCCCACCGCCGGAAGTTGCAGTGGCCGAGGCAGCGACGTCGAAGATTACGGAATTCCGCGAGTATACGGGTCGTACATCGGCCGTGGAATCGGTCGAAGTGCGCGCTCGAGTTAGTGGCTATGTTACCGAAACGCCCCGAAAGAAAACCAACGACGACTCGATTCGGGACGTGACCGTCGAGGAAGGAAAGTTGGTCAAGAAAGGCGATTTGCTCTTCGTGATCGATGCCAAACCTTACGAACTTGCTTTAAAGCAATCCCTTGGTTCCCTAACAGCTTCACAAGCAAGGCTCAAACAAGCCGAAAGCGAATTGACTCGCAGCGAGACTCTCCTCAAAAGTAATTCGATCAGCCAAACGGACTACGATCAAGCTTTCGCAAGTGTCGCAGAATTGCGAGGCCAGATCGAATCGCTCAAAGCAACCGCCGCTCGCAATCAATTGGACCTTGAATACACTCAAGTCCAATCTCCCATCGATGGATTGCTTGGCCAGACGTCGGTCACGGCTGGCAATCTGGTCGTTGCCGACTCGACGATCTTGTCGACGGTAGTCGCCGTCCATCCAATCTATGTTCATTTTGAAATCGACGAGCAATCTGTGCTCGACTATCGAACCCGAATGCTCGAAGGAAAAGTCAAGAGCGCTCGCGATGGGAAAATCAAGGTCGGGATGGGACTCGCGAATGATGAAGGATTTCCACAGGAGGGGGTCATC
Organism: Pirellula staleyi DSM 6068; assembly: GCA_945870455.1. Classification (GTDB taxonomy): domain Bacteria; phylum Planctomycetota; class Planctomycetia; order Pirellulales; family Pirellulaceae; genus JBKCUI01. The sequence goes on along the minus strand of CAMBSL010000343.1, from coordinate 3,508 downwards.
GACTTTGTTAATAATATTACCTATCCAGGCACCGGCAATACACGAGTTCGCGCCACCTTTGACAACAAGTCAGGCATACTTTCCCCTGGATTGTTCGCTCGTATTCAAGCTCCGTTCAGCGCCGAATATGAAGCGGTCCTTGTGCCCACCAAGTCGATTGCAATGGATCAACAAGGACGCCATGTGATGATCGTCGGGGAGAACAGTATGGCCTTGCGCCGCGCCGTCCAACTCGGTCCTATCGAAGGTGACATGACGGTTATTCGCGAAGGTGTCAAACCGGGCGAACGAGTGGTTACGTCTGGGCTTCAAAAAATTCGGCAAGGCGTTGAAGTAAGTATTTCAAACACTGCCATTCATAATAAAAGCGAAAAACCGACCGTGGATGAGACTGGTGCTCGGAAGTGATTTCCAATTTCTTTATCGATCGGCCTGTCGCGGCCAACGTACTTGCATTCTTGACTGTAATCCTGGGCTTAGTCGGGTTATGGAGTTTACCAGTCGAGCGATACCCAAACATCACGCCGCCTACGATCCAGGTTGTAGCAAGCTATCCGGGCGCGAGTGCCCAGGTTATGTCCGACACCGTGGCTGCACCGCTGGAACAGCAAATCAACGGTGTCGAAAACATGCTGTATATGACATCGACATCGTCCTCCAACGGCAGCTACTCTTTGACTGTCACGTTTCAAGTAGGCACAAATTTAGAAGAAGCTCAGGTGTTGGTACAGAACCGAGTGGCACTCGCCGAACCGTTCTTGCCAACGGACGTCCGCCAACAAGGCATCTCAGTCAAGAAGCAATCATCGAACATCTTACTTGTCATCTCGTTGACATCGCCCGACGAAACATTCGATAGTCTATATCTTTCCAACTACGCGACGCTCCGATTGAAAGACGAACTTAGCCGCGTCGCTGGTGTGGGCGACGTGACGGTCAGTGGTGCTGGCGCTTACAGCATGCGGATTTGGGCAGATCCGAGGAAGATGGACGCACGCGGCTTAACCTTTCAAGACTTGCTTAGTCAATTGCGACAGCAAAATATTCAAGTCGCCGCTGGCCAAATCGCTCAACCACCTTTGGATAACACGCAAGCTTTCCAATATACGATGACCGCGCTGGGCCGATTGTCGGAAGTCGAACAGTTTGAAGACATAATCGTCAAGGTCGGAGAAGACGGCGGGCTGATCCATTTGCGAGACGTCGCCCGAATCGAACTTGGTGCCCAAACTTATGATACCTTCGCACAGAAAGGTGGTATCCCAACAGCCAATCTTTTGATTTATCAATTGCCCGGGGCGAACGCTCTACAGGTCGCTCAGAACGTGCAGGCATCCATCGCCAAATTGTCGCAAAAGTTTCCTGCTGGTTTGCAGTACGACGTGCCATTCGATACCACGATCTTTGTCTCATCGGCGATTAGCGAAGTATACAAAACACTTGTGGAAGCCGGCGTGTTGGTGTTGATCGTGATTCTCGTATTCTTGCAGGATTGGCGAGCGGTTTTGATTCCCGCGACAACCGTTCCTGTCACAATCATTGGTGCCTTCGCTTTCATGCCGTTGCTGGGATTCTCCGTCAACCTGCTGACGTTGTTCGGATTGGTGCTGGCGATCGGAATCGTAGTCGATGACGCGATCGTGATAGTTGAGAACGCTTCGCATCACATCGAGCGAGGAGAAGCACCGAAGGAAGCGACCATTCGCGCGGTGAGCGAAGTGACGGGGCCTGTGATAGGCATCACAGTCGTTTTGATGGCCGTTTTTATTCCAACCACTTTTTTGGGTGGCATTACTGGGCAGCTTTATCGGCAATTCGCACTGACGATCGCTGCCACGGCACTGCTGAGTGCCCTGAACGCATTGACACTCAAGCCAGCCCAGTGTGCCCTGTGGCTGCGGCCAATCAAGGAAGGCAAAAAGAAGTTTTTTTTATCACGTTGGTTTAACACCGCATTCTCCTGGATCGAGTCCAGGTATGTCTATTGCGTTGGCGGACTGATTCGCTTTTGGCCGATCGTGTTGATTGTGTTTGTCCTAACTGTCGGCGGAACCGCATGGTGGTATCGTCAAGTCCCGACGGGATTCCTACCGACCGAAGATCAAGGCTATCTCATCACCGCAATCCAACTTCCAGACGCTGCCTCGCAAGACCGAACCCGGGAAGTGATCGAGCAGATGAACGCGATCTTAAAGGATCAGCCGGGTGTAAAGACTTGGTTTACGCTCGGCGGACTATCCTTGCTCGAGGGTAGTCAATCGTCCAACGCTGCGACGTTGTTCATTGGCCTGAAAAACTGGGAAGAACGCACGACGCCGGATGTTCAACAGATGCCACTCATTCGAGAAATTTCGAAAAAATTTAGTGCCATCAAGGATGCATTTATTTTGGTGATCCCGCCACCGGCAATTCAAGGTCTTGGTACCAGCGGTGGATTCGAGATGCAAGTGGAAGATCGCGGCGGTGCGGGATTGGTGCAATTGCAAGCAGCCGTAAATAAACTACTGGCTGCAGCGGCTGCCGATCCGCAGCTACAACGAGTCAACTCGACTTTCCGCGCCGGTGTACCACAGTTATACGCTGACGTCGATCGCTCGAAGGTCCTCAGCAAACAGGTGCCGTTGGGGGATGTGTTCACCACGTTGCAGGCTGCTCTTGGTTCCGCTTACGTCAACGACTTCAACAGATTTGGACGTACGTTCCGCGTTACGCTGCAAGCAGATGGCCCGTTCCGTGATGAAGTCGACGATGTGCGACGATTGAACGTTCGCAATGCTGGCGGCGAAATGGTGTCGTTAGGCAGCTTGATGAAAATCGACGAGGTTTTCGGGCCACAAATCATTCGTCGCTTCAATCTGTATCCAGCTGCAAACGTAACCGGCACGGCTGCTCCTGGAGTCAGTTCCGGTGAGGCGTTGAAGAAGATGTCCCGATTGGCCGAGGAAACGTTCCCGGAGTCGATCGCCTTTGAATGGAGCGGTGTGTCGCTGCAAGAAAGCCTCGCAAAAGGCGAGGAGTTGTACGTGTTCGGCTTGGCGTTGCTGATTGTCTACTTGGTACTTGCTTTTCTGTATGAAAGTTGGGTACTCCCTTTTGCCGTCATTCTTGTGGTGCCACTAGGGTTGCTCGGGACGGTTGCTTCCATTTCGCTGATGGGGATGGACAATAACATTTACGTACAAATTGGTGTGGTGTTGATCATTGCCTTGGCAAGCAAGAATGCCATTTTGATCGTCGAGTTCGCTCGTGATTTGCGGACGCAGGGCCAGTCGATTCACGAGGCCGCGATTGCTGCGGCGAAGATGCGATTTCGACCAATCTTGATGACTTCGTTTGCGTTCATCCTTGGCGTATTGCCTTTGGTCTTCGCAACGGGAGCCGCTGCTGCCAGTCGTCGCTCGCTTGGTACGGCAGTTTGTGGTGGCATGCTCACGTCAACGGTTCTAGCGGTCTTCTTCACGCCCGTTTTCTACGTCGTGTTCCAAAGGATCAGCGAGTTCAGGCAAGA
>CAMBSL010000342.1 GCA_945870455.1 Pirellula staleyi DSM 6068 | reverse complement strand
TTGATCGTCAACTCTCGGCGATTAGGTAGCTGGTCAATTCCATCCCCCAATTTCTCAACTGTTGGCGATTGTGAATTCAGCGGCATCCGAATCACTTACTACCGACTCTCGATAGGAACGATATCGCGTTTAACAGGCCCCGTGTAGACTTGACGAGGTCGACCGATGCGAGTGTTCGGCGATTCCTGCATTTCAACCCAATGAGCGATCCAACCTGGCAATCGACCGATTGCGAATAGCACAGTAAACATTTGAATCGGGATTCCCATGGCTCGATAGATTACGCCCGAATAGAAGTCGACATTCGGATACAACTTACGTTCGACGAAGTATGGGTCGCGCAGTGCAACCGCTTCTAGTTCCTGTGCTACTTCAAACAAGGGATCGTTCAGATTCAGTTTGTTCAGTAGCACATCGCAAGCTGCCTTGATGATCTTGGCTCTTGGGTCGTAGTTCTTGTAGACACGGTGGCCAAAGCCCATCAGCCTGAAATTGCTCGACTTATCCTTAGCCATATCGACGTACTTTTTGACGTTGCCACCATCATCGGCGATCTGTTTGAGCATATTTACGCAAGCTTCATTCGCTCCACCGTGCAGCGGACCCCACAATGCGCAAATGCCCGCCGAGATACTCGCGAATAAATTAGCTTGCGACGAGCCGACCAACCGGACCGTCGAAGTACTGCAGTTTTGTTCGTGATCCGCGTGAACGATCAACAATAAATTCAATGCTCGTACAAAATCAGGGTCCGGCTGATATCGCTCGCTTGGCAACGCAAACATCATGCTTAGAAAATTCTGGCAATAGTCCAAACTGTTGTCTGGATAGATAAACGGCTGTCCAAAAGCTTTCTTGTAGCTGTACGCTGCGATCGTTGGCAACTTGGCAATCAAGCGATGAATGGAAACTTCCACTTCGTCTGGATCATGTGGATCGAGAGCGTCTTGATAGAATGTTGAAAGGGCACCCACCACACTCGAAAGAATCGCCATCGGGTGAGCATCGCGAGGGAAGCCGTTGTAAAACGACCTCATGTCCTCGTGCAACATGGTGTGCTTTTCGATCGAATCTTTGAACTTATCTAACTGAGCGATCGTTGGTAGTTCACCGTAGATTAGGAGGTAGCTAGTCTCCAGAAAATCGCAGTGCTCTGCCAACGCTTCGATCGGATATCCGCGATACCGCAGAATACCCCGGTCTCCGTCCAAATACGTAATCGAACTCGATGTAGCGGCTGTGTTTGCGAAGCCGTCATCGATCGTCGTATGCCCAGTATCCTTCAGTAGTTTCGAGATATCGATGGCTCGGTCGTTTTCGGTACCGACAAGCACAGGCAGCTCGATATCCTTTCCACCGACACTCAATTTGGCTTTGGTGGCGTCAACTTTGGGCGAAGCGAACGTGGCGCTCATGAAATACTCCGCTGCAATGGATTTTTAAATCCGCAGCTCCAAAAAAAAAGGGGTGGGAAAATAAGCCACAGCAGTGTAGCCGGAAGAGTGCTTGGCGACAATCAGTCAATGGACCGAAGCCTATTCGAACTCCTCAAAATCGTCCCGCACCATCTCGCCGGGACTCTCAACCATCTGGCAGTAACTGTCGTATCGCCGCCCATCAAGCCTGCCGTCGGCGACGGCATCCTTGACCGCGCATAAGTTTTCGTGAATGTGAGTGCAGTTGGGATAACGGCAATTTGAGGCAAAAGGCCGAATATCTCGAAAAAGACCCGACATTTCACTGGTCACAATATCCCACAGTTGGAATTGCCGCACGCCGGGCGTGTCGATCATCGACCCACCATAACTGAGCGGAAAAACCTCAGCCGTCGTCGTGGTATGCTTGCCCTTTTGATTTTCTGAGCTGACGGCCTGGACGCGTTGCTTGAGATCCTTGTCAATTGCGTTGAGAATCGAAGATTTGCCGACACCGCTCTGCCCAATCACAACACTGTTGCGATTGCGGGTAATGTCGCGCAGTCTAGACAGCCCCCAACCCTTGGCCGCACTGACCATCAGCACACGATATCCCATCTGCGCATACGTTCCAATGAGCGGTTGCAAGGCTGCCACATCGATCAAATCACATTTGTTGATGCAGATGCAAGCGTCGAGCTGATTTTGTTCGGCCGTTGCCAAAACTCGATCGATCAGGTTCGGTTTGATCGACGGCTGAGCGGCGCTCGTTACCACCAGCAACTGATCGACGTTGGCAACAATAACATGCCGACGCTGCTTGCTGGTGCGACTCAACGTGGAACGTCGCGGTTCAATGCGAACGATCCAAGCTTGCGCGGCTCCTTCGGGAAGCAACTTCACTTCATCGCCTGCGACGAGAACATGCCTTTGATCCGTTGCAAGATTCTTAAGAACGCGCCGGACTGCACATCGGAAAATCCGACCATCGGCAACGCGTACAATGGATTCCAAGCCGTGAACTCGCAGCACCAAACCGCTGAGTGTTGATGGACCGTTTACGTCCAGGTCAATCTGCCCAAACGCATCCTGCGGTTCGCGCTGGATCAAATTTCCTTTGACCGTTCGATGGCGGGTGTGCTCTCCCTTGCCGCTCACGCGTTGCGACGCAACGGTGTCGATATCGTCCTGATTCGAAGCGTAATCGCTGGTGAGATCCGCATCTCGGGCTTGGGACTGATGATTCTTTCGAAACTCGATCCGAACTTTATTTGATTTCTTGCGGGCCATACTCTCGCTATCTGGCGACGACCGCTTCGGTCGCCTGAGTTCCTTTGACATGGACGCTTGGCCCGATCAATTCGGTAATTTCTTTTTCGTCTAGCTCTTCTCTTTCCATCAACGCATCTTTGAGTCGTTCGAGCTCTTCGCGTCGAGCGTGAAGCATGTCCGATGCGCGTCGATCCGCAGCTCGCAATGTGTCCCCCACTTCGGCATCGATCGATTCTTGTGTTCGCTCGCTGAATTGACGCTGCTGGTGTATCTCTCGACCTAGAAACGGATCGCTATCAGAAAGTTTATAAGATACCGGGCCCAGTTTCAAACTCATTCCCCAATGAGAAACCATCCGCCTCCCAAGGCTAGTGGCCCTTTCGAGGTCGTTTTCTGCGCCGACGGACGTTTCGTCGTAGATGATCTTTTCGGCGGCCCGACCCGCTAACAAAACCACCAATTGATCTCGGATCTCACTTTCGGACATGTTCATGCGATCTTCGTTGGGCAAAATCTGAGTGCTGCCAAGCGATTGTCCACGCGGCACTACAGTGACTTTGTGAACCCGCTGAGCACCTGGCAGAAACCAAGCCGTCAACGTATGCCCTGCTTCGTGATAAGCAGTCTTTTCTTTTTCACTTGGTTGCAAGACCTCCTCGCGTTTTGCACCCATCAGAACTTTGTCTCGCGCGTAATCGAAATCGCTCATGCTCACGCGAGATTTGTCGTGGCGAGCGGCCCAAAGCGCAGATTCATTGACAATGTTTCGCAAATCTGCTCCCGTCAGTCCCACGGTTGCCTCTGCAATAATGTGCAAATCCACATCGTTGTCCAAAGGAACTTCGCGGACATGAACCTTGAGAATTGCTTCGCGGCCCTTGAGCGTAGGTCTCCCAACGGTCACAAGTCGATCGAATCGCCCGGGACGCAGCAAGGCAGGATCCAAGACGTCTGGTCGATTGGTTGCAGCCATGATGATGACGGAATCGGTTGGCGAAAAACCATCCATCTCGCCAAGAATCTGATTCAACGTTTGTTCGCGCTCGTCATGACCACCTCCCAAACCTGCTCCGCGCTGCCGACCCACAGCATCGATTTCATCGATGAAGATAATCGCCGGCGATTGATCTTTGGCGGTCGCGAAAAGGTCCCGAACCCGAGATGCACCTACGCCGACAAACATTTGAATGAATTCGCTGCCGTTGACGGAAAAGAAAGCCACTCCGGCCTCTCCCGCAACGGCTCGAGCGAGCAGTGTTTTGCCAGTCCCAGGGGGGCCGTTGAGCAACACACCTTTCGGAACGCGGCCACCCAGTTTCTGAAATTTTTCTGGCGACTTTAGAAATTCGACGATCTCCTGTAAGTCCGCTTTGACTCCTTCCAGACCCGCTACATCGTCAAAGGTAATGCTCTGATCCGATGGTTCAAAGCGTTTCGCGGTCGAACGCGTGAAACTATTGAGAAACCCTCCCCCCATCATGGAGTCCCGGCTTCGGCGAAAGAACAAATAAAGACCCACGATCGTCACGATCAACATCGACAGAAAGATGAGCATCATGATCGTACTGAGCGTTCCGCCCGGCACAATGCTGTATTCGAACGGATCCGTCGGCGTGGAAGGAACCGCATCGGGATCTTTGGGATCCGCAGTCGATTTTTTCGAGTTGGCCCGCAGTTCGTTCAACTTGCGGAACAATTCCGACTGGGCCTCTGCCCCAGCAGGGATAAAGACTTCAAAGTCCTTTTTAAGCGTTTCTTTCGTACCGTCCGCTGTTTCTTTTGGTTTCTTGAGCTTGCCAAAGTAGTCATACGTGGCAGGAGTCGGCGGCTGAATTACAAAGGACCCCTGAATATAGGAATCGTAAATGGTCAAACGCTGAATGTTCTGGTTGTCCAATTGTTCTAGGAAGAAACTGTAGTCAATCC
>CAMBSL010000341.1 GCA_945870455.1 Pirellula staleyi DSM 6068 | reverse complement strand
AAGAAACTTGATATTGAGATCCGGCATGCGGAGTTCTTCTCCTCCAAAGTTCCCAAAGCTTTCGCAATGCACGATGGCGAGAAGCCGGCTGACATGCCAGTCTACATTCGCGGAAATCCGTATGCTCCGGGCAAGATCGTTCCGCGAGGCGCACTAAGAGTCGCCTCTTGGAAGAACTTTCCTGAAATCCCCAGTGGACAAAGCGGACGATTGCAACTGGCGGATTGGCTGATCGACACAAAGAATCCACTTACAGCTCGCGTCACGGTCAATCGCATCTGGCAAAAGCTGTTCGGTGAAGGACTTGTGCGATCGATCGATTATTTCGGCGTTCGCGGCGAAGTGCCAAGTCATCCTGAGTTACTTGATCACCTTGCGACTCGCTTCATGAAGGATGGCTGGTCGCAAAAGACTTTGATTCGCTCGCTGGTCCTTAGTCGTACCTATCGACTCAGCAGCGCGAACCCCAAAGTAGCAGGCACACTCTGTGTGCCGTCCGCCGACAGCAACGAAATCAATAATGACAAAACCAATCGTGAGCAAAGCGAAAATGAACAATCTGGTACGAAGCAAACCAGCTACGGCACACGAAGGGTGCCTGCTACTTTCGTTCGAACGCAAAGTGTGCATGCTCCACTCGGCGATCCAGATAATCGATTGCTGTGGCGAATGAATCGGCAACGATTGGACGCTGAGGCGATCCGAGATTCGATTCTTGCGGTCAGCGGTGAGCTACGGGAAAGTCATGGAGGGCCAGCATTGGTTCTCGAAGTTGTCGAGAACACGGGGGATTTGGTCCAAAAGGGAGTGAATCCGCCCAACTATAACCAACGCAAACCTCGGCCGTCTCAGGAATTTGAGCGAACCGTTTATTTACCCGTCATGCGGAACGGCTTTACCAACGACGATCGCGTCAGGACTTATTTCGATTTTATTAATCCAGCGCAGATCGCAGGTCAACGCAATCAAACGGTCGTTCCAACTCAATCGCTGTTCTTGATGAACAACGACCTGTTTCGCAAACGAGCCAAGTCGTTGGTCGATCCGTTGCTAGCTGGGTCGGCAGCGCATGACGAACGACTAAACCAGCTTTGGATTCGGGTCTTAAGTCGGCCGATTACTGGGGTTGAACGCCAGGAGGCGAGCTCGTTTCTTGAAGAAGCCAAATCGCTTGTCATGAACGAACCGAATCAAGCTGCTGCTGACTCGATTGTCTGGCAGGAACTATGTCACAGCCTAATGTCCTCGAATCATTTTGTATTTCGTCTTTGAGCAAGGCAATTGTTTTGAATGAGCGTCCACATTGGTAGGACGGCCTTTCCAGGCCGTCTCGAATTTACAGACGGCCTGAAAAGGCCGTCCTACGAAAGTATTGTCCCACCATGAACAACCATTTCATTCCGAATCGTCGTCAGTGTCTGCAACATGCCGCTTGCGGTTTTGGCGCACTGGCGTTGCACGATATGCTTCATGCGGCGGATAAGGCTTCGGGGGCCCGTGCATTGGACTTCACCCCGCGAGCCAAACGGGTCATTTTCCTATTCATGGCCGGTGGCCCGTCGCAAATGGATCTGTTTGATCCAAAAGACTATATCCGCGGCAAGCATGGCGAGGCGATCGATTCACCGCTGGACCGCAACGTGACTCAAATTGGGACTGAAAAGTTTCTAGCGCTGGGCGCGATGGCTCCTGTGAAACCACGAGGCCAGTCGGGGATGATGATATCCGACTTAATGCCGAATCTTGCTGAGATCGCCGATGAACTATGTTTGTTGCGAGGGATGAACGCGGACAATCCTCAACACGCGAGTGCTGAGAATCAGTTTCATACAGGCAGCTTCACAGAAGTCCGCCCGTCGATGGGGTCGTGGATCAGTTATGGACTGGGAAGTGAGAATCAGAACTTGCCTAGCTTCATCACGATTCATCCGAAGGGCGTTCGCACTTATGGTTCGGCATTTCTTCCTGCGATCCATCAAGGGACGGCCTTAACCATACCGCTCGATAGTAAGGGCTCTCCGATAGCGAACCTCAAAAATGCATCGATGAGCGAGGCAGTTCAACGCAAACGACTGGATCTTACTCGTCGGATGAACGAGCGTTTGCTCGATGAGCTTCACGGCGATACGAGCATGGAAGGGATGATCCAAAACATGGAGCTGGCATATCGAATGCAGACAGAGACGCCAAACCTAGTCGACATTTCGAAGGAGAATCAAGAGACGCTCAAGATGTACGGCGTAGGAGGCAAAGACACCGACAAGAATGCGCGGGCCTGCTTGTTGGCTCGCAAGCTTAGCGAATCAGGCGTTCGATTTGTGCAAGTCACGATGGATGGATGGGATCATCACGGCGACATTCGCGGCAATCTCCCAAAGCTGTGCAGTCAGACCGACCAGCCGGTTGCCGCTCTCATCCAAGATTTAAAACTGCGAGGAATGCTCGAAGACACGCTCGTGCTCTGGTCTGGCGAATTCGGTCGCACACCATGGAGTCAAGATTTGAGCGGAACGGCTCCGATCGACAAACACGGTCGCGAGCATCAGCCACAAAGCTTCTGCGCTTGGATGGCCGGTGGCGGAATCAAGCCCGGGCATACCTACGGCGAGACCGACCACATGGGCTTTCAAGTCATCAACGGCAAGGTCCACATTCACGATTTGCACGCGACAATGCTGCACTTGTTAGGCCTTGATCACACGCGATTGACGTGGCGTAATGTCGGTCGCGACTTTCGACTCACCGATGTGTATGGCTCCGTAGTGAAGGAGATCCTGGCGTAATGACACTGGCAACGACCAAGTTCTATATTCGAGAATTGTTACGTTCGAGCCTCGTCCTCAGCGGTATCTTCAGCCTCGTCGGTGCCGTCTGTGGGGCTGAACGGTTTGAGGCGTTTCTGGAGAAGCACTGCGTCCGCTGTCATGGCCCGCAGAAGGAAGAGGGGGATATCCGGCTCGACCGGTTGTCACGCGATTTCAAGGCGGGCGTAGACACGCACCAATGGGCGGAGGCGCTCGATAAGATCAACAGCGGCGAGATGCCTCCGAAGAAAGAGCCGCAACCGACTCAGGACGAGATTGCAACGTTCGTGGTGAGTCTTGACGCACTGCTCAAGGATGGCCGAGCGGCACGGATGGCGGCGCGGCCGGCGGTGGCACACTATCGGCTCAGTCGCAAGGAATATCAGAACACGGTCTATGACCTGCTCGGCGTGCGCTACGATCCGGCCAAACCGGGCGAGCTGAACGAAGACACGTTATGGCACGGGTTTGAACGCATCGGGTCGCAGCTTTCGCTCTCGCCGTCACATGTGGACCGCTATTACCGCGCTGCGGACATCGTGGTCGACCGCGCTTTCCCCACAACGTCCGGTGAGGCTCGCAAAATCCGCAAGACTGCGGCGGAGTTGCGTTACGGCGGCGGCAAGGACCAGCAGGTGGCGTTGGACCGGTTCGGCATAAAGCGGCCTCTGCGTTACCTACTCTTCCCCGGTCGAGTCCAGAACGCGCTCTCGTCCAACTGGTTTGGAAAGACAGGTCCGGAACACAGCGGGCTGTATCGCATGCGACTCCAGGCCAGTGGAATCCGTCCGCCTAGTGGCCAGCCGGCACACCTGAGCATCGGCAAGGAGACCAGTGAGGAGACCGTGGATGGACTCATCGAATTTGACATCACGGCGGACGAGGACAGTCCGCAGGTTTATGAGTTCGAGGTGTTTCTTGAGATGCCTGCTTCGCTTCATTTCTGCGTGGTGGCTACGGACGCGGTGGACAGACGAGGCGGCGCAGCCTTCCGCAATGCGCTCTCCGGCAGGTCGTATATTTTTACACACAGCAGCGAGAGCTCTCTCCTGAACCCGAACGCCCCACAGATGTTCGACGGCAAAGGAAACGGCATCTTCTCGACGGTGCTCCTCGATTGGATCGAGTGGGAGGGACCGCTGGTCACGGAGGAGGAAAAATCTCGGCGCGTCGGTGTGCTGCCGCCCGACGACGCAACTCCCGAAGTGGTGGGGGAGCATTTGAATCGCTTGGCCCAACGCGCTTGGCGACGGCCAGTGGAGAAGGATGAGTTGGAGGACTATCTGCAATCCTACCGAGATGAACTCGAGGCGGGCGAAACGATGGCCAATGCTTATCGGATCGCGATGCAGGGTGTGCTGACGTCCAGAAACTTCATCTATCTCGTCGAGGGCGCTCCAGTGGCTCGCGAACGACTCACGGACTGGGAGCTCGGCTCGCGGCTCTCGTACTTCCTTTGGAGTTCGATGCCCGACGACGACCTCTTCACCGCTGCCCAAAGTGGAAAGCTCAACGGCGAGGGCCTGAAGAATGAAGTAGACCGAATGTTGAAAGACATCCGGACCAATCGCTTCATCGATGACTTTACGCGGCAGTGGCTGCAACTGCATCGCGTGGGCATGTTCCCGCCAGATAAGAAGCTGTACCCTGGCTACGATGACTGGCTTGAGACGAGCATGCAGACCGAGCCTGTCGAGTATTTCCGAGAGATGTTCGCAAAGAATTTGCCCATCGACGGCTTAGTCGATTCCGAATGGACCATGGCCAACGCTCGGCTCTGTCATTTCTATGGACTGCCGGAGCTGAAGACCGACGGCTTCCAACGAGTTTCGCTCAAGCCC
>CAMBSL010000340.1 GCA_945870455.1 Pirellula staleyi DSM 6068 | reverse complement strand
CCCTGCCACTCGCCTGGAATCTCGATGCCACTTCTACGTCTTCAAGCCACCGAGGGAACTTGCCGAGATCGACGCCGAATTGAAAGGGGTCAACGATCGCATTTTGAAAATGATTTGAGGGCTGTCGAAGTGAACCAAGGCGAATTGTCTCTTTATTCAGAACTGTTGTCGGAAATCAAAGCGCGTGTTCGACATGCTCAGCAACGGGCGGTTCTATCAGCCAACGCTGAGATGATCCTGATGTATTGGGACGTGGGCAGAATGATTGCGTCTCGACAGGAACGCGAAGGCTGGGGCGCAAAAGTGATTCCACGCCTTGCCGTTGATTTGAAGAATGAACTACCGGAAGAAAAAGGCTTTTCACCAGCGAATTTGAAGCGGATGGTTCGGTTTTGGAGCGAAACCCCCGAACTTTCTGCAATTGGCGCACGGCCCGTGCGCCAAATCGCTGGCGACAAATGTTCCAGCAGTACCGAAATTAGCGCACAGCCCGTGCGCAAATTACCGGAGCTAGCAACCGATAATCTAAACACGACGTTACTCCTGCAATTGAGCTGGAGCCATAACATTGCCTTAATGCAAATGGTAAAGGATAAAGCGGTACGACTCTGGTACGCTCTCAAAACGACCGAACAAGGTTGGAGTCGCGACGTTTTGACGGCTCAAATCAAATCACAGGCTCACCAACGCCAGGGAGCAGCCATCACCAACTTCGGTGACAAGCTGCCCGCCATGCATGCTCAGCTAGCAACTGGCATGCTTAAAGACCCCTTCATCTTCGATTTCCTCACTTTGGAAGAACCATTCCACGAACGGGAGTTGGAAACAGGGCTATTGCATCACATCGAAAAATTCCTGCTTGAACTGGGACGCGGCTTTGCATTTGTTGGTAGACAATATCGACTGGACGTCAGCGATCGAGACTACTATCTGGACTTGCTGTTTTATCATCTTCAACTTCGTTGTTTCGTCGTGGTGGATTTGAAGAAGGGTGAGTTCAAACCAGAGTACGCTGGCAAGATGAATTTCTATTGTTCGGTAGTCGATGACCAACTGCGACATCCCCAAGATCAACCGACGTTGGGTCTCATCTTGTGTCAGACCAAGGATCGGATCATTGCCGAATACTCATTGCGAGACATCGACAAGCCGATTGGGGTGGCAGACTACGAACTGACTCGAGCATTACCAGAAAAACTTGCTTCCAGTCTGCCAAGTATCGAAGCCATCGAAGCCGAGTTGTCGCTGGATCTCGATAAAGAAGCGAGCGACGAATGAGCTTTCCGAAATACCCAAAGTACAAAGACAGCGGCGTTGAATGGTTGGGCGAGGTGCCAGAGCACTGGGATTTCTCCCCGTTAAAGCACCTCGCGGAATTCATCAATGGCGATGCATTCAAACCCGGAGTGATCGGAAACAAGGTAGGTACTAGGCCGGCGATGGTCTGCCTGTGAAATGCAAAAAAGCGGGGCGGATGCAAAGATCGTCCAAACGATCATGCGACATTCGGACGTGCGTGCAAGGTGCGAAACGGTGCCATTAACGACCGGAAAACATCACCTGGACACAAACGAAAAAACCCCGCGTTTCCCTAAGAATACTGAGGAAAAAGCGGGGGTTTCTGGTAAGAGGCTCCGGTCGGAGTTGAACCGACGATGGCGGATTTGCAATCCGCTGCCTTAGCCACTTGGCTACGGAGCCATCAATGAAAAGACTGTCTCATTTTGTCTTTTGAAAGCACATTTTTGCTTTCACACTCCCGGACACATTGTTTGATTTGCATTCATTGCGAGCACGAGTGGTGAATCAGGAGCATACAAGATGGACAGCACGCTAGTCAAGCCCATTAATCATTCCGCTAAACTCGTATCCAACACGCGCGAGAATATTCGTTGGACGACGCTCCGCGTCGTCCGCATCCTTTGATAAAAAACAGCGGTCGCCGTACGACGCGGAGCGTCGAACAACTAAGGTCGAACATCTAAGCCTGCGCAGGCTAAACATTTGCAAGGCTCTAAATCGCGTTGGCAGCTGGGACAACGAAAGGTGCTCGATACTCTCGGCTCAGTAGCTTGTTGGCTTCTGCATTCCCTACAAACTCTTCTTTTGTTTGCGACAGGCTCAAAAATGGTCCGAGATTGAGCTTGTTTTTCTCGAGATCCAGACCATTGCTTTTGAGATGTTCCGTCATGCGTTCCAACGTTTTCGATACGTCATCGTGCAGTTTCAGCTCTGTGAGTCGATTTCGAATCTCGGCGATCGATTCTGGGCGTCCTAGTCGAGTGGAAATATTTCCAACATGGCAAAGTCCCGTTGATTGATGCCCTTCTGTGACGTCCGCTTTGAGATCCTCGCGTCGTCCACTTCGCACAGCACCCATGAAATTTTCGAAGTGATTCAGACTATCCCCGTCGAGTTTTTTGACCAGATTTCCTTGAGGATCGAAAACGGTTGATTCCGCGATGAATCCTTCTGATCCATAGACGATGCAACCGCCCTTGAATTTGTCGCTGAACGGATCCGATTTCAAGCCGCGAACCTCTTGGACAATCGTGACTTCACCGAATCGGTGTGCGACCAATTGAGTGTTCGGCGTGTCGCCAGCATCTTCGTAGCCAAGTCGTCCGCCAATGCCAATGACCGAATCGCCAAGCCCCTTTAGCCCGAGCAACAGTCGGCACATATCGACATAGTGAATATTGTTGTTGCCAAGCTCGCCATTGCCCGTATTCCAGTCCCAATGCCAATCGTAATGGAGCTGCTTGCGCGAAATTGGGCGCATCTCCGCTGGGCCTAGCCACAGGCTGTAGTCGACGCCGGTCGGCAATTCGTATTTGTCTCTCGGTCCGATCGAGCCGCGTGCTCCGTAAACAATCGTTCTTGCAAGCGAGATCTTTCCAAGCTTTCCGTCGCGAATGTATTGGGCGGCGGCTGCCAAATCGCCTCGCGAACGATTTTGGGTACCAACCTGACAGATTCGTTTGGTTTTGTCCGCAACCTCGATCATGCGGCGTCCCTCAACCACATTGTGACAAAGTGGTTTCTCCACGTAGACGTGCTTTCCCGCTTGCAACCCCCATATGGTCGCAAGAGCATGCCAATGATTGGGAGCGGCGACCGAAAGCGTGTCGATGCTCTTGTCGTCGTTGATCAACCGAAGGTCCTGAACAACCTTGGGTTTCCTTCCCGTCGTTTTCTCAACGGACTCTGCCAAGGCTTCGGCAAGTTGTAAGTCGGGATCGCAAACATAGGCAACCTCCACGCCATTAAGCTTGGCGAATTCGGCGGCGTGAACTTTGCCTCGAATTCTGCATCCGATAATCGCGTGCCGAACGATTTCGTTTGGGGATGTAATCGCAGTCTCCGACGAAATCGCATTCGGTGCCGATCGTGCGGCGGATTGAGCAGAAAGAACCGATGCAGCAACAATCATCGATTCTTCTAGGAATTGGCGGCGGTTCTGCATAGTTACGTAGCCTCACAGGGTTATCGATTAGGATGGAAACGGTCGACTCCGTCGTCTTCGAAGCCCCATGGTTATAGCAAAAAAACCTTGACCAAGGTGCGCCGGTTTAGCACCGAAACGAATCGAGTCGATCGTATTGCAGGAGTGCGCCCGTACCGGCTCTATTGGTCAACGTCACCACACCCTTTTCAACACGGACACCCGTTGTTGGTGAATCGGCTAGCAATACGGCTCCATCCAAGTCAGCATAGTCCATTAAAGGCAATAGCTGAGAGGCCCCACTGATTCCGATGGCGCTTTCGACCATGCAGCCTACCATCGTCTTCATGCCAAGCCGCCGGGCTTCTCGAAGCATTTGTAATGCCGGGGTTAGGCCACCACACTTGCAGATTTTTACGTTCACGCCGTGAACCAATCCGGCGCATCGTCCGACATCCTCGGAAACTTGACAATCCTCGTCGGCAATAATCGGGAGCGCGGATTCGCGGTAAACTCGCTGCTTGTCTGCTTTGATTGTCTCAGTTGGCATCGGTTGCTCGATGAATTCAACACCAAGTTCGGCTAAGGCTTTCGAATTGGCAATTGTCTCGTCCGCCGTCCAGCCACAGTTTGCATCGACACGAAAGACAGCATCCGTATGCTTACGCAATTCCGATACAATTGCGAGGTCATTCGACGTTCCCAACTTGATCTTGTAGGTCCGCCATCCCGGCTGTTCCCGGAGCTTGGCAACCATCTGCTCGATCGTGTCGATGCCGATCGTATAACTGGAGTAGGGTTCGCCGGTCCATTCGAGTCCCCAATCTTGCCAAGTAGGGATGCCGAGCGTCTTGCCGCGTAGATCGTGCGCCGCGATATCCAATGCGGATAAAGCAAACATGTCGTTGCGCATTGCGTCTCGCATCTTTGGCCAAAGTTCGACGGGAGAATGGTGCGAGTAATCGCCTATCATCTCCCTAACGCGTTCGAGCGATGAAGAGATCGAGTCGAACGTATGGCCGTAAAAACGGTTCTCGGTTACTTCGCCAAAACCAACCACACCGTTGTGCTCAAGCTCGACAATTAAACTCGGCTGAGTCGTTATCGATTCTCGCGAGATCGTAAATGTGTGCGCTAACGGAAGGTTCAAACGATAAAGTTGCATTTTCATTTCGAAAGCAATTCCTTTCGCAATGCAAGACATGCGTTGACGAGTTTG
>CAMBSL010000339.1 GCA_945870455.1 Pirellula staleyi DSM 6068 | reverse complement strand
CGCCTCCCGCCCCGGCACGGAAAAATGCGGCGGCGTCTGGGCCGCGACTGGTCCCGCGAGGAGGAATGTTACCGCCAAAAGATGGCTGAGGGATGGCTGCTGGTGCTGACTCATTTTGAGACTGGAGTTCCGTGGGTTAGGTGGGTTTTTAGAAGGAGGAAAAAGCTTTAGGCATCGAGAAAAGTAACGCGATCCACGCCGGGAGCGGGTCGACGTTTACTCGCATGCTCGATCAGATGCCAGCCCGCGAGGAAGTGAGAAACGGAGCGTTAGTATCCAAGCATTCAATGGTTTTGCGAACAAGACGACATAGTCATGCTTGTCGTCAAGATACGTCCATTGTAAAACGGTCTCACCTGCACGACTCTTGTATTTCAGCCCCTCCTGCATCCCCCAGCCGCTACCAAGGGGCACGATAGTGTCGTCGATCACTTTTGGTGGCCCGAGGATCGAAGCAACATCGGCAGGTGTCATGTCAGGAATTCGACCGCGAAAAAAATCTTCAAATTCCATTTAATACGGTACTCGTCAATTGCAGCTACAGGATAGAGGTTAAGAATGCGAGGCATAAAGCGTCTGGCTCCGTTGGTTACCGTCACGGGATCGAGTTCCCGTCCTTCGGTTTCACGGCAGAGCGAGATGTTGAAACGGGCGATGGTTTCCACATCGGTGGATACAGCCTTTCGGATCCTATCCTGGTTCATTTCGTTGGTGAAGATGGATTCGATCGCAGCGAACTGGCCACAGGCTCCGCCGTTTTGTTTATTTCCTACTTTTTGATGAGTTTGAGGTTTGCTTCGGCGAAGGCCTTTCCCATTTGCGCGAATATCTTCGCACTGCCGAAATAGTGGTAGCCGCCATTGGATGCGCCCTTGAGTGCTTCTCTGTCTTTGGGTGAAAGGACTTCCTTCAAAGCGAGGTCGAGCTTCTCCTGATCCGCCTTGGTGATTCCCTCAAGCCATGCATCGAGCGCGGCATAATGTTCTTGGGAGTCTGGGGAGTATTGGTCATTGGCATAAACCGCCAAAACGTTCTTCCCTTTTTTCAAATATTGAGTCTGTTTTTTATCGAGGACGATGGACCCGTATTGCGGTTTATCCTGCCACCAGATGTAGGTGTGAATCTTGTGGCCGTTCAAATAAACATGGAACCCCTGTCTCGCCAAAATCGCGATGCGGTAGGAATCGTAATCGAGGTTATCTACTTCAAAAGTGGAACGCATGAGCAGGAATTCCTGTTTCGCCCATATCGAAGAATAATTGTCCAGCGTGATTCCGCTGTGGTTCCATACGCCTTTGCCAATGGGAGCCTTGCCTGCTGTCCATTTGCTGTCATCAAAGTCAGGCACATACCAATTCTCCATACCGGCTGGCAACGTGATGTCACGGAATCTCCGGTCGGTGAACTCTTCCAGTTTGTCCTTCGTTTCGGTGGCACCGACCGAGACGAAGCGCCAGTTTCGCTCCTGTGGTAGAGGCTTGCCAATCGGCTTCCAGAACTTGTCCCATTTCCGTTCGTTATCGAGCGTGCCATCTGCTTTTAATGTGTGAGCCGTGCCGACGATTTCGTTGTACTCGCCCTGCTTGGGTTCTGCGGATTCAATGTCACGATCCCAAAACAACGCGGTATCTACTGCAACCACATTCCCCTTGAACTCGGGCATTGCAGCCGGAGCGGCCATGGCTTTGCGGAAGTTGACGTTTTTTTCACCTTCCACACCGAGTACGCCAATGATGAATGGCATCTTCGGGGCGGAAAGGTCTTTACGCACGTCGCGGATAAAGTGTGCCAAGAGGCGTGAGTATTCATCATACTGGCCATTAGGATAGGTCTGGCCATCGACAAGATCGTTGAAACCTTGAAGCCAAACAAAACCCGCAAGATCGTAGCCCCCCTTGGGATCATAGGCGGGGCAGACCCGCGCGGGATCTGCGAGCACCTTCTTCACATGCTCAACCATCATGCGGTAAAACACACTTGAGGCAGCGTCCTTGTCTTCTTGCCATTTCTTTCGATCCTCAAGTTTGGGAATGCCGTGGGCACCCTGAGGATGTTTGTCCCACTCATCTTGAATCTGCTTGGGCAGCTTGTAGGGCCCGGCACTAGGGGGGCGAAATTCCGTGTTGAGCGACCTGCCGCCCCAAGCGGTCTTGATGATCAAGATGGGTTCCTTCAGCTCTTTTTCCATAGTGATACCGAAGGTGAACTCAGGCCCAATCTTTCCACCATCCTTAGCGGGTTGGTCTCCGCGTGCGCCAAAGCCTGCGGTTAATTTCCCTAAGCCCTCGCCATTCGCACTGCCATCATAAGGCCCGGTCAAATAGGACATCCAGACCATGTCACATACGCGAGGCTTTCCATCGGGATTGCGCATCTCCGTGAGCAAGGGTGCCGTGGCCGGATCTTTCCCGATGTAGTCAAACGTGCGGATTTCAGCATGCCCTTCCATGTTCGATTGGCCGGCGAGGATGAACACTTTGAGTGGGGCTTTCGCGGAATCACCCCCCGGGTCTCGCGCGATGGCCGTGAAGGTAGGCGTCAATGCCGCTATCACGAGAAGCGTTACGATTCGCACCAGAGAGTTGATCATCATCGTATTATCTTTCGAGCTTTAGGGTGCAACAAAATGGCAGGAGGCGTGGAAACCTATTGCCTTTGTACCAATTCGACGCACCTGCGTGTCAAACGCGTGTCAAACCTGTGCGAGTTGGCGTTAGGCAAACTCACCTCCGTTTGTTGCATTCTTGACCCAAGCTTGCTTCCCACAAGAGGCACTGCCAATTGAGGCTCTTTAGGATAGTCGAGTGGTGTGGCAAGGTCCGACGAAATCCGGCCCCTATACCGATCTTGGTTCGTCAGCCTTTGCAAATTTAGGTCAACCAGGAAGATAGAAAAACGCTTTGCTGACAAACTGCGAGTACACCGTTTGCAATCGCAAGTGTTGTCCTAAGCGGAGAAGTTCGTGTTCTCGTTGCCAGCGAAACAACAATGATCATTGACAATGAGAACAGTAGTACAGACGCCATCGATAAAACGGGGACGACAAGGGGACGCAAATCCATCCCAATCGGAATTCGAACGTAAAAAGACAACGCGATTGCCAGATTCGCGATAACAAGTGCGACCAGCATTCCAAAAGGGTTGACAGTACTAAGATGGTAACGACTGGTTGGATTCATTGCATGCATGATTACTTCCTGACGAACTAGTAATTCGCCGATGCGGCGCCGGTAAACATCTTCTAAATGTACTCCATCTGGCTGGCGGGATGGGCAGGTGTCCTACTTGGAGGTGAAGGTTTTGCTGGCCCGGAAAAGGGCATTCTTACCCGATTTCAACCAACCCTGAGACCACTCCCATACATTGCCGTGCATAGCGTGGCGATCCAGTTAACATTCCGTTTTGGGAATGGTATCACTGGGTTTTAGCGCGCTACGATTCTCCATTACTCTCAACCGGAATCTTCCCCGGCGGATATGCAAAGTGAACTCGGTAAGGCGGTTCCCATCATGAAGTGATTGAAGATAAACCCCAGGTTCAATGATCCTGTTCCAGATATCATTGAACTTGCCCGTTCCGCCATTTACGCTGTCAAACAATTCATCGAACAATGAACTAACGCCGTAAAAGTGGGAAGTAGGGATGAAAGCCCCTGTGTGCCAAGGGAAATCACCGCCTTCGAGGGTCAAGGCACCAAGCTCAACATTGCCGCGAAAAAAAGAATAGTCTGGCATATAGAAACGATTCGAGTGAGACACAGAAACCAGTATGCTTTCCCGCCGCGAGAAAACCACATTCTAGCTGATAAAGCAGTCCTCAAGCATGCAGCTCACATTCCCGCAGTGAGGACATTTTGCGTATGGCACTGTGCCCTCATACCCCGGTGTGCGCGACGGTGTGACGCACTTGACCAACTGCTCGTGCCCTTCGAGCGTCGCCATCAAGGGCCATTTCACTTAACGCCAGGTGGAGATCTACTGCCAATGCAAAACAAGTGGTCATCGCCACGGAGAAATATTTCGTCTCCGTCGATGGCTGCCGAGGCACTGATGGACTCATTGAGTCGATTTACGGCGACCAGTTTGGGAGTCGTTTCGTGGCTTAGCACCATGGTGGTACCGTCTAAGTCTGTCACGTAGACATGGCCATTGGCGGCGACGGGCGAGGAATAGATGTTCCCCAGTTCGCCGAGCCGAAGTACGCCCGGTTGGTCCTTTCCGCTCGGACCGTCCACACGCGTCATAACATTCTGGTAGTGCGTCAGGAAATAGAGAGCGTCGTCGTACAGCAACATTGAGGGAACATAGGGCGTGCCTCGAATGCGAGTCCACGCCATGTGCTTGGTATTTGTGAGATCGCCCTGGGCGCCCTGGAGGTTGATGGCCATGAGGATCTTCTTTTCGTAGCTGCTGCCGACGTACAGCATTTCGTTCCCGTAGACAGGTGTTGCCACAACGTTGGAAGACATGCCCGCGCACTGCCACAGTACGTCGCCCGATTTCAGATCGTATCCGCAAACGCGGTTGGTACCGCAAACGACAATTTGAGGCCGGTCAACTCCCTGGCTGTCCTTGCGGACAATGACGGTCGGCGAACTCCAGGAGGTATCTTCCCGGCGGTCCCGGCGCCACAGGTTCATGCCTGTTCGTTTGTCCAAAACCACCAAAAAAGACCCGT
>CAMBSL010000338.1 GCA_945870455.1 Pirellula staleyi DSM 6068 | reverse complement strand
AGTGATTAAGTAAATTGTGTAATCGTCTGGAGTTGGAGTCGTTCCATTATGAGAAATCGAGGCCGCAATTTGTTCAGAGCTTTACAGTAGTCAGACTGCAAGATTGTTGCAGCATTTAAAGTGCGAGGACTGGCCAGAAAGGTAAGAGTCACTTTCAATTTCGATAGATCCAGCCAACAAATATTGTTGCCTAGCGCAACTGACGCCACGAAGCACATCCAATCCGCAAGTCGAGACTGCGGAATTTTCTTGGAATCCTAATTCATGATTCGTAATTCATGATTCCAAATTCCTAATCGCTTATTGTGCTGTGCTTGCGGAGCCTCTGGGGGATGCGCCGATTCGGATGTTGAATGGGAGCGGGCGTGCCGCGCACAAGAATCCTTCCGCAAACAACCGTTCTTTCAACACACGGAATTCGGTGAAACTATCCGGATAGACCCAGACAGTAACCGTGGTGTGCTGGGCAACACTTGTCGAGAGTTCGACGCGAAGTCGGCCGCCCGTTCTGAGCGTTTGGTCGACGCTTTCACGGACCACTTCCGGGGTGGGTTCCAATTCAAATTTTTCCAACTCAATGGTTCGTCCAAGTCTCGTGTTCACGCCATCGGACATGACACCGCTTTGGCTCTTGAGTCCATAGATCATCAGGAATCCATCGATCGGCCCCAATTGATTGACAAAGCGATCCTTCTGTGAATTGCGTTCCGCAGAGCGTCTAGCCTCGCTCTTCAACGCTTCGATCAATCGTTCCCAAGGAATGACAACACAGGAACCTCCTCGAATCATGACGTGCAATTCCCGACCGAAAACGGTCTTGGCCATCGGCGTAGGCAAATGCTGCAAAATGGCAGTCGATCGTTCCACTCCTTGCAGATCGCCTTGTTGTTTAAGCAGGTCGGAGAGTTGTTTCTGAAGTTCGGTCATCTCCATCTCGGTTTCGATGCTGTCTCGAGTTGACAGGTCGATGTCCTTCATCTCCTCCTCGGCAATACGTTCGGCTAGCGTTACACTATCGACGATAGCCATGCGTTCGGCGTCACGGTATGCGATTTCGACATCATAGCTGCGCAATTCGTCTTGTTGCTTTTGGAGATCGCGATCCAATTGCTTCGTCTTTTCCAAGGGTGTTTCAAGTTGACCGATGCGGTCTCGCAGTTTTTCCTCCGCGTCGACTTTGGCTGTCGCATAGCTTCTTGAACCTACGATCACGACCAAGATGATCAGAATGCCAACGAGGTTAGCGATTGTATCGAGGAAGCAGTCTTCACCGATTTGAGTTTCTTCGCGATTGCGTCTACTCATGTTGGTACGACTCCTAACGGTTGTTGGGAAGTTTCAACGGCACAACTTGGATTTCGACGCCACTACCCTCAAGCAATCGCTCAAGTCGATCAACGCTTTGCTGAGCGTCGTTTGCTGCCTCAATCGTCAAGGTAGGTGACCAAAATCCGCCAGGTAACGAAAGCCCCCACGAGTCGACTCGCTTTCGAATCGCGGTGGCAAGTTGATTGCCAGCCTGTTGTGGACCTTCCTCCATGGTGATGCTCGCATCGAACGAGGTGGCGCTACTATCCGAACGCAGCAACCAACGATCTTGGAGCGCGATTACGTTGATTGGACGACTTACCGGTGTAGCTTTACCCTCGGCTCGCGATGCGGCCCAACCTCGTCCCGCCGTGACAGAGATAGGTTTCAGATCCCCGTCCGGATTTACGTGCTTGGCTTTGGGTGCGGTTGTCGTTTTGGCTGATGTTCCGCTCGAAATGTTCTTGCTCGCGGAAAGGGAAGCGTTTTGTTTTGGTTCACCAGCAGGTTGCATGGCGTTGGATGGTTCTCCGGTCGCACTTCCCGACGAGAATGCATTTGCACCCTGTTGAGACTGGGTGTTGCTGCCAGATGGGCTCTTGGCTCCCATTGCGCTGCTGCCAGAACCACCTTGCTGAGTGTTGAAAGCGGTTTGGCCGCTGATGGACGGAGCGTTGCCGGTGGAACTACCTGAAACGTTGTCGTCTCCACTGTTTCCGGGAGCAGACCCCGGAGCAGCGGCCGCGACGTCGCGCTGCGTTGCTCCAGAATTGCCATTCGCGTTGGGTTTGTCGCTTGCGCTGGGTGGCTGCCCGTTCGGTGGCTGTCCGTTGGGTGGCTGTCCGTTGGGTGGCTGCCCGTTGGGTGGAGTCATCGATCCGTTCGGGCCTTGTCTAGCGTTGACGTCAAACTGTCCGCTCAAGTCGGTGTTCCCTGCAATCGGCGACCCAGTCGCTCCAAAGGGAGATTGGGGATTTCGCTGGCCGTTTGGATTGGCCTGTGAAGCAGGATTTTCTGACTCGATCCCATTTCTTTGGATAGCACCAGACACTTGGGAATTTGCTATTCCTTGCACGAGCTGCCATTTTTGAGATGCACCGTTATCGGAACTGCCTAAGCCACCGGAACCACTGGAACCACCGAAGCCAGGCGAACCTGAGGACGAAGATCCGTTTGAACCTGTGGCCTGAGAGTTACTCGCGGAATCGATGGCTTCCCAGTCATCATCGCGGTCTGGAGCGAGGCGACCGCGCGGCATGGATGCGATGATCGCTTGTTGTCGGCGTTTGGCAGTGTCGATCGTGCCAACAAGTTGCTCTTGAAGACCGGGTATTCCCTCGGGAAATTTGAGGTCCATATCGGCATTGATCAATTCGTAGCCAAACTGGTCGTCCCATCCATTCATCGCTTCGCGAGCGAGCGCGTAAGTCTGAATTCCATCGGGCCGGACCAAAAGCAACGGGTACGGCGGCTGGGTGATTCCGAACGTCGTATCCCTTTGTTGGTAAGCCAATCGCAATACCCGAAGCGCTGCGTCCAATGGATTGCCTGGTCCGAGCGGTGGCTTTAGATCGTTCAGCGAAATGAGTAGGCCCTCGGGCTGCACAATGACGCCGTCCTTGGTGCACTCCAGGTAAACGGGGCGTCTGGATGTTCCGTTGGTTCCAACGTAGGGAATCACTGAGAACGCGGGCTTGCGTTTCTTTTGCTTGTCGATTTCGTTAATTAAGTCGAGTTTCTTTGCATCAATCTCTTTGCGAAGCTCGGCGACCTTTTCCGCCTTCTCAGCCATGGACAATTCTGATTTGGAAGTCTCTGATTGAATCCGCGCGATTTTATCGGCGAGTTGCTCAAGGTTCTTTTTGAGTCGGATGATGTGATCTTCGATATCTGCCAGATCTCGACGGCGACGTTCGACTTTGGTTTTCAAGTTTTCGCGCTGAGCGGCAAGCTCGTCCGAGACGACTTCCATGATATCCGACGTGTCATTCACTTCGGTGATGGCCAATTCCGCGTCGCGTCGAGCTGACGCATGCGAGTTTGTGACCGTAATAACCAAGATGAGAACCAGTGCGCCGATGGTGCACAGCAGAACCGCCAAAAACGGAAACAAGGCAGGCGCTGTATTGTCGCTACGTCGCTTGCTACGACTCATCCTGCGCGCCTCTTCAACGGCAATGTCTCTGGCTCATCGTCCTCTGCTGCGGTCTCGTCGATTGAAACCGCCTTGTCATCCATGGCTGACTTTCGACGGACTGGCTGTCGACCCAGGTAGCCATACCGTTCCATTTGGGTTCCAAGAACTGCGACAGCTTCGGTTAGACAAATTGCAGCATCATGAAAACGGTCCACGTTCGTCAAGCGTTGGAGCATCGCATCGAGAGGTGGCTCCATGTCTCGAACGGCGTCATGTTTTTCGATGAGCTCATGCAGCAATTCGGTTTGCTGAGCCATGTCGCGTTGCTGTTGATGAACCGATCGAGCCTGTTCCGAAAGCCTGGTTTGCCATTGCTGCCACCGCGAATCGATCATCAAGGCACCCTCGGCTTGAATACGAGCAATCTGCTCGTTGTGATTGCTCAGCGATTGGTCGTGTTTGGATATGGCCGATTCGATGGCGTGTGTCAACGCAGTTTGAAGCGTCTCGGCAGACTTGCTTGTCAGATTCTGCCAATGCCCGTGCGCTGCCCCAATGGTATGCTGCCAAAGTTCGCTTTGTTTCTGAACGATTTGCTGGACCGAATGCAGTAGCTCGGTGGTGATATGTTTCAGCGTCGCTTCAATGTTGCTCGTGTCATTTACCTTTTCCTGCTCGGTAAGACAGAAATGCATTGCTTCCGCAACACGGGCGTCGATTTCATTGAGAACAACGAGCTCGGTTCGGTTGATTCCGAACTGGATAAACATGGCGACCATCGTCAGCACCAAGCCGATCGCCGTCGTGTCGAAGGCCACATACAGGCCAGCCGTCAAGCTGTTCATGGCGTCTTGGGAACCGCTGGCCAACGCTTGCGCGTCCATTTGGCCGAGCGTGTCCGAGATTCCAATGACCGTACCGAGAAATCCCAACATGGGCATCGCCCAGGTAACAATGCGGATCAAACCATAACTGTCATGCTGTCGATCGGCATCGCGATCCGAGAGTTCGTGCAGGTCGTCGTCTAGGTGACTCGTGTTCCTACGTTTCAGCTGACGCTGCAGGATCGCAGAAACGCGTTGCCCTAACCAGCACTCGCAAACGGCATTGCCTTGGGTTTGCCAAAGGGTATTGAACCATTGCGATTTTTTTTCACCAGTCGCAGATTCTTTAAGGTCCGATTGATTGGCAGCAATCTCATCGAGGGCGGATGCTGCCTGGTTGTTCAAGCGCTGTTGTTGGCGGGCACTAACCCATTTGAA
>CAMBSL010000337.1 GCA_945870455.1 Pirellula staleyi DSM 6068 | reverse complement strand
CCGCCGGTGAGTATGTGCGGTCCGGTCCCTGCATCGCGGGTTGGAGCAAGCCTGCTGCATTCCTTGGGAATGGTCGATTGGGTAGCAGAGACACCCGAGGAGTTCGTCGCGATCGCAAAGAGCAAGAGCCAGGACATCGACGGACTGGCATCGCTGCGGAT
This sequence comes from Pirellula staleyi DSM 6068, assembly GCA_945870455.1. Taxonomy (GTDB): domain Bacteria; phylum Planctomycetota; class Planctomycetia; order Pirellulales; family Pirellulaceae; genus JBKCUI01. Next base: position 4,613 of record CAMBSL010000337.1, on the reverse strand, counting down.
GGGCTTACGTGAGCGATTCTCGCAGAGCACGTTGGGATCGCCCGAGAGATTTGCCCTGGAGTTCGAATCGGCCCTGGCCGAAGCATGGGCCTCTGCGCCTCATCTTTACCCACATTTCGCAGCACGCTAGAGATGTGGGAAAACATGAGGAGGTAACCCTAAGGGCATTCTATTCATGCCATTTGGCTTTACGCCAGTGGTAATTGACCTTCTCGCTAGATCCGCATTATTCGCTAACGATGGTAACCCGACGCGTAAGCGAGGTGCCGCCTGCAATTCCTCGCTTACGCGTCGGGTTGGGAGTAATGCGGATTAAATCAGCTCTCCCCGAGTACGGGGCGAGGGGAGCAAGATCAAAAGATGTGGGTAAAGATGAGGGGGTAGAGCCCTGATTTGGTAGTCTCCGGTTCAGCTATTTGTTTACGCATAAGAAACGCAAATAGTCATTGAATTCACGATCAAAAAACCAATCAAAACACAGTGCAAAACCCCTCACCCCCAGCCCCTCTCCCCGAGAGGAGACTGCTGATTTAGTGAGCCGTTGAACGCTAGCCCCGGTTTAGTGGCTTCGCCACAGGTGGCAACCGGGGCTCGCGCCCGACGGCTCACCATGAACCAACAAGCGGGGCCTAAATCAGCAGTCTCGAGACCGGGGCGAGGGGAGCAAGATCAGAAGATGTGCGTCGGCACGGTGGCCGACGGCCGTGGCTTCGCGAACTTGGGCCCTCAGACTATTGAATGGGACGGAAGCCTTGGATTCGACCGCGTGGGGCAAGGCCTTGTACGTCGATGGGCGTATCCAGCAAATGAACTCCGACGTTGCCCGCAGAATCATAGGCTTCCAATCGCAGATAAATGGTAGCCGGCAGGCTTGGATCCGCAGGCCATACGTAACGGCTATTGTTGCGAACACCGGTGGCTATCGTTTTCCAGGGACCGCTTGGGACCTCGGAATACGAAAGCGTGATTGGCCGCTCAGGAAAGTAATCGTCGGCCGCCCGATATTCGATGATCATCGAACCTGCTTGTTGACCCTTGCCATAGAGCGCGCTAATCAATTTTGCTTGCGGTTTTGTGGAATCCACTTGAATCCAAGCATCGGCATTGTCACCATTGCGGGGACGATTCGAAGCGAGTCCATTTGCTCCAACGATGATCATCCGGAAACCAAATAATCCTTCCGCTTCGACCTGAATATCGAATGGACTTACTCGATCCGGATCCTGGCCCCACATTTGCCAAGTTTGGCCCTCGTCCGTGGTACCCCAAAGCTCAACCGAGGAGATGGGGGATTCGGGCTCGTTCTCGATGCTATAGTCAAGGCTAAAGGTTTTACTGCTGCTGAAGAGAGGTTTAATGTTGTTGCGGAAAGTGGACTGACCCGCAATCCGATCCACCTTGGGTTCAATCTCTAGACTCGTTGTCGATGGTTTGAGCGGTTCCTCGTTGGATTCTCGCACGACCAACGACTGGTCGCCGCGTTTGGTAACCAGACTAATATTTTTCGATGCAACGGCTTGCTCGTACTCTTCTTCGGTCATTTCGCGAACAGGCAATTTGCTTGCTCTCGCATCGGACCGAACCAAAGTTCCTCCATTCGCAGGAGTATTCAGACTCCCGTTGCGATCCTGATTCATGATTGCTTGGTCTGTTGTTCGGTTTGGTTTATCGAGTCCACTGAGAGCGACACTATCGGTGGAACGCATTCCGTTTGGACCTGTGCCGAAGAGATTGGCATTGCTGCCATTGCTGCGTGCACCTGGGATATTTGGCGCTTCCATTATGGGAGAGGATGCTCTCGGTGGTTCGGCAATTCCGGTGCCGATGGGTTGACTCTGAGCAAGGCCATTTGCAGCGGGAGTGCGCGAGTCGCGAGTTTTGCCACTGGCGAGTTGTAAGCTATTGCTGAGGGCCGCAGAACGGGGCAGTTGCGGAAGACGATTGACTTCGACGGTGTTCCCCGCTTTGTCCTTGGCTATTAGGCGAACGGCCAATTGGCGGGTGCCGTTGGGGATACTCCATGAAGCCGTGCCGAGCCAGGACCCTTTTTCGCGACCTGGAGACAACTGAAATTCGATGTCACGAGGCTGCGTTAAAGATTCCGTTTGGTAGGTAAGTTGAACACTCGCCGCATCTACGGCGACGTCGCTGATCGCGAATTCTGCAAGCATCATACCGCGTTGGTCGATATCGATCATTAAGTTTGCCGTCGGCTTGTTGGTGTCGACAACAACACAGAGCGGTTCACCTGGGTTGTCAAAGCTCCTGCCTTGGCTATCCAGAGTTTTGAGCCGGAACTTGTATTCGCCATCTGCTTGAGCGATGAACTGAAACTGTTTCGTTCGAACGTCGCCTCGCGAATAGAGCGACCAATTCAAACCGCCGTTTTCCGAGTACTCCAATTGAATTTCGCGAGGTGTCTGCCCCGTCAATTCGACGTTGAATGGAATGACGAAGTCAAGTCGAGGCCAGTAAACGCGAGCTTCATCTTCGGGAGCCGAGCCTAGCCTAGGCCTGGCCATCAAGCCATCACTATTTGTGGTGCAGCATGCGACGGCAGTCAGCACCGATCTCGCAAGCCATCGTTGCAAGGCCACTCTCTGCATGTGCCGAAAGCTACCTCGTTGCTCAGATTGACAGTGCGATTCGCTTTGGGTCATAGGATCACTAGCGGTATTGAGTTTCGGAAGAACGACCTTCGACGCGTTCGGGAGTCACGCGATCTAGAAGGCGGGAGAAGCGTTCGTTGTCTCGCTCAAACTCGTGGTAGTTCGCAACGTCAGCGAACAAATAAACTTTGTTGGAGTTGGGTTGAATGCAACCGAATTCGCACTTCCCATCGACAAGCAAGCCTGTCTTGAAGAAATGAACAAGATCGAATCCGCTCAAGCATGGAGTGTAGCGGTCTGGTTCGCCGAGTAATGTTTGTCGTGCCTGTTCGCTTGCGCAGTGGTAAACGCGACCTCGATGCCGGACAGCAAACGAGGCTGAACCTCGGACCCATACTGCATCGCTCGATCGGCCGACCGATTCGACGAGCGTCACTGGGCAATAGCCTCCTAGCCCAACCGTTTCGGCGACCACATGAAGCGGTGCGGCAGGTACTTCAAGGGGTTGCTTAGCAAGGTAAGGATTATCGATAACGCGAGGTTGTTTCAGCGGCGCTGCGTGTGCTGCTGGAGGCAAAGCCGATTGAGTGATTCGTTGGGGATCTGGGTTGTTCGTCGACGACGCCGATTGGCTACTTGTTGGCTGGAAAGCTGTGTTCGCATACCCCGTTTTTTCGGGTTGGGTTTGTGGGGCACTAGCGACGATAGCACTGACTTTTCCACGTTGTGTGTTTTCGGCAATCGATTCGCGTTCAAGGGACCAATCGCGATGATGCAACGCGATTCGCTGAATCTTCTTCGTGTACACAGTTGGATCCTGATCGCTGACGCCTCGATAGAGTTCGTCGCCATTGGAATACAAGTAAACGTCCGTTGGCCAACGGTTTACCTTATATTTCGCCGCCAAGTCTTTGCGTTTCTCAGCATTGATCTTGACGGCTACTACATTTTCATTGATCGCGGCGACGAGCGATGGATCGTGAAATGTCTTTTTGTCCAGAAGTTTGCAGGGTGGACAATAATCGCCGTAAAAGTGCAAAAACAAAACGCAATTTGCGGAAGCTGCTCGCCGAACGGCGGCCTCGTAGTCTTCGGTCCAAGCAATCTCCTGCTCAACGGAGAAGGCGGGTGCAGAAGCCATTCCAAGCATTAGAGTAATGCACGCAAAAAACCTTTTGCAGCCGAAACCAGCGATCGAAACTTGATTGAACATGGAGCAACCCTTTTGTCCGAGGCCCCATTCGGTTCAAATGCCGAAAACGAACGACCTTGACAATCGAATCGGTCGCGACGCGTACCTGACTCGATGGGAAATGGACGGAATCAACAAAATTTTCAGATTGTGCCGGTTGGGGAGTTTTTCCACTTGACATAAGAATAGCTTCATGTGACACTTTAAAAACGTAGTAGTTGTTTTGCCAGAGGGATATGAGACCACTTTCTGCCAAATGGCGTCATCAGACGTCCTGCACATCGCAACTGCTCTCGCTGAATGTCATCCACGGAGAGTTACCGATCGAGCCCGCTGGTTTGGTCATTTTCCCGAATATCTGCTTGATTGACCGTTGTTGTTCCATCAGGTGGCGGATGTCAAATGCAATTGTCTGCTAGCGAAACTGCTCGGCAAACACTAGAGCTTTTTCCGACTCAGCTCCTTCCGATTGTTCAGAGCGTTTAGTCGCCCTAGTCCTCGTTACCACTTCTTGCAAAAACTGCCAAAACCATTTTTGGGCACGGAGGGGCAACATTTTTGTTTCCTGTTTGGATTTTGAATCTATGCCCAAGAAGAAGCGTTTTCGTTCTCGTTTTCAGAATGATGATCAAGGTAGCGCAGGTGGCGGCGGAGTTGCCCCCCGGCCAAGGGCCAAAAAGCCACGCCGTCGATACGGCCCGAACTACCAACAAGCCTTCACCAAGCCAGAGGACGAACAAGGTGAAGTCGCGGTCAACGAAGAGGGTGAACCGATTCCGACGGATGACGGAGACTCGCCTGCCGAAGAACCG
>CAMBSL010000336.1 GCA_945870455.1 Pirellula staleyi DSM 6068 | reverse complement strand
CAAAGAGGGTCAATAGGTTATGACTTCTTTGTCCTGGGGACTGAGCGATGCTTTTTCAAACTCGTTCATCCAATCGAATGACTGCTTAAGGTTCGCCCAACGAGAACTTAATTGTAACAATTGACGCTCAATTTCCGAGCGTTGATCTTCGGCTTTCGATACATCAGAGTTATTTGCGGCACCTTTGCTAGCTAGGACCTTTGTTTGGTCGAAAGCTTCTGTGGCGTTTTCTAACTGCCGTTGTACGAGCTTTTGCTCCTTATCAATGACATCCAGGTTGTTCTTGAACTGCAACTTCTCAAAATCCCAAACGGCACGCGTTTCGTCAATCGAGCTTTGCAATTGGATAGCACGTCGGCTTGGGTTCGGAATCTGATTGATCGCGTTCTCGTCTGCGAGTTCCTTTAAAAGTTGCTTGAGCCTAAAACCGATCGTTATGAACGATCTCTGTGAGGTTTGGCTCTGCGAGGTTGGGTCTGTCGAATTCGATGCAATTCCAGAGACATCACTCTTCGGGGCAATGTTTTGGTCGTTGCTTTCCGATTTGGGTGCTGTTGGCATGGGTGCTGTCGGCGGCAGGAAACCTGGTTCGGTTATAATAGGGATGTTTACTTTTGGCTCGGGTTGACGTGGAACCGGCTCAACATACGGTTTCACAGAGGTCGCTGGCGAAATGTCGTTTGGGGGTAGGGCAGAATTCGGATAGCCCGCTGGCGGAAGAGTAGTTGAGGGGCCTTGGCCGTAAGGACTAGAAGGAAAACCGTATGGAACACGAGGAGAACTTGCTGATTGAGTACTTGGGGCATCTGTCCCTGATTTTGCAATCGGATCCCAACCAAGTTCGTCCGGTTGTCCTGTCAGTTCATTAATCCGGCGCTCAAGGATCTGCGACTTGAGTTTCTCACGTTTTTCAATTAGCTCCTGAGTTTTTTGTACTTCCCCCTGAAGTTTCACAAGTTGGGATACATGGCTTTTTTGTCGAGCGTCAAACGACTCCGTCAGCTTCGATAGAAGTTCTTGATTGAGTCGTTCGCGTTTTTCGGAATTGGCAGAACGCAACTCGATGGCAAGACGTTGCACCTCTGCGTCCAACGCACTTCCTGGCGTCCGTTCGGTCGATTGCGGGATTGGCGATTGTGGGACTGGCGATTGTGAAACTTGCGATGGCATCGACAAACTGTTCGCGGGGCTTCGCATCATCGCAGGAGGATTACTTCCATATGGAGCCGGATAAGTATTTGAGTATTGAGGCTGCTGAGGCTGAGACGGTGAATTCTGTGTTGGTACTGCTCTCACCAAATTTGACTGGTAGACTTGCCTGGCTTGCTCCTCATGTACTCGTGCCATCTCGGATTGCGCTCGTGCCCTACTCATGAAAATGCCAAACGCGATGAGCAATCCCAACGCCAAACAGCCAAACAGCGATAAGACGATCGTGATCGCGCCAAAAAAGCGTTTTACTGGGGCTCGACCGGCTGCGACATTTGTTTCGTTTTCCATGGTTTATTCTCGATTCTCTATAGTAGTTGCAGGACGTTCGTCTTGAATTGCCAGCCCACGGCAGTCGGCTTCGATACTCTGCTGTAAGTCGGCAAGTTCCAGGCCGATTCGCTGTACTAGGTTAAGCACTTCCGAATCAATGCTTGTTTCCGATGCCTGGCTCCCAGGGATATGGCTCCCAGGGATATCGCTCCCAGGGATGTTGTTATTCCACGTTGCGGCTTGTTGAACTGATTGTTTCCGACCTGACGGTGCCAATTGCGTTTCGAACGCGTTCAATGCAACGCAAAGGATTGGAACCATCAACAACAACAAACCCAACATTCCGGCCAACCATGCGTCCGTTGCACGGCCCCGCAGATGCAGTTTTCTCGGCAATGGGTTGTGCGCTGGCGATCGAGAATGGGCCAAAGCGGTTCGCAACAGTTCGGCGGCGCTCTCGGCGTTGCCGATTCGCTCGTCGGCTTGCTTCGCCAGGAAGCAGTTCACCAATCGATCGAACCATATCGGAATTGTTTCGTTGACATCGTAAATGGGTACCGGCTTCTCTTCACCGACGAGTCGCAGTATTGCCAGTGTCGAATCTCCGCGCACGGGCGGCCGCCCCGTTGCCATCGCATACAGTACGGCACCCAAGCTATACAAATCCGAGCGATGATCGATCGAGGCACCCCGAGCTTGTTCGGGACTCATGTATTGCGGTGTCCCGGCCACAATGCCACTATTGGTCAGCGATGCATCGTCGATCGTGCGAGCCAACCCAAAATCGCTGAGAAGCACTCTATGTCCTCCTTCGTCCAGTAAAATGTTGGCAGGTTTGATATCGCGATGAACCAAACCAAGCCGGTGGGCGGCTACCAACGCTTCCGCAATTTGCACGCCGACCGATAGGATCTCGGAGATCGGCAATGGACCTTCGCGGTCCAGTCGCTGCTGTAAGTTGCCACCGGCGACGAAGGGCATCACCAGATAAGGCAAAACACCTTCGGTTGCAACCGTGTAGATCGGCACAATGTTGGGGTGAACGACGGCAGCAGCGGCTTGCGCCTCGCGAAAGAACCGTTGGCGAGCGGCACCATTGCTTGCAAGCATGGGCGAAAGCAACTTCACCGCCAAGGGACGATGCAGCTCTTCGTCCCAAACCTTAAGCACAACTCCCATTCCGCCTTGACCGATGACTTCTCGAACGGCGCGACCATCCAACGTGCCTATCGAATGCTTGTCATTGGCTGGTTTCAGCAGATTCACGACCCAGGCGACCGCATTGTCAATCGGCGGGCATATGTTGGGCTCTACGGAACGGCTCAATGCATAGGAGTCCTTGAGAGTCCGTTGCGTATCAAACCACCAATCGTCGGGTGCCGTTAATTGGTCCAGTTTTCGACGGCAGGCTGCACAACCGTCCAAATGAGTCGTAATGGAGAGCTCATCGGCCTGCGCGAGTCGTGCATGGAGCAACTCGGCCAGCAAATCTGGATTGCATTCATCTCGGCGAGCAATCATGGCGCTTCCTCATCGATAAACGGATCGATCAAATTCTTGATACGAGCAAGGGTCCGACACCGAGCCACGTAGACGGCGCCAACGGTCATGTTCAATCTTCGAGCTACCTCGATCGCGGGGAGACTCTCAACGGCAGTCAACCAAAACGCCTGCCAAGTGACTGGCTGACTGGATTGTCGAATCTGCTCGGCGGCCCACTGAAAATGCTGCTGGCGCTCTTCGATCAGGAACACGCCAGATTCATCGGATTCGACTCGCGGAATTTCAGATAGGCGTCGAATGACATCGCTACCACCGACAGGCTTTTCGCGTCGACGACGGATCAAATCAATGCTTGCATGTCTCGCAATTTTGGAAAGCCAACCACGAAACCGACCACCAGCTTGTGTGTCAAACAGTTCCACTTTTTTGCTGACAACGAGCAGCACTTCTTGGGAAACCTCGCGAGCATCGGCGTCCTGCAAACCAAATCGTTTCGCGAATCGATAGATTACAGGCTCATAGATGGCGCAAAACTCCGACCAAGCGGTCGAGTCCGCACGGTCGTGCAGGCGTCGAAGCAATGAGTGTCGGGTTTGGGGAATCACCATCGTTGCTGGCTCCAAGGAAATGTGCATTCTGCTTGAAACACGAGCATAGAGGCAATTCCTTACAGGCAATTGTCATAATTATTTCAAAAAGACAGCGGCACCCAGGTTTCAACGTGCGGCAGATTGCAATATCCCAACCCGACGCATAACGGGCTTGTTGATTTAATGGTAACCCGACGCGTGAGCGAGGATTGCAGTCGGAACCTCGCTTACGCGTCGGGTTACCATCGCGTGGCACGAGCGCGCTCGTGAATCCATGGGCGAGACGCCCATGCCACTTTCGAATACCCCGTTGAATAAGGTGTATGACACAAGTTCTAGAGGGACAAAAACAGCCGGCGACTCGGCATCCTATGTGAGCATCTTCAATTCTCAACGGAAAATCGGAAGACTGTCTTGGACATCCAGTTTTCATTTGGACGAATCGTAGTCGATGGAAATTCAGGCCTATTCGGCGAGTCCGGGTAGTGCTGCGTCTCTAAACAAAAACCACCATGTTTCGGAAACGGATTGCCATTGAACCCGTTGGCCGTGTAGAGCTGGACTCCGGGTTCGGTTGTCAGGCATTCCATCACGCGCCCTGACTTCTTGTCGGTCACTTTGGCTGCAGGACGTAGCGTACCTGCTTCACCCGCTAAAACATAATTGTGGTCGTAACCACGCGTCGATTCGCTCAACTGTTCGATTCTCTCTCCGATTCGGTGTGGCTGCCTGAAATCAAGCGGGGTTCCAACGACGGATGCAATCTCGCCGGTAGGGATCAATGCCTTATCGGCGACCGTATAGGTGTTCGACATCAACTGCAACTCCTGGTCAAGGACGTCGGCTCCATTGCCAGCCAAGTTGAAGTAGGCGTGATTGGTTAAGTTGACTACCGTTGGCTTATCTGTTTTGGCTTGATAGTCAATGGACAGTTCATTTCGATCCGACAGGGAATAGGTGACCGTGACGACGAGTTTACCTGGGAAACCTTCTTCGCCATCCTGGCTTTCGTAGGTTAATGCAACCTGCGGCACGCCATCCTTGATTGAAGCGACTCCCCTCCAGAGCACTTTTGCAAAATTGCTTTTTCCGCCGTGGATGTGGTTTTCACCTGCATTCTTGGTCAAGCGAACATCGCGACCGTCCAATGGAAATTTGGCACCTTGAATGCGGTTTGCATAGCGACCAATGATCGAGGCCGCCGGGAATCCCTTGACGTATGACTCTAGCGAATCGGAGCCAAGCACAATGTTGTTCAACTTGCCGTTTCGATCCGGGACGAGCAATCG
>CAMBSL010000335.1 GCA_945870455.1 Pirellula staleyi DSM 6068 | reverse complement strand
CGAAGCGGCAAGTGAAATCTCGCTAATGCCCTCTGGGCTTGTCCAACAATTGGATGACCAAAATCAGTTCTTTGACTTGGTGGCCTATGTTTTGATGATTGCCAAAGAAGGACCCTCGCGTGCTGCAGAGCTAATGCCCAAGCCGGAACAGCTAAAGCCCAAGTTGCCTGAGTATGAATCGCACGTAGACCATGCGAGCCTTATCGCCGGATGGAACAAAAAATCGCTGGAGCGCGGTCAAAAAGTCTACAACGGACTTTGCATTAACTGCCATGGAACCCGTGAAACAGTCGGCTCACTCCCGACTGCCCTGCGATTTGGTACCGGGAAATTCAAGCAAGGCAGCGATCCATTTTCACTCTACAAAACACTGACTCATGGGTCCGGTTTGATGTTGCCCCAAAAATGGATGGTTCCGAAGCAAAAGTATGACGTCATCCATTACATTCGCGAGGAGTTTTTGAAAGACTTGAATTCCCCGTCCTATACCAAAATCGATAAAGCTTACTTGCAATCGTTGCCGGTCGGCGACACCAAAGGGCCGGATCCAGTCGAGCTCAAGCCTTGGGTCGACATGAATTACGGCAACGTCATGGCTACCACCATCGAGTTCGGCTCGGACGGAACCAACATTGCTCAAAAGGCAATCGCAATTCGATTGGACCCAGGTCCTGGTGGTATCTCCAAAGGCAACACCTGGATGGCCTTCGAACACGACACCATGCGATGGGCCGCGGGCTGGAAGGGAACTGGGTTCATCGATTGGCGCGGCATACAATTCGATGGAGCCCACGGTATTCACCCCCGATCCGTCGGGGAAATCCATTTCGCAAACCCTACCGCTCCAGGCTGGGCAAATCCAGAAACGGGTCTTTTTGACGATCAAGTGCGAGTGCTAGGGAGAGATGGAAAACGATATGGACCGCTTCCAAAATCCTGGGTTCAGTTTCGAGGCATGCATCGCGATGCAAACGGACTTTCGATTGACTACTCCGTTGACCAAACGGGCGTGCGAGAGCGTCCCTTTCTGATCGAGATCGATGGAGTTGAATCGCAAGTGCTATTCGGCCGTACGCTTGCTGTCGAACCCTCAAAACGAAAACTGACAACGCTTGTCGCAACCATTCCAGGTAAAGTCGTGCAGTCCAAAATCGCAGGCGACACAGTCGTTGTCGAATGGGAAAACGCGGCCGGCAACCGCGCCCGCATGAATGCAACGTTTTTATCGAATAATGGCAGCCCAAGCTGGCGCGTGGAAGACAATCGGTTATGCCTGGATTTCGAGGCAAGTACGCAACCCGCGAGTCATTCTATCGCTTTCGCCAATGCCCTAAATGGAGAGCCGAGTGAGAGCTCATGGCAGAACGTTCGAAAGCGAATGGCTGACGAGATTGGAAAGCCCTTCATCGGCATCCATGGATCATTGCGAAAGCCGTCCGAATCCATCGCAGAATCCATCACAGAATCCATCACAGAAACCGACAACAGCATTCAGTCCATCCCGCGAGTTTGGTTCGAAGGAAACGGCTGGGCTGTTGACGATTTGGCACCTCCAGCAATGAACCCTTGGAATGCGAGAACGCGAGTTACCGGGCTTGCATTCTATCCTGGCCAGGACGCGATGGCGGTTTGCACATGGGACGGAGACGTCTGGCGACTCAGCGGTTTGGATAATCTTGATCGATCCGCGGCCTCGCTCAAATGGCAACGGATTGCGACAGGACTATTTCAGCCACTCGGGATTCTTGTGGGCGATGATTGCATCATGGTTACATGTCGGGATCAATTGATGAAACTTCGGGATACGGATGGAGATGGGCTAATCGACGACTATGGATGTTTCAATAATGACCACCAAGTAACTGAACACTTCCACGAATTTGCAATGGGTCTGCAGCAAGATGCCTCCGGGAATTTTTATTACGCCAAATCGGCCAGGCATGCTCTCAAAGCCGTCGTACCACACCACGGAACGTTGCTTAAGGTTTCGCCAGATGGAGCCACGACTGAAATTGTGGCAACAGGCTTTCGGGCAGCTAACGGAGTCTGTTTGAATCCCGACGGATCGTTCGTCGTTACCGATCAAGAGGGCCACTGGAATCCAAAGAATCGCATCAACTGGGTTGAACCGGGCAAGTTTTACGGAAACATGTTTGGTTATCATTCCGTCACGGATTCGGCCGACTCCGCTATGGAACCACCTTTGTGCTGGATTACCAACAGCTTCGATCGATCGCCCGCCGAGTTGTTGTGGGTGGATAGCCCGCGATGGGGTGCACTTGATAAATCGCTGCTCAACTTGTCATACGGATATGGGCGTATTTACGTTGTCCCGTTTGAAACCGTGGACGGTGTTAAACAAGGTGGAATGTGCGCGCTCCCTATTCCAGACTTGCCAACCGGAATCGTTCGAGGCAGGTTTTCACCTCGAGATGGTCAACTGTACGTTGGAGGGATGTTCGCTTGGGCGAGCAGCCGACAGGATCAAGAAGGCGGCCTGTATCGAGTGCGGCGGACTGGCCAATCCATCGAGTTGCCGATCACGTTTAATGCGGCCCAGAACGGCGATGGACAGCCAACGTTGGAGATCGGGTTTACCGACGAACTCGACCCGGCGGCGACACTCGAGCCGGAACGTTATACCGTCAAAATGTGGGATCTTCGCAGAACGGAGAAATACGGTTCAGACCATTTCAATGAACGTCGGGCCCCGGTTGCGTCCGCAATGTGGAAGCAAGACAAAAAGACAATCGTCCTCGTTGTCCCTACCATGGAACCTACTTGGTGTATGTCCATTGAAATGAAACTCAAAACCGCAAGTGGCAAAGAAATAGAACGAACTATTCACAACTCCGTGCACAAGATTAAATCGCGGGATGAATCGGGACGATGATAAAAACAGAGCGAGCGAAAGCGGTTCTAGTACGGCTAGAAGAGCTCTATCCAGAAACGCCGATTCCACTTGATCACGTCGATATGTACACGCTCTTGGTCTCAGTATTGTTGAGCGCACAATGCACGGACAAGATGGTGAATCGGGTGACTCCTAAGCTTTGGGAACTGTCCAACAACCCTTATGACATGTCAAAGCAACCTGTAGAGAGTATTCGAACCATCATTCAACCTTGTGGATTAAGTCCACAGAAATCGAAGGCGATCAAAGAACTTTCCATAATCTTGGTAAAGGAACACGATGGCCAGGTACCCAGTACTTTTGAGGCGTTGGAGCGATTGCCGGGAGTTGGGCACAAAACGGCTTCGGTTGTGATGAGCCAAGGATTTGGCTTCCCAGCCTTCCCTGTCGATACGCACATCCATCGACTTGCTCAGCGGTGGGGGCTAACCGACGGTCGGTCGGTTGTCCAAACCGAAAACGATCTCAAGCGGCTATTCCCTCAAGAGAGCTGGAATAAGCTACATTTGCAGATCATTTTTTACGGTCGCGAGCATTGCTCTGCCAGAGGGTGCAATGGTACCGTCTGCGGAATCTGCAAGGAGCTCTATCCAAAGCGCAAAAAGCCTGTCGAGACCAGAAAATAGCAGAGCGGGAGTGAGCCCAGTCGTTCGCCACGCTGTGAAACGTTTGCGTCAACGGAATGGTTGGGGTAGGTTGATTTAGGCTTCAACGGTCGCACCTGCCGCAGGGCACTCTTGCCGAGAGCGACTTGTTGTGCACGTTATCGAAGGTAAATCATGTCTACCCTAAACGAAAAACTTCGCTGTTATCGACCCGTGATGGATCTGTTTTTCCCTCGCGCTTGTTCTCTTTGCGACATCCCGATCTTCGATCCAAACTGCGAAGCGATTTGCAAAGCTTGTTTCAGTAAAATTACCACTCCGGAGCAACGATGCGTTCGATGCAGTGCCCCGTTGGGCCCCGGCATTCGCGAGACAACCGGACACGCAACGTCGAACAAAACATCTTGTTACTACTGCGAGCGACGAAAGTGGTCGTTTCGGCGAGCGCATTGCTACACGGCCTACCACGGAACCGCGGCGTTGGCCGCAAAAAAGATCAAACAATCCTCGCATGAGCCGCTCGGAATCGAAATAGGTAAACGGATCGGAGAGTGGCTCAAGCAGCTTGACGCGTTTGATTCCAAAGTTTTCGCCTGTGTCATTCCCGTGCCTCAACACTGGATGCGACGCATTATGGTGCGATACAATCAAGCAGACATCCTCGCCGAAAGAATTGCTTTGGAAATTGGTCTACCCGTAAATCGTCATTCTCTCTACCGAACGCGATGGACCGAGAAGCAGGGGACCAAATCGATCGCGGATAGGCTCAAGGATGTGCAAGATTCATTTGCCTGTAAGCCTAGCAAATCCATCGTAGGCTCGCGCATTTTGCTCGTAGATGACGTAGTCACAAGCGGAGCAACGGCCAACGATGCAGCCAGAGCATTGCGACTTGCAGGGGCGAACCGAGTTGAGGTAGTGGCATTTGCACGAGGGGTGGGGGCGTTTGACAAGAGCCGCTCGAATCAAGACGCCGGTCCAACGGATTCAAAGAACCAGCCCTGAATTCTGGCCGAATTCGCCTACCCTAAGTTTTCGATCGCTTCCTCGACTCCGGTAACACTCCGGCTGCGGCAAAACAGTCCGGGTCGCGATTAAGTTGCGAAGAGCGTTAGCATGTAGGCCGCATAAATTCTCTCGTCACTAACATGGTCTTCATCATTTCTACATGGTCGACAGGTAATTTTTCGCAATAGCTAGCATACAAATGCTCATTTTTTGGGAGAAGTTTATGATTGCGATCAGGTCTCGAAACTTTATTCGGTTAGACGCGAATTCCTCGACAGCGACCGAAATGTTTGAGTTACTCCACGCTGGCGACAAGCACTGGGATTCAACGGTTTCTAATATTTTTTTCCAAGCCCGGCA
>CAMBSL010000334.1 GCA_945870455.1 Pirellula staleyi DSM 6068 | reverse complement strand
TCGGGGGCGGGCGAGTTGATTGCAGAGGCAGTTTTGGCGATCGAAATGGGCTGCGAAGTCCGGGACCTAACCGAGTCGATTCACCCGCATCCAACGTTGAGTGAAACGCTCATGAATGCCGGCGAAGTTCACTTCGGTACTGCAACGGAAATTTATAAGCCAAAACGCCACGCGTAAGTCGCTCGCCTTAGACCGTGCTGTTAAAAATTTGGTATTGCAGCAACCTTCGTTTTCGCAGTTCTTTTCCACATTATGACTCCTTGGTTACGCAATTGCAAAATCGCGAAGGGGTTGATGATCTATCTCCCCTCTCCCCCCGAGGAGGTTCCCCCCAGGGGATCGTTGCCTTCGCCCTAGCGTGAAGGGCAAAAACCTCCGGCGTAAAGCCAGTTGGCATGAACCGAAAATGCCCCACGACGACCAAATCCCCTTTTGCTGTCGCGATTTCTGGCCATATGTCACTTGCCACCGCCTTGGTGACAGCTTGGCATACGAGACCACTCGATTTCAATCGTTTTGCGATCTCGAATCAATTTCTGGGCGTGTTGTGAAATCACTGGTTTCTGGTATATTTTCACTTCTCGAAAAACGCGAGGAAACCCTGGAAAAACACTGACGAAATGCATTTGTCGGGACTGGTGTTTTATCGCTGTTCCGTTCCCCTTGTCGAAATGGCCATTCCTGTGTCGAACGTCCCACCCAATGATGATTCTGAATCCAACGATCCAGCCTCATTGCCGTCTGCCGGGGGTGATGGTTCTGGGGGTGGCGGCGAGCGGCTGATAGATCAGTCGATCGAAGACGAGTTGCGGGATAGTTATCTTACCTACGCCATGAGCGTTATTGTCAGTCGTGCACTTCCGGACGTTCGCGATGGGTTGAAGCCCAGCCAGCGCCGGATCCTGGTCGCCATGAACGATTTGAGTCTTACGCCAGGTGCCGCTCGCGTCAAGTGCGCGAAGATCGCGGGCGACACGTCGGGTAATTACCACCCGCACGGCGAAGCCATCATTTACCCGACCCTCGTCCGCATGGCCCAAGAGTGGAACATGCGGCATATGCTCATCGACAAGCAAGGGAACTTTGGCTCGATCGCCGGACTTCCTGCGGCTGCCATGCGATATACCGAAGCTCGCCTGGCGGCTCCTGCGGCGATGATGCTCGACGACATCCGGCTCGACACGGTCGACTTTATCCCAACCTACGACGAGCGACGCACCGAACCTGTTGTTTTGCCTTCGAAGTTTCCGAACTTGTTAGTGAACGGCGCAACTGGCATCGCGGTCGGTATGGCCACAAGCATACCGCCACACAATCTACGCGAAGTATGCGCGGCGATCATCCGAGTCATTGACGACCCGGACGTTTCGATCGCGGAAATCAATGAAATCATTCCGGGACCTGACTTCCCAACCGGCGGTATCATCTGCGGTCGCTATGCGATTCGTCAAGGTTACAACACGGGCCGGTCGACCATCGTCATGCGCGCTCGCGTCGACGTCGAAGAAGGCAAAAAAGCTCGGCTGATCATCCGCGAGATTCCCTATCAGCAGTTTCGCGATCGGGTCATCGAACGGATTGCGGACCTCGTTCGAAGCGAAAAGATCAAAGGTATCTCGGCGATTCGCGATGAAAGCGATTTGAAGGAACCGGTTCGAATCGTCATCGAGATCAAGCAGAATTCGGATCCGCACATTGTTCTCAATCAGCTCTATCAGTTCTCGTCCTTGCAAGAGTCGTTCTCCATCAACATGCTTGCGTTGGTGGATGGCAAGCCACGCGAATTGAGCATCAAAGAACTCATTCAAGAGTTCATCCGGCATCGCGTCACGGTGATTCGACGCCGAACCCAATTCCTGCTGGCTTCGGCGCGAAAGCGCAAGCACGTTGTCGAAGGGCTGCTGTTGGCCTTGGCAGACATCGACAAGATCATCATGCTCATTCGGCAAAGCCGCACCCAGGCTGAGGCGAAAGTCAAATTGATGGGCGTTGAATGCCCCGCCTCGATGATGCAGCGAGCGTTGGGCGAACGAGGTTTTGCCGACTTTCAATTGGAACGCGGTTCGACCGATGTTTACACGTTGACGAGCGTGCAGACCGATTCGATCCTCCGGATGACGTTGGGCCAGTTGGCGGGCCTCGAACAAGAGCGACTCACGGACGAGCACGCAACCATCCTGACCGAGATTGAAAAGTACCGAATCATCTTGGGCGATCCGGCCAATATTTTTGCCATTATCAAAGCCGATCTAGAAGATATCTCTCGTAGGTTTGGCAACGACCGGCGAACGGTGATCGATGACGAAGAGCTTGGCAATTACAACATGGAGGACTTGATCACCGAAGAAACGATGGTCGTCACCATCTCACATCAAGGTTACATCAAGCGCATTCCGGCAACGACGTATCGAGCACAGAAACGCGGCGGCAAAGGTATTTCAGGCCTAAGATCGGAAGAGGAAGATCCGGTCGAGCATTTGTTTGTGGCCAGTACGCATGCTTACCTGCTGTTCTTCACCAATCAAGGAAAAGTCTATTGGCAGAAGGTTTGGGAAATCCCTCAAATGAGTAGGGAAAGCCGTGGGCGGGCTGTCGTGAATTTGCTGAACTTAACGCCCGATGAAAAGATCCGCGATTGCGTCGTCGTTCGCGATTTCAATTTGCCAGGTCACTTCCTCATGATGGCCACCAAAAAAGGGGTCGTGAAGAAGACAGAACTCGAAGCGTACAGTCGTCCAAAGAAGGGTGGCATCATCGCGATCAAACTGCGTGAGGACGATGAACTCGTGGATGTAGTGGTGCTGAAACCCAACGATCAAATTGTTTTGGCGACCGCCAATGGAATGGCCATCCGATTCACCGAAAGCAACGCACGCTCCACGGGCCGCAACACGTCTGGCGTCAAAGGCATCACGCTCAAAAAGGGGGATGAGCTTGTCGGAATGGTTGTGGCGGAACCGGCCGCAACGCTGCTGACTGTATGCGAATTAGGCTACGGCAAACGAACAACATTCGGTCCTGGTGACGAGATGGTTGGCCGTGAGGTTTCTGTGCCGCTTGTCGATCAGAATGGGGACGAAATAATTGGTGAGGAGGAGGTTGTCGAAGAAGCCGAGGACGAAGTGGAAGATCTCAATTCCGCAAATCGATATCGAACGCAGCGACGCGGGGGCAAAGGTGTTATCGATATCAAGACAACTAAGCGCAACGGGCGGGTCGTGGGTATCGTGCCGGTGGACGATACCGACGAATTGATGATGATGACCGTTCGAGGCAAGATCCAACGCGTGGCAGCCAAGGATATCAGTGTCATCGGACGCAACACCCAGGGTGTGCGGATCATGAGTTTGGATGAGGGAGATACCCTCACCGCGATCGTACGCGTTCCTCCAGATGAAATCGATGAAGCCGCAATCGCCAATGCAATCATCCCCCCAACAAGCATCGCATCTCCGGAAGCTATCTCGGAAGAGTCGAGTTCTGAAGAGACACGTTCCGATGAGCCAGACTCTGAAGTGGACTCGGATAACGAGGACTAATTGAGAGAACGAATGAGAGCCAAGTCTTGACCAAAGAGCTGTCGGATTCGTTGCTTGTGTTGGTCTGCACCTACAATGAACGCGCCAATCTGCCTTCTCTGTTTGAGCGGATCAATGCTTTCGTACCAAACGCGCACATTCTAGTCGTGGATGACAACTCACCCGACGGCACGAGTGAATGGGTCGAGGAATATCAACGATCGCATTCATCCGTGATACTCAATCGCCGAAGTGGAAAATTGGGGTTAGGGACGGCCATTCGGGAGGGCATGCACTATGCAATTGAGAATGGCTATGAATGGTTGCTAAACTTAGATGCTGATTTGAGTCATGACCCCAAATCGATTCCAGATCTTTTGGCCAAGCAGTTGCAGTCCGATGTGGTCATTGGTTCCAGGTATGTGCCGGGGGGAGGCATGGTAGGTTGCTCATGGCGTCGAGTTTTCGTGAGCAAATGCGCGAACAGCTATGCAAGGTGGCTCATTGGCTGGACGGTTCACGATTGCAGCAGTGCATTTCGGCTCTACCGTGTTGCAAAGTTAAAGACTCTGAATTTGGAGGGACTGAAGGGAGTTGGCTACGGTTTTTTGGAAGAAGTGCTTTGGCATCTTCTCAATCAAGGGGCCCGACTGAGCGAAGTCGGAATTATCTATAGCGAGCGTCGAGAAGGCAAATCGAAGATATCGATCAGTGAAGCTTGGTCGACGATTACATCGCTTCATAGCGTTGCCTCGTTGCAGCGAGCGAGTCGGAAAGCGATTGGATCTTAGTTGTGCGACGCTCCGCGTCGCATGAATCGCGATGGCCGGGAATCACGGTGGCCATGAATCCGGTGGCCATGAATCACGACGCGGAGCGTCGTGCAACGAAGGAATCACGACCATGAAGGTTAAGTACCAGGCAATGGCCGGAATAAAAACGAAAAAACCTTCGCTGATTTTGTCAGCAAAGGTTAATTCGTTTTGGAGAAGGGGGGATTGGTGGTTAGACCAATTCCTTCTTGGCTCCGATGAGCGTGCGGAGTCGTTCAGCCAAAAGACGGGCGTCAAATGGTTTCTTAAACGTCTCGTTGATGCTTGAGCGATCGAAGCTCATTACGTTGCCATCATCTGGCAACAACGCGATCAAGATGATCTCGGTAAAGTCAGCATTCTTGCGTAGGTTTTGGCAGATTTGCAATGCTTCTAACTTGCCGACTGAGAAGTCGACAATCATGCAATCTGGGTGAAAACTTTCTGCCTGAATTCCTGCCTCGAAACCGCTTGCAGCAACCGACACCTTGAAGCTTCGTTCTTGCGGGAGCTCTCGCTTCAAGTTTTCGATCAAGACCTGATCTTGCGCAACGATCAGGACTTTGGCCATGGCCTCATCTTCCAAATCTCCCAAAGG
>CAMBSL010000333.1 GCA_945870455.1 Pirellula staleyi DSM 6068 | reverse complement strand
CTCTGCCAGCAAGCCATGGGTCTCTCAAAAGGCTTCCTTTTCGAATGCGTATGGTGGAGCGGAGATGTACGCCTATGACGTGGATGGAGACGGTGACAATGACATCATCACAAGTCTTGCCGCACACGACTTTGGTCTAGCATGGTTCGAACAAAAACGCGATGACGCAGACGTTGAATTCGTTCGCCACGACATCCTTGGCTCCAAGCCCGAACATAACGCGCACGGTATCGTTTTCAGCGAATTGCATTCTGTCAATTTGGCGGACATGGATGGTGATGGACTTAAGGATATTGTTACTGGCAAGACTTACTATTCGCACCACAAGGGCAGTCCTATGTGGGACACCGGTGCAGTTGTCTATTGGTTCAAACTGGTTCGTGGACCGAATGGCGTCAGTTGGCTTCCGTATCGAGCAGCCGACGATTCCGGTATCGGTCGCCAAATCGGCATCATCGATCTGAATAAGGATGGGCTTCTCGATATCACCGTCGGTGGAATGAAGGGAGCGCACGCACTGATTCATCAACGCAAAACGGTGGATGAGTCGACGTGGGTAGCAGCTCAGCCCATTCCATTCAAGAGTCCCATCATCAACGACGCTGCAAATAAGAACGCGATGATCTTCGAAGGGGAAAAATTGCCGATCCTGGCCATCAGCGACGGCACTGCGATTCCACAAGACATGAGTGGCTTCGCCGCAGACCGCTGGAGCAAGGACTCGCAGCTTTGGTGGACAGGCGGCAAGGTTGGTTCGCGTCTCGAACTTGAACTCAAGGTCGAAACGGCCGGAAAGTTCGATGTCATGCTGGCACTGACCAAAGCTCAAGATTATGGCATGGTGCAAGTTTGGTTGGACAAGCAAAAACTGGGTGAGCCTATCGATTTGTTCAACAAGCCATCTGTGATATCGACAGGCTTGGTTCGGCTGGGGCAGCTTCAAATCGATGCGGGTAAGCACCGATTAAGTCTCGAAATCGTTGGAGCGAACAAAGATGCTGTTCCAACTCACATGGTTGGTCTGGATGTCGTGCAACTTGGGCTCTCTGGCGGGGTGCAGCCACAGTCAAAAGCGGGCAAAAAGCTGAACCTGAATTTCGAGAAGGGCTCGCTCGAAGACTGGACAGCAACCGGCAACGCATTCGACGGCCAGCCCATCCAAGGCGATACCGTTGCAACGAGACGCGGCGATATGAAAAGTCAACATGAAGGGGAGTTTTGGATCGGCGGTTTTGAGACGCTTGGAGACAAAGCGAAAGGAACACTTACGTCCACAGGATTTGTGGTCGACAAGCCATTCGCATCTTACTTGATCGGTGGCGGAAGTAGCAAAGAGACTCGCGTCGAATTGGTGGAAGTGCAAACCAACAAGGTCCTTCACCAAGCGA
Organism: Pirellula staleyi DSM 6068; assembly: GCA_945870455.1. Classification (GTDB taxonomy): domain Bacteria; phylum Planctomycetota; class Planctomycetia; order Pirellulales; family Pirellulaceae; genus JBKCUI01. Next base: position 3,559 of record CAMBSL010000333.1, on the reverse strand, counting down.
TGGGGCGAACTACAGAGGACATGCGGTTGGTCGTCATCGACCTTACCAAGCATCAAGGCAAAGAGTGTGTCGTACGTTTGATCGACGATAGTTCCGCTGGCTGGGGGCATTTGAATTTTGATGGATTTCAATTGCACGAAAGCCAACCCGGTCCTATCACGGTTCCGGAAACGCCGATGGTTGCGGACCTGTATCCCTTCGAAGGGTTGAAGGCCCCTGAAGCCGCCAAGGCGATGAAAGTACCCGAAGGATTTCGTGTGATCGCAAGCGCGTCTGAGCCCGATGTCTTGCAACCGATTGCCATGGCCTTGGATGATCGCGGACGAGTCTGGATCGCGGAAGCGTACGAGTATCCGATTCGTGCTGCAGACGGAAAAGCGAGGGATCGGATCTTGATTTTCGAAGATACCAACGGGGACGGTACGTTGGATAGCCGCAAGGTATTTGCGGAAGGGCTCAACCTCGTCAGCGGGATGGAAGTTGGGTTTGGCGGCGTATGGGTTGGCGCGGCACCTTATCTTTTGTTCATTCCGGATCGCAACGGAGACGACAAAGCAGACGGAAAACCAGAGATCTTGCTCGACGGCTGGGGATACCAAGACACTCACGAAACACTCAACGCCTTCATATGGGGTCCAGATGGCTGGCTCTACGGATGTCATGGAGTATTTACGCATTCCAAGGTTGGCAAACCCGGAACGCCTGATAAGGACCGAGTGCCACTCAATGCCGGCGTTTGGCGCTATCATCCAACCCGACATGAATTCGAGGTATTCGCCCATGGGACGAGCAATCCATGGGGAGTTGATTTCAACGATCGAGGGCAAGCGTTTATTACCGCTTGCGTTATCCCCCACTTGTACCACATGATTCAAGGTGGACGGTATGAGCGCCAAGGGGGAACGCACTTCAATCCCTACACCTACGACGACATCAAAACGATCGCAGAGCACCGTCACTATGTCGGTGCAACCCCGCACGCTGGCAACGGAAAGTCGGATTCGGTTGGAGGCGGTCATGCGCATGCTGGCGCAATGATCTATCTTGGGAACACTTGGCCTGAGAAATATCGAGATCAGATCTTCATGAACAATATCCATGGTCAGAGGCTAAATATTGATGCCTTGAAGCAAAGCAAATCCGGCTACATCGGAAGCTACTCACCTGACTTTTTGCTGACCCAAGACAAGGCATCCCAGATTCTCAATTTGCGATATGGTCCTGACGGTCAAGCTTGGATGATCGATTGGTACGACATGCAAGCTTGCCATTTGACGGATCCGGGCAAACATGATCGCAGCAACGGACGCATCTATAAGATCGTTTACGGGGATTTGAAACCGGTCCAAGTCGATCTATCCAAGCAGACCGACAAGCAATTGGTTGAAAACATGCTCAATCCCAACGACTGGTACGTTCGACATAGCCGACGAGCACTTCAGGAACGAGCGGCCACGGGCAAAGTCAGCACCGATGCAATCGAGTTGCTCAAATCCATGGTCGTTCAAGATGCCGATGAAACGAGAAAATTGCGAGCTGCGTGGTGTCTAAGCGCAATGGATCAATTCGATGCGAAGACTTGCCAAGCGATGTTGTCGGACAAGAGCGAATACGTACGGGCTTGGGCCATTCAGTTGGGACATCAAAGCACAGCCGCAATCGAGGCGGTTTCGTCCAATCAGCTTGCGAAAATGGCTGGAAAGGAAAAGTCTGCCGTCGTTCGACTTTATCTCGCATCGGCAGCCCAACGTTTGCCAATGCCGCAACGCTGGGAACTCTTGCAAAATCTAATTGCTTACGAAGACATCGCAAGCGACCACAACCTACCGTTGATGCTTTGGTATGCGGCTGAGCCGCTGGCAGAGCTGGATGCAGAACGAGCGATGGCCCTGGGATTGGCTGCTTCCAAGACGGCTCCTGTTATTCGTGACTACATGTTGAGACGCATTGGTGCGTCCGCGAGTGAACAAGCCATTGCATCCTTAGTTAACGGGCTCAGCAAAGCGGATACAGAAGAACTTCAGCTTTCCTTTCTTAATGCTCTTGCAAGCTCTTTAACAGGAAAACGAAAAGTCCAAGCTCCCAAGCAGTGGGATTCTGTCTACCAAAAACTTATCCAATCTTCAGCAAAAGTTCGGTTGAAAGCCGAGTCGCTCGGCGTAACGTTTGGTAGCGAGTCCGCATTGGTAAAAGTTCGAAACCTGTTGCAGTCGACGTCCGAAAACACAGAGACACGATTAGCGGCGTTGAACTCGTTGCTGGGTGCAAAAGATCCCAAGCTTGTACCGGTGCTCAAAGGATTGTTGACCGATAAAAGTCTCCGAGGTTCGGCGATTGCTGGGCTTTCCCAGTATTCAGATCCAACGTCTGCTAACTCGATATTGGATGTCTATCCCGATCTCACGCAGACAGAGAAACGCATCGCTTTGGGTGCATTGTCAGCTCGGCCAGACGACGCAATTACGATGCTGCAAGCGATCGAGTCCAAGCGAATCGCGTCGAGCGATTTGAGCGCTGACTTGGTTCGGCAGCTGGAAAACTTGAAGAGTGAAAAGGTCTCTGCACTGCTAACAAAAACTTGGGGAATCGTTCGCGAGACACCAGCCGACAAGGCCAAGTTGATCGACGAGTACAAGACTCTCGTTCAATCCAAAAAGCAACCCAAGCCGGACCTGGCGCTCGGGCGGGCGGTGTACGCCAAGACGTGTCAACAATGCCACGTCTTGTTTGCGGCAGGAGGAAAGATTGGCCCAGAGCTTACCGGTTCGAATCGAGCCAACCTCGACTACTTGCTCAGCAATGTCGTTGACCCAAGTGCCGTCATGGCCAAGGAGTACCAACCCACGATTATCCTGACGGACGGACGTACCATCACTGGATTGATCAAGGCGGAAGACTCCAAGGCGATCACGCTTCAAACGGCGAATGCGATCGAAGTCATCCCTTTGGCTGAGATCGAAGAGCGAAAACTGAGCGACAAATCCATGATGCCAGACGACCAGCTACGCCAATACAGTCCGCACGAGATTCGTTCGTTGATGGCTTACTTGGCGAGCGAACAGCAAGGTCCGATCTTGGCAACACAAGCCAACGCTCAAGACTTCTTCAATGGTCAGAACCTTGCATATTGGCGAGGAGATGCTGAGCTTTGGAAAGTGGCTGATGGCGAAATCGTCGGGATGACCAAGGGGCTAAAACACAATGATTTCTTGATGAGCGAGTTTGCTGTCGAGGACTTTCATTTGAAGGTGGAAATAAAACTTGTCGGCAATCTGGGTAACAGTGGCATTCAATTCCGAAGCGCAGCAACCGAGAGCGGCATGAAGGGCTATCAAGCGGACGTCGGCGAGGGGTGGTGGGGCAAGCTCTACGAAGAAGAGGGCCGCGCATTGCTCTGGGATCAATCCGGTGAAAAGCATGTCAAGAACGGCGAGTGGAACGTGTACGAAGTTCGTGCCGTTGGTTCCAAGATCCAAACATGGATCAACGGCCAGCTCTGCGTCGACTTGGACGATCCAAAGGGGGCAGTGCGAGGGATCATTGCGTTCCAGCTTCACTC
>CAMBSL010000332.1 GCA_945870455.1 Pirellula staleyi DSM 6068 | reverse complement strand
GATCACTGGACTCGTTACCCGATTCGTTGGATTGTGAGCCTTTCTTACCCCCGCTGTTGTTCTTTTCTTGCTTGCCGCTCGACGACTGTTTGCCACCAGACTTTTCTTCTTCTCGTCGCATACGATCGATTACTTCAAATTTTTCACCGTCGTGCTCCGGGTTGCTCAAGCCATTCTCTTCGTCTGATGCCTGTGAAGATGGGTCGCGCTTGGAGAGACTCGCTTTTCCTTTACCTGCGTTCGAGCCTGATTGGATTGATTGTTCTGAGCCCTCATCTCCTGCGTCGCTCCCCTCGCTTTGGTTTGTGCTTCCATCTGTGGATGAGGATTGTGTTGACTTCTTGGATGGCTTTGATTGTGAGCCTGAACCGTTGCCTCCCGTCGATTCACCACCCTCTTGGCTATCGCCGGGATCACTGGACTCGTTACCCGATTCGTTGGATTGTGAGCCTTTCTTACCCCCGCTGTTGTTCTTTTCTTGCTTGCCGCTCGACGACTGTTTGCCACCAGACTTTTCTTCGTTTACCTTGTTGTCCGTTTGTTCATCGGATTTTGAGTTGTTATCTTCGGAAGGTTCTTTGTTCGTGTCCTGTGGGTCCTTTTTCTCGTTGGATCCAGAGTCAGTCTTTCCGTCTTGAGGTGCTATCTTTCCGTCTTGAGGTGCGTCAGTCTTTCCGTCTTGAGGTTTCGCGTTTGGGTTTTTTTGCGATTGGCTGCTTGCCTTCTTTTGAGGAGAGTTCGTTTTGCCAGGAGTATTTGGTTTGCTCCCTTGAGTTTCCTTTTTGCCATCTGCGTTTGGTTCTGAGACGTTTGATTTTTGATTCGGAGCATTTTTTGATGCCACGATACGAATTTGGATTGGCGTGGAACTCGATTGATTGGGTTCAGGGACATCCGTCCCAACTTGGCAACGATTGTCGGTTGCGATCGCACGAAATTCGATTTTGTCGTCAACGTTTAGATTGTGTTCACTGGGCACAAAAGAATAGACCTCAACGACTTGACCCGTTCTGCCCGATGTCGACTCAAAGCTCTTGATTGCGAAAAGGGGATTTGATTCTTTGCCGGAGTCCTTGCTCATGAGTTTGCCGGTTGCGGACAACGAGATGAGTCCATAGTCGGGATCGACAGCACGCATCTCGATGTCGATAGAACCGTCGATAGCGACGTCGACACTTGCTTGCAAGTCGCTTTGCAAACGGACTTCGGGGGCCAAGTCGCCAATGACTTTGATTTTGTAGATGACGGGGTCGCCATTGGATTCGCCGAGCGAGTTTGTGGCTTTGACGCGATAGGTTGAGAGAGATGGATTCGATTTTTTCTTGTCGAGTTGGAGCATCCATGATCCGTTAAGTTGCGTTTCTTGAGTCTCAAGATCAAGGATCTGACTGGCGCCTAAGAAAAGGCCATTGTCGATGACCGGGTCGAATTCCAAGCGAGACTTTGCCATCGGTTGGTTCGCATGCGCGAACAAACGGACTCGTGTGCCTTCGGGTGCTTCGATGGTTCCATCCTGTTGAATGGAGCGTGACTTTAACTTTGTATAAGCTGGATACTCGTATTCCAATCGATCGATTGCGACAATTGGAACAACTTGGACGCGAAGTGAGAATGGTCCAGCGGTCGCATCGCCGGCTTGAATCCAATATTGAAGTGGTTGATGAATGCCGCCGAAGCTCTTGCCGAAATCAAGTCGGTAGTTGATCCCTTCGAGTTCCTCGTTCATCTTGAGAAGTTGTCCAACTTGTTGGCCATCTGACAGGTCGTAGCGCAGCGCGACACTATCTCCCTTGTGCATCCCTCGAACCGTCACCGCGATTGGCACGCTCGTTCCTTGAGTAATCGTCGTGTCCCCGGGCGCAACATTGAGGATCCGAACCCGTGCAGCGGGCGCGATATTCGCCCAAGGCATCAGCATCCGAGAAAGGGATGTTGTTCCACTCTTGGGCGATACAAAAAGATAAACGGTTCCGGTCAATAGAAAACCGAACAGCAACGCAGCGATGCGAATTAGATTGGCAGAGTCCACGATGTTCGAGGAGTCTTGTCCGCCCAGGTTGCGAACGGCGAATCGACCGACGACAGCCAGAACACCTTTGGGTGCCGTATTCTGGGAGGTCGATAATTGGAGCCAACTAATCAGGCTCTCTTTCATTTCTGGAAATTGCGACTCGATCTTGCGGGCAGCATGTTCGGGGTGAATCGATTGAAACAACAGTGGCAGAATACGACGCGGTATCCACCAAGCCGACCAAGCGATTAAGAAAAACAATACGGCGAATCGCGCAAAAGTATTTAGGGGCCACAACCAGTGGTCGATCAAGATGACCGTGAGCAAAAACACTACGATCGTGCATAACCAACCTGCGATACCAATACCAAGCTCGACCCGTCGCATCGTCTTGGCTGCTTGAACGAGGTAGTTCAAAAGCGTTTCGCGACTGATATTGGCCGTTTGTCCGTTCGCGTTCGAAGGAATCGAAGATTGTGGGATGGGTTGGCTCGAAACCTGGGACATGTTGGATTCGGTTCAGACGAGTGGTTTGATATAGGCAATCGGTTGGGAGCGGGGCACTCCCATCATTAGTATATCTTTGGACACGTTTCCGAGGTGAAAATTGCTGTGTTTCGCGTCTGGGTTTCGTTGGAAGATGGGGCGCGAACCTTGTGGACGAACAAGCCTGGGGTTCAGTTGCAAGCATTTTAGCGATTTTGCTGAAAAACCTAAACAGAAACGCCACTTAGATTCGTTCGGTTAATCAATGTCCGAGTGTCGCCTTTTGCTCCGCAGTGGGTGCGATCTCCGAGCAACTTTCGCGGATAGGCTGTGATTTTGTCCAGGTCTGAGCAACAGAACGCAGATCTAGCCAAAGTTGCCTTTCTCCTTGTTGTTCGTTCTGACATGCGTTAGAGTAAATCTGCTGCCGTACCAAGCACATCGGTATGAGTCTTCGAGTGAAACAAACTGATAGCCGAAGGGCGATAGCCCCGGTTCTCGACGAATGTCGAGCAATTGGAAAACCGGGGCTAGCGCCCAACGGCTAATTGGGTTGAAAAACAGTTGCGGAGGTGCTTAGCGATGCTTCACGTCGTTTGCGGGTAGCAAAATTTGCCAATGGCTTCGGCCTTTTACGATCCCCAAAAGAGTCATTCAATAATGCCAGACAACCCGCGTTTCATTATGATCGGTGGATTCCTCGGAGCGGGAAAGACGACCACTATTTCACGCTTGGCTCAACACTATCAATCGCAAGGAAAGCGTGTTGCCATCGTTACCAATGATCAAGCCACTGATTTGGTCGACACAAATCTGCTGCGTTCCCAGGGATTCGATGTAGGGGAAGTTGCTGGCTCCTGTTTTTGCTGCAACTTCAACGAACTCACCCGAACCGTCGAGCGGCTTGGTGAAAACAGCAGACCGGATATTGTCATTGCGGAACCTGTTGGCAGTTGTACGGACTTGGTTGCCACCGTCATCCGACCCCTTCAGCAAATCTACGCGGTCCCTTTTGACATTGCCCCCTACGGAGTGATTCTCAAGCCCAGCCACGGATTGAAAATTCTTAGGGGAACAACCAAGGGAGGTTTCTCACCACAGGCTGAGTACATCTTTCGCAAGCAAATCGAAGAGGCAGATTTCGTGATTCTCAACCGGATCGATGAACTCAACGACGCAACGATCTCCGAGCTTACCTCGCTGATCCAATTGAATTTTCCTGGTTTGCCATGCGTTAAAATATCTGCCATGACAGGTCTAGGCTTCGAAGCGTTCTACGATTTCCTGGATCTCAAGGGTAACTTCGGCACGCGAGCGATGGAAGTCGACTATGACATCTATGCAGCGGGTGAAGCCGAGCTTGGTTGGCTGAATGCTCAAGTCGCGTTGAAAGCGACCAACCCGTTTGCATTGGACGCGTTTCTCCTGAAATTGCTGGAGAGAATCAACGAAGGGTTAACTGTTCATTCCGCCGAGGTCGCCCACCTCAAAGCGATTGGGATGGCGGAAGGCAAATACGCCGTTGCAAATATCGTGAGTAGTTCGTCTGCTCCAAAGCTTTCGATTGGATGCCATTCTGAAGTTCGCGTTGCGGACCTAGTGATCAATGCCAGGGTTGCAGTCGATCCCAATTTGTTGACGGAATCGATCCAAGCTGAACTTCATTCGGTTTGCATCGAGTTTGGAATCAAGGAGTCGATCAATACGCTCCAGTGCTTCCGACCAGGTCGCCCGGTGCCAACCCATCGACTGGCCGGCGTGGAATAGAGTAAAGGCTTGTTCTTGGTTCTTGGTCATTGGTTCTTGGGTAGTGGTAGCCCACCCCGTGAGCATATTCTCCCCCTCGCCTCGGTACTCCGGGAAGAGGGGGGCGGGGGTGAGGGGGATCGACGTATACTACTTAGGATACGATTAGCGATTTCAATGCTCATACCCTCATCCCCAGCCCTTCTCCCCGGAGTACCGAGGAGCGGGGAGCAAGAATCTATCAGAACTATTGCGTGACTTGGGATATTACCCAATAGGCGACTGCTGCGACGATCGCACCGCACGGTACGGTACTGATCCAGGCAAGCAGGATTTCGACTACTTTGCGCCATCTTGCCTGCCTAGTTGATGCTCCCATTCCGATCAATGCGCCAACGCTGACGTGCGTTGTGCTCACAGGCAGGCTATGCAGGCTCGCTGTCGTCCATATTATATTTTGCATTTTGGTTCATAGAATTTGCATCCCATCTCAACAAGAACCGCTCGGGCCAGTGTTTCCGAACCGTGCTCGGCTTCATGCCTGCTTGTGCTGCTAGCTCTATCGCTTCTTTCACGCTGAATGCCGCTCGGACGGATTGCGGGCCGTCGAAGTGAACCACCGGCGAACGCGACAACAAATGAACGCCCATCGCCGCCAATCCCCAACCCAAACGAGTCCTTTGCAAGTCGTCGACAAGCACCGATATG
>CAMBSL010000331.1 GCA_945870455.1 Pirellula staleyi DSM 6068 | reverse complement strand
TTGGGCTTGCCGGAATCAAGTTCGCACGCAGCACTAGACTTTTCACCGTGACGCATGAAGACGCCTACGACATCGAAGTCCTGTTGGATCAAGAGATGAGCCGCGACGCTGGAATCAACGCCGCCGCTCATCGCTAAAACGACACGTTCGCGTGGCATATGTGCTGGCTTTTTTGTAATGTTATTTGGTTCGTTCAAGCCTTTGTTGGCTTAGAAGGCACTGAGAGCTCGCAATGCCTTGGCCGCTTGCGCAACAGAAGCCTTTTGCATCTCATCCAATTCACCGAGCATGGGTTGCATAGGTCCTGTATCCGCAATCCCTGCTGCGGCAACTGCATGATGGAGAACTCGAATCGGTTGAATCGCGTTGCGCAGATCCTCAAGCGGCCTGAAACTGACGCGAATGCGTTCTGCCAAGTCGAAGTCCTTGGCTTGAATCGCCCGAAGCATCGCTTGAGATCGAGCGGGTGCCACGCAGACGCAACCGCTGGTGAAACCGCCGACGCCAAAGTCTCGCAAATGAACAATCGCGGGTTGCTCGCCAATGCCGCTAACAATCCGATTTGCAGGAACAACCGACAGCACTTCCTTTAGGTAGGGATCGTCGCTTGGATCGTCTAGCACGACGGCATATTTGACCCAACTAATGAGTCCATCTCGAAACAGTGAGGAAACGATTTCGGGCGACAACCAGCGATTGTGTTTAAGATACAACACAATCGGTTTGCCATATTTTTCTGCGAACAGTCGGATTCCAGTGGCGATACCTGTCTCGTCTGCAATCTCTTTTTGCGGTAAGACCATGGCAGTCGGAAATTGGAAGTCACGCAGCATGGTCGCTTGATCCATCATCGTACCGAAGGCCGGACCGACCGATGGTATGATCCATGTTTCTGGACCTGCGGCTTGTTGCAGGATTTCTAGTACTTGTGCGTACTCCGACAGGGCCATGTGATAGAAAACCGCGTTTCCTCCGTAGAGAATCGACGTGACGCCGCCAGCCTCGATCGCCCGAATGATCTTGGTGTTTTCCGTAGCACACAATTTGCGTGAGCTATCTCGTGCCAAGGGTGGTACGGCAATCACACTTTTCGAGAGAAGTTCAGGAGTAACTGCCGAAGTCCACATTAGAAAATATCCGGTTCTTGGTTGGAGGAATGGCCATGGAGGAAATCAAAATCGCAGCCCTCGTGCGCTTGGGTCACGTGATCCGCAAAAATACGATGATAACCTCGCGTCCATGCCACGGTAGGCCTTACCCAAGTTTCTCTTCGTTTACCCAATGTGGTTTCGTCCACCAAGAGCATTAAGCTTCGCTTTGCTACATCCAATTCGATCATGTCGCCGTTCTCAACGAACGCCAATGGACCGCCTACATGCGATTCGGGCGACACATGCAATATGCAAGTGCCGTAACTGGTTCCGCTCATTCTCGCGTCCGAGATTCGAACCATGTCTCGAACGCCCTGCTTGAGCAGTTTTTCAGGGATCGGTAACATGCCCCATTCCGGGAAGCCGGGTGCACCGATGGGGCCAGCGCTTCGAAGCACGATGACCGTATCGGCCGTGATGTCCAGGTCTGGCGCATTAATCCGTTTCTTCAAGTCGGCATAATTGTCAAAAACCATCGCCGGCCCAGTGTGTTTTTGCAATCGCAGATCTGCGGCAACGGTCTTGATGACACACCCGTTTGGCGACAGATTTCCTCGCAATACACAGGTTCCACCGGTCGACCATACAGGATTATCACGCGTGCGAATGACTTTGTCGTCAATCACTTCGCCGGCTTCTATTTGCTCTCCTAGCGTTGTGTCATTGACCGTCTTGCAGTCCAAGTGCAATATGTCTTTCAATCTGGATAGCAATCCTGACAAACCGCCGGCGTGATGGAAGTCCTCCATGAGATACTGTCCGCTTGGACGAATATCGGCCAAGACCGGGACCCGCTCGGACATGGCATCGTAATCGTCCAGAGTTAGTTTGATTCCGGCTCGACCGGCCATCGCGATCATATGCACGATCGCGTTCGTAGAACCGCTAATGCTCAGTTGCGTCGCCATCGCGTTCTCAAAACTCGCTCGCGACAAGACACTCCGCGGCGTAATGTTCTGCCAAGCTAATTCAACCGCGCGTCGTCCGGTTGCCACCGCCAATCGACTATGTTCCGCCACGACCGCTGGGATGCTGCTCGCCCCGGGCAGAGTTAAGCCAAGAGACTCTGCGATACATGCCATCGTAGAGGCAGTCCCCATCGTCATGCACGTACCCGCTGATCTGCCGATGCAGTTCTCAATATCTTTCCAGTCGCTGTCGCACAGGTTCCCCGCACATCGTTCCGCCCAATATTTCCAAGCGTCGGTACCACTACCTAGCGTTTGATCTCTCCATCTCGCCTTGAGCATCGGACCGGCTGGAAAGAAAATAGATGGAATGTCAGCCGAGATGGCTCCCATGATGAGCGCAGGGACGGTCTTGTCGCAACCACCCATCAACACGGCCGCGTCGATGGGATGGCATCGCAACACTTCCTCAGTTTCCATCGCTAACAAGTTTCGATACAACATTGTCGTCGGTTTCATAAGCATCTCGCCGAGGCTCATGACTGGCACTTCCACCGGAAAGCCGCCCGCTTGCAATATCCCTCGCTTGATCTCGTCGACGCGTTGTTTGAAATGCGAATGGCAAGTATTCAAATCACTCCAAGTATTGAGCAATCCGACAATCGGCTTTCCCTGGTAGTCAGCGTCGTCGATTCCCATTCCTTTTAAACGCGAACGATGTCCGAAACTGCGCAAGTCATCTGGTCCAAACCATCGGTTGGATCGCAATTGCTTAGGATCTCTCGAATTCTCATTGGAGATTAAATCACCCATTCTCTTATCGCGCACTTTCTCGCACAAAAGGTAAAAAGGTCTCGTGACTCTTGCACACTAAGTTGTTACTCGCAATCAACTTAAGACACCGCCTGAAGGCTCGACAAGAGTATACCCCAATCCACGTTCGGCATAAATAGTCCTTGATAGTTGCCCAAGGATCGTTAAGGTGAGAGCGAAAATTCGGTCTCATTGCATGGTCGCAATGCCTCAATGTTGCATATTTCAGCACTCCATCCGTTGGTATTGGTTCACTTCAGGTGGCACATGGTCGATAAATCTGGTGATCGCGTTCGAAAGATGTTCGCCGAGATTGCACCTCGCTATGACTTGATGAACCACGTTCTTTCCCTTAACGTGGATCGTCATTGGCGAGCGAAAGCTCTTAGAATTCTCAACCTCAAGCCTGGAGATCCAGTCCTGGACACTTGCACAGGAACCGGCGATCTTGCGATTTCCATGGCACGCCATTTGGGTCACCAAACCGAGATTGTGGGAAGCGACTTTTGTTCGGAAATGCTCGATATTGCGCGACGAAAACGGGGGCGATTGCTGCCGACCCACGACCGAGTTGAATTCATCGAAGCGGACACCCAACAACTCCCGTTTCCTGAGAATCACTTTCAAGCGGTAACGGTGGCCTTCGGGTTACGAAATGTTTCCGTCACCGAGCAGGGACTTTCCGAAATGACTCGCGTTTGCAAACTGGGTGGCCAAGTTGCAGTTCTTGAGTTTTCGAAGCCAACTGCTTTCGGAGTGCGCCACGTTTACAACGCCTACTTTCAACACATCTTGCCTCGCGTCGGTCAGCACATGGCCAAAAACGATCATTCTGCATACGAGTATTTACCTCAAAGTGTCCAAGCGTTCCCGAGCGGTGAAGCCCTCGCGGTTTTGATGCGACAAGCGAATTTGAAGGATATTCGAATGTATCCAATGACTTTTGGCGTGGTAACGCTCTATGTGGGGACGAAATGACCATCCAGTCGTCCGAACAGCTCCCATTGGTGCTAGCCATTACCGGCGCGAGTGGTGCAGTCTATGCCGTGCGATTATTGCAATTATTGTGTGACGCGAAGGTTGCCGTCCATTTAGTTATCAGCCCGTCCGGCGCGGCGGTCATCCAACAAGAGCTTCATCTTGAACTCGGACCCAACCGTGACCGCATCGAACGTTTGTTGAATTACCATTGGCCAGATCCAACGACACTCTCGCAATGGCAACCGCCAACGACTGCACAAGTCCAGGCCCGGTTGCCGTTCATTTCACTGCACGACTATCGTGATTTCATGAGACCTATTGCGAGCGGATCTTTTTTGACGCGAGGCATGGTCATTTGTCCTTGTTCGGGTGCGACAATGTCGGGTGTGGTTCACGCTGCTGGAAACAATTTGATCCAACGAGCAGCCGACGTTCATCTGAAAGAGCATCGCAAATTGATCTTGGTTCCGCGAGAAACACCCATGTCGGTCTTTCAGCTTGAGAACATGCAACGAGCCGCCCAGGCGGGAGCGATCGTGTTGCCAGCCATGCCAGGTTGGTACCATGGTGTACGAACCATTGTTGATCTGATCGACTTTGTCGTCTCACGGATTTTGGACCATTTGCAAGTCCCCAATGTGTTGATGAATCGCTGGGGTGATGCAACCGATTCGGAACATAGGGATGGACAGGAGGCGGTGTCATGAGCGACTTGACCATGCATACCAACGCGCGGCCCAAATGGCTTACGACCGCAACTCACTACATGGAGTTGATTCGATTTAGCCATACGATCTTTGCTTTGCCGTTTGCGTTGCTGTCGACAGCGTGGGCGTTTGTCGTCCCTCTACCCAGCTTGGACGGTGAGCTATTGACGCGTGGTTCGCCGAGCTACCTTTCGTTCCGTTGGCAATCGCTGCTGGGGATTGTGCTCTGCATGATTGCTGCTCGAAGTTTTGCTATGGCCATGAACCGCTATCTGGATTGCAAATGGGACGGAGAAAACCCACGGACCGCGAACCGCCATCTGCCTGCCAAAATTTTGACGCCCGCGAGTGTTCTTTGGTTTAGCACTGGCTGTGCGATTGCTTTTGTGGCGGCTTGCAGCTTGTTTTTACCGAACGTTTTGCC
>CAMBSL010000330.1 GCA_945870455.1 Pirellula staleyi DSM 6068 | reverse complement strand
GAGGTTTATCTCTTCCCACCAGACGGAGTCGCAGCTTATCCGATGTCGGTTGTTGTGACGGCAACCAATAGCGACGTTGCTGCGCGTATCGCCATGCAAAACAACCCTGGCTTCATCGCTGGTTCCGCTCGCAAAGTCTCTTCAAGGCGTTTTTAAACAATCTCCCACGCCGGCGGGATTCGAATCACCCCAGGCTTGCCCTGGGGATTGTTATGTTTTCTGGCTAATCAAGGCCGCAATCGTCGCACGGTCTGACTATGCTAGCCGACCTGAATGCCCAAGTCATGATCGACGCTAAAGCGCCGCCATGTCTTGCACTGGGAGTTGAAATACCGCAAGGCTTACATTACGCCACCGCCAAGACACCCATTCATGGGTACGGGAGGTGGCGTTTTAGCCGTTCGCGTCGTCAGCCACGATGGAAATTCGAATCGCTTCCAGCCATATCGCTTTGCGAGAACCGCCATCATGCTTTCAATCTTGCAATGTGTTCTGCGTGGAGCGAAGACCACTAGTTTGCTTTGCGTACGAAAGTCATTGTGTAGGATTTCGAGGTGACTTTCTCCGCCAGCAGATTCCCAATGATCTGGCTCAATACAGCGTTGGATACTTTCGATAAGTTCTTCGCTGCTTACATCGGGCAGATCATACATGCGAGTCATATTCAGATATCCTGAGAACGCCGGTCCGATCACCAGCACCCCATCTTGAGCGGCCAGATCTAATTCCAACGCGTTAAGCAACATGAGCAAGCCGCGGTCTATCGACTGGAATCGATCGATTCGCAGAAAGGCTTCTGGGAAAAAACGGACACGATCATCAAATTCCAAGTCATGAGCAACACTTGATTCAAGTCGGGTCGGGATAATCGTATTGACCTGATGGACGAACTCGCTGAAATCCTTTGGAGTTAAGTCGAACCATTTGTGTCGCCCTAATTCTGCAAGCATGAAATCAATGCCTTGGTTTGGACCTTCCGTGAGCCATTCATGTTTACCTGCACCCCACGCATCAAATCGAAGGATTTTTTCCAACGACATCATTGAGATCGCAACCAGCATCGCGAAGAAAAACCAAGTTCGCATTCGTAACTTTATCATGGTCGCCTCACTTCCTGCAAAACAAAACTGGAATGGTGCGACAAACAAAGCAACTTGTGTGCCGAGATGAAAGAGCATGTGCGGATACCGTAATTACACGTGTTTATTCGAATTTTCAGAGAATCCTCCGCCCAACAACGAATGGCCATGCTGCAAAACGAGACTTCAAATCGCTACGTTGGACTGTGTCGATTTGAACATGAGCCTAGGAAACAGGCCCATCGTTGGCTGTCTCGAAGTGCAAGGGCTTGGTAATTTGAAGGAATTTGTGCGCTTCGTCTTCTCGCTTGAACCATTCGACGATCGCCTCGGGAACTTGGGCGATGGGCCCTCGCCATACCTTTTGAAGATCGATGGACGGATCGATTCCATGGTCTATTAAACGCAAATTGCGTATGGCGGCGCGCGTTAAACAGTCGTCACAGATTTGATTGCTCATCAATCGCAAGTATTTTTCGTTTGTCGAAATCGCCGATTCGCCTACATTGAGAACTTGGTCTCCCGGTGCTATGTCACGCCAAGAAAAGTGGGGTAGCTTGGACGCGAGTTTCGCCGTCGCCACAATGCGTTCTGGCGTTAACGAATCGAGCAATTCAAAACGCTCGGTTACGAAATAAGTCTTCTGATATTCGCTGATCAAATAATCCGTCGTCGCAAGCCGCAACAAGTCCGTGTCCAGCGACGGATCGATGAGCAATCGAGTTGGTTTGGATGAATTGACGCTGTACAGAGTCTCGCCCGGCGACGAGAGAATGCCCGCCCCGAAGGCTCGCACCGAACCTTGTTGCATGACCAATCCAAACTCGACCGTGAACCAGTAAATGCGTTCCGCATACAATAACAACTCGTCTGCTTTCTGCTGGATTTTGTTGCGTTCTGCGTCGGAGTTTGCTTTCGCAAGCCGCGCATCCTGTTCGTCATAAATGAGATTGCGAGCAAGTCCATGATTTTGCATTACGTGAGCTACGACCGGAATCGTGAAGGTCGCCACATGCCCCGCGACGTCATGACCGATATCGGGTTCGGCCAAGTAGTCTTGTTCCAGTGCTCGCATAAAAGTCGTGACCGGAAAAAATCGATGGCTATGGCAAGTAAAAAAGAGTTCGGCAGGTATGATCATGTTGACCGTCGCCAGTTGCCAACTTGTCTGTTGAAAGATTCGGGCGTTGAGCAAATAGAAATCCGGAATGATCGTCCCACCAATTTCAAACGTTTTTTCCCCGCTTAGGTATTCAAGGCAGGCGTATTGATGCTTGGTGCGTTGTTGTTCTGCGATGAGACATGCCCAACTCAAGTGCTCCTCGAACGTGTAGTTTTCATAGACCTGAGCGTTGCGATATTGTCCAACATCGACCGTATCGCCCGAGAGGGTGCCGACCGTGAAAGGTTTGCCAGCACGAGCCGCCGCAAAGTAAGGTTCTGCATGCTCGGGCAAGATTGGATACGGGACGTCTTGTCTGGCCAAACACCTTTCCAATTCAACCAAACGCACGGGCAAGCTTAACGGTTGGACCATCGACAAATCGATACCGTGTCGGGCTGCTATGATCGCAAAGTCGGTTTTCTCGGTACTCATCGCTTCGCCTCGTCCTTAAGTCGGACTGGCTGCTACGCACATCCGCAACTGTTTTTCAACCCAATTAGCCGTTGGGCGATAGCCCGGGTTTTCCAATTGCTCGACATTCGTCGAGAACCGGGGCTATCGCCCGTCGGCTATCTGTTTGTTTCACGCGAAGACTCGTACCGATGTGCTTGGCCTGTCCTTTTCAGCTTGACAGGCTAGCAGCCTATCCCACTAATTTACCGCACGACCGTCCTAATAGTCCCCAGTACTCAATCCAATCTCAATAGTACCGTGCATGTAGAATCCGTAAACTCGCGTATTTTGTGGAGTCCAAGTGAATCGACAATATCTCAAGCGAATATCACGCGTTTTTCGGATACCTTTCGTTCGCGAGGAGACATTTCTTTCGGTAACAGTTACGCCGAACTGCATGCCGCTTCGCTTCGCCATCCAGGCGAGTTCTGGCGATCTGTTTGGGAATATTGCGGAATCATCGGCGACCCTGGAGAAACGAATGTCGTCCGCTCTGAGAATTTCATGAATTGGAATTGGTTTCCCAACGCCCAGTTGAACTATGCGGAAGCCATCCTAAAACCGGCCAGATTAACGGACCCCGAATTTGCATCGTCCGTGGCTATCGTAACCGCCAATGAGCTCGGCCAGCGCCGCGAGATCAACCGCCTTGAGCTATGCGAACAAGTCTGTCGATTTGCGAATTTTCTGAAGGGACAAGGGATTGTGGCGGGCGATCGCATTGTTGCCGTAGTTCCAAACGTTGCCGAGTCCGTGATCGCCATGCTGGCCACGACGGCCATCGGAGCGGTATGGTCCTCGTGTTCACCTGAATTTGGTGATGACGCCATCTGCGATCGATTCAGCCAGACCGAACCTTGTATCATGATCACCTCGTCGACAACGCATTACAACGGAAAACAGATTCGACCGATCGACAAAGTTGCCAGAGTTCTACCGAGGCTGAAGTCCATCAAATCAATTGTTGTGATAGGAGACTCGCCCTCATTCAACTTGTCGATCCCGCAGTTCTCATGGTTTGACGCCTGCGAAAGCTCGAATTGCGAACTGGCGTTTGATCGTTTTCCGTTTAGTCATCCGCTATGCATACTCTATTCGTCAGGGACAACTGGGGTTCCGAAGTGCATCATTCATGGTGCCGGGGGTGCTCTCCTGCAACATGCCAAGGAGCATTCGTTGCATTGCGACATGAAACCACGTGATCGCTTGTTTTATTACACGACCACGGGGTGGATGATGTGGAATTGGTTGTTGAGTGGACTTGCCTCGGAAGCATCGGTGTTTTTATTCGATGGTTCTCCACTTTGCCCGTCAGCACAAGTGCTTTGGCAACTCGCAGCCTCGGAGCGTGTGACGCATTTCGGTGCAAGCCCTCGTTACTATATGACACTTGAAAAGGAGAGGATTGAACCTGCCAAGGAATTCGACTTGAGTCGTCTACGGTGTGTGATGTCGACCGGATCGCCACTATTGGCAGAGACCTTTGATTGGATCTATCGAGCGATTGGGTCGAACATGAACTTGGCCTCGATTTCGGGTGGGACGGATATCCTGTCTTGCTTTGTTTTGGGAAACCCGACGCTTCCTGTGTACCGTGGTCAAATCCAATGCAAAGGCTTGGGGATGGATGTGAGGATATGCAACGAACGGGGCGAAACAGTTGTCGGCGAGCCGGGCGAATTGGTTTGTGCTATGCCGTTTCCGAGCATGCCGGTTGGTTTTTGGAACGATCCCGAAAACAAAAAGTACAAAGCGGCTTATTTCGAAAAATTAGATCCTGTTTGGTGCCACGGAGATTGGGCCTCGGAAACTCCGCAAGGAGGCTTCGTCATTTTCGGTCGGTCGGATGCGACCCTGAATCCGAGCGGTGTGCGAATTGGAACGGCAGAGATTTATCAACAAATGGAATCGTTTCCGCAAATTGCGGAATGCTTGGCGACGGCCCTCCGACGCGATGGAGACGAACAGATCGTTCTGTTTTTGAAAATGGCAAATGGCAATTTGATAAATCCATCGCTGATCGACGCAATTCGAAAAAGATTGCGAGACCGTTGCTCCGCGCGACATGTGCCAGCCTGGATCGCGGCGGCTCCAGATTTGCCGAAAACAATCAGCGGCAAACTATCCGAGATCGCGGTTCGCAGTGCAATTAACGGGAGCAATCTTGGGAATTCGGGTGCGTTGGCGAATCCCGAGTGCCTTGAGTATTTTCGAGAATGGAGGAGGGACTTGGATCTGAATCGTTAGAGATAGGCCTTAGCGAGCCTCTCATGCCAGTCTATCGTACCGCATTGCTGTCCACTAAAATGAAAGGATGCTTCCGAAAAGAATCTCACGCGCCTCGTTTGTCAAAGATCAGATCCATGCACGCGGTTGATGAAATGCCTCTTCG
>CAMBSL010000329.1 GCA_945870455.1 Pirellula staleyi DSM 6068 | reverse complement strand
GTCCGCCTTTCAATCGAAGTCGTTGGTCTCGGAGATATTGTTGATATTGTCGACTGGCAAGCCAGACTCCGCGGCCGACTCCGCTTGCGAATCGAACTCGCTTGAGGATGGGTTTTTGATGAACGCAGCCGCGTAAACCCTCAAGACGTGAAAGTTCTTCAGTATTTGCAATTAAAGCGAAGTGAGTTCCAACACAGAAACTTCAGGTGGGCATCCCCACCGAAATGGGTGGACTCCCGACACGCCCCGGCTGACATGCATTACGGTTTCGTTTTTCTCGAATACCCCCGACGCATACCTCGTGCCGTACCAACTAGGTGCAATAATGGGACCAACTATTGGAAATCGTATTTGTCCACCATGAGTGTGGCCGCACAGCATGAGTTGGCATCGATTTTTAATCCCCCACGCGAACTGGTCCGGCGAGTGAGAAACGCCTATTGTCCACTCGTCTAGCGGAGACGACTCTCTTGATTGGAACTCGAGTGGACCAGAACTCCTTTGAAACCAAGGTTGTTCGTTTCCAATCAGCCGCAATGTCGTTCCTTGGTATTGCCGTCTAGCTTGCTCCTTGCCTAGATCCGTCCAGCCAAGCTCGCAAAGTTTGCGACATACGATCGTGGGATCAACAAGTCGACGATCATGATTCCCCAGGACGAAGTACATGCCAAGGGGCGCACTCAAGCCATCGAATACGGGCTGCAGCTGTTGCAACGCGAATTCGTTGTCGACAATATCTCCCGACAGAATGATTACATCAGGACATTGTTCCGCAATCCAATCCGTTGCCAAACGATAAAAGGCGTTAGACAGTTGACCGGTCATATGAACATCCGATAGATGCGCCACCCTAAGTCCCGCGATATCCTTGGGCAAGTGTTTGAATTTAAGGCGTTTGCAGTTCCCCTGCAGGGAAACAATTTGATTGCCGGGTAAGAGGGACATTTTTCGAAACGAGTCCCCTTGAATATAGATTTCGCCATTTTCCCGGGTCTGCTTCACTAGGTTCAAGTTCTCGGCACTTGTAACTGTGACCCTGTCTTTGGCGGTCGCGAACTGAGGCCGGTCCATGATCCAGAACGGAGCCAGCAAGATGCCCAACATGCCAGCAACGATACTATATGCAATCGTTAGCCTTGACCAAGCGGAAGCACCTCCAAGCAATCCATTAAAAACACCGACGAATCCATGCTGAGTCCATTCGATCAGCAAAAGCAAAATAGGGATGATACCGCAAGCGAGAACAATGGCTTTTTCGATTCGCTTGATT
This sequence comes from Pirellula staleyi DSM 6068, assembly GCA_945870455.1. Classification (GTDB taxonomy): domain Bacteria; phylum Planctomycetota; class Planctomycetia; order Pirellulales; family Pirellulaceae; genus JBKCUI01. The sequence continues at coordinate 3,859 of CAMBSL010000329.1, read as the reverse complement.
GTTGTGCGTTTGAGTCCGGTCGCATTGATGCGGTTGTACAGGGCGATCCAGGTCCCAAAGTGTCCAATCAGAACGACAGCGAGGGTCGCGAGGGCAAGCGGCAATTCAAACGTCACGCTTTGGCGGGTCTATTCAGAGGCTTGTGGACGATGATCGATAAGCGTCTCGGTGACGCTTAGAAGTTGATCTAGTCGAAACGGTTTGTATAGGATGGCCTTGGGGTGCAGCCCGGATTGACGAGCTTTTACTATCGAATGCCCAGGGTCATATCCAAAGCCAGTCATCAATGCGATGGGTACATGGCTCATGAATTTCTGAAGCCTTAGCATCAGTTGATAGCCCGAGTAATCGGGCAATTTGATATCCGAAATGATCACATCGTACGGCTCGTCCAGGCAATTGCGAACCATCGAAACCGCTTGGTCGCCATCGTGAGCTGTCTCAACGGTGCAACCGTATCGCTCGAGCAACGCATGTGCATCGTTTCGGACTTGCTCATCCGCATCCACTACTAAAATACGTTTATCAACAAGCTTGAAATGATGCTCCGACTGGCTGCCTGCTGGACTTACGTCAGCGGGCCCCAACGTCTGTCCAATCTCTTGAATCGATTTTTTGATGTTGCGAGCTTTTGCCAAGACGCTCCTGAGTTTTGAGACGGTCTCGGTATCGTGACCAATGTACTTTTCCATCAAGTGCACGGCATCCAACAGCAAGTCATCAATGGGCAATGCGACAGCAGCATGGATCGCTTCGCAGCTTTGTTTGGCTGCATTGGTGCGCTGGGCAACGAGCAACTCCAACGTGTTCAGTGCGACGGCCACATCGCGAGCAAAAATTTCGAGGAACTGTTGGTCGCGATGTGTGAATGCGTTGAGCGATGGGCTTTCGACGTTGATCGTGCCAATGACGCAGTCGTGAAGCAAGACGGGGACCGTAAGTGAGCTGCGGGCACCTTTGAAGGCTTCTAGATACTTTGGATCTTTGGTGGTGTCATGACACAGATAACTCTTTCCGCAGGCAGCAACGTATCCGGTCACTCCATTGCCTTGCGGACTCGCCATCAGCCGGCGATCGGCAGCGGTCTGGTCGATGCCTACTGACAGCAATGGGATCAGGTTTCCCGTTGATTGCTCCAGCAACCGAATCTCGATGACCTCAACATTGAGCAGGTCTTGTGTGTAGTGCCGAATATTGTCCTTGAGCAGATCGATCCGTTGTTCGACGTCCATCGCGAAGATCTCATCCGGCTTGAGATCCGTCAGCTTGGCACCCGCTTGATGAATTGCAGCAAGTTTTTGTTCTTGGAGTATCTCTTCGGTTACGTCGCTGAGCCGAACGACAATTCTATCGAACTCAGTACCAGATCGCCCGCCCGTTCTCGCGTTTAACGCGGCACTTGCGAGCGGTGCGGCATGGATGTGATAATAACTGCCTTTTTGTGTGTGAAGGGTAGTGCTAGCGTTTCTGCCACTTGAAAAACAGGTTTGGAGCGGACAATGACCAGCCCCAACGATTTCAGGATTGGCGAGTGCCGAATAGAAGTTCTCACCCGTGCGATCAACGCCGCCGAACCATTCGAGAAAGCAATTGTTTGTCCAAAGGATGGTTAAGTCCGCTCCCAAGAGAGCAACACCGTCTGGCAAACAGTTCAAGACATCTTCGGCTACAATTCCAGCTATGCTGATTTTCGGCACCCCAACCTCCAGAACACGGTATACGTTGGCATCAATGTGCAACGTTTGAAAGCTGCAAACCTACTAGCTCAATCAAGAACCATCCTATCGACAATATAGAGGACTATTCAATCGTAGCAATGTCGCTGACATTGAACGAGTGTTTCTAAGCGATAATTCCCACAAGTTTTTTTCGAACCCTTCTACAGATACTGCTGATGTCCAAGTTCTGCGAGTTGCTTGACAACTTCTCGCACTCGTTCCTCCTCCGACTTGGGTGCGACCAAAGTTGCGTCGGGAGTATGGACCACAATGGTGTCGTCCATCCCAATGGTAACAATCAAGTGATTCGCTTCGCTTCGAATGATCATGTTCGTCGAGTCGATGGAAAGGTATGGTCCATCGACTGCATTGCCGTGTTCATCCGGCTCAATCAATCTTGCGATGGCTTGCCAACTACCGACGTCGTCCCACGAGAAAGGGGCTTCCACCACGACCACATTCTCGTGTCGTTCCATCACCGCAAAGTCGATCGACTTGCTTTGGATCTTTTCGAATTGCTCGGAAAAGTTTTTCTGGAAGTTGCTTGTCCCTATATCACGGGCGATGTTTACGATATGAGAGTGCATTTGTGGCTCGAATTTTGCCAATGCTTCTAAAATCGTTTTTGCTTTCCAGAGAAAGATACCGCTGTTCCAGTAGAAGGTTCCGGCGTTGACATATTCCTCCGCAGTCTTCCGGTCGGGTTTTTCTCGGAAGCGATCCACTTTAAACGTCGCCGTTCCAGCCGTCCCGTCGATCGGGTTTCCTCGTTGGATGTAGCCGAACGATTCGGACGGATAACAGGGACGAATACCGAAAGTTACAATGCGACTAGGATCCTCTTCGACTAGTTTCGCGCCTGCCCGAATCGCTCGGTGGAACTCCGATCTGGGCTCAATGACATGGTCGGATGGCATGACTATCATGATCCCTTCCTCGTCCGCAGCCTGAACCAACGACGCTGCCACACCAATGCAGGGCGCCGTGTCTCGCTTGAATGGTTCGCCTACGACATGCTCAATTGGGAGGTCGGGAAGCTGTTCGGCGACGGCATCGGTCAACTGATTATTCGTTAAAACCAAAACGCGTTCGCTCGAAACCAAGCCTTGCAAACGGTCGAACGTGGTTTGCAACATCGTGCGGGTACCACCCATCTTGAGCAGTTGTTTTGGTTTGACCTGTCGACTTGCTGGCCAAAATCGAGTGCCGGATCCGCCGGCCATAATAACTGCATGAAGCATGAATGGTTCCTGTTTGAAAGCTACGCAAAACGTGTTTGAACGCTACGCAAAATAGGTGTCGACTCGGATATGCAAAGGCGTCTGGATTTTCCGCCGGACTTCATCGGCGTCCAGCGCCCAGTTCGGATTAATCTCAACTTTGACGTTTTCTTCGATGGAAATGCCAGCATGCTCAAGCCATTGGCGATGCTGTTGGACTAACGCATTGCGTGTCGTCGTGGGGGTATCGGTCGCAGAGCCTTCTGCATTTTTCACTGGCGCGAACACCTCAGCCGGGTTACCCTCCACTACAATCGACCGTTCCGCCAGCGGCAACAAGTCGAAGACAAATCGCTCGAATTTGATCGCATTCGGGGTGGCAGGCTTCACGATGCCACCGTTGTGATCGACGAATGGCACTGACTTCATCGCACGGTGGAATGGCAAACAATCACTCTTTTGCGCAGCATGTTCTAGGAATTTTCGTTCCAGCACGTGGATGGCAATGTTCCCTGCCCAGAGTTGCAGGCTTCCATCCGGATGCGTGCGATGTGCCGCCTCATCGGTTAAGTCGCTATATTCGATGATGTGCGTGCGACCATCGATCGAGACGACATTGCCAACCTTTTCCTTGGCGAATCGTTTCGAGACCACCTGTGTTGTCATCTGAGATCGCGACAGCAAGTGGTAGCCGATCAGCGTAGGGTCGCATGCCCGAACGAGAGGATTGTCAACTTGCGCGTAAAAAAAGTGCTCAATGCCTCGGGATGCAGCCGATTGCAATATGCCTTGCCGATCCAACGCCGACACAATGCCTCCGTGTCCATCGGGACTCAGCGCAATGCTCGACGGGGACTCCAAAAGGATTTTGCCGGAGACCGCATCCATGGCAGGCATCGTGCCTTGGCAAAACGTCACCAA
>CAMBSL010000328.1 GCA_945870455.1 Pirellula staleyi DSM 6068 | reverse complement strand
TCAGGTAATTGCGAAAACTCACTAGCATCTCCGCGACCGGGTCGGAAATCGGGCATGCGAGGCGGAGACATTTTCGTCGCCGGAAATGTTGGGGCTCGCGCATGCGAACGCATGAGACGCGGAACTGTGTTTGTCTCAGGCGACGCGGGGGCCTTTGCCGCATCTCAGATGATCGCTGGCAGTTTCGTGGTGATGGGGAATCTTGGCGGCCAATGGGGCGGCGGAATGCGTCGCGGCAGCATCATCCTCGGGACGGATCCAACTCGAAACAATACGAGCCAACCAACTGCTTCGTTTTCTGCACCTCGCGATTTCGAACTGAGTTTCTTGCCGCTAGTTTGGAGGCATATCGAACGAATTCAGTCCGACGCATTGCAGGTTCTCGGATTCGCGACGGCCATTTCAGAGGAATGGTTGCCGACGACGGCTCACCGCATTCCGACGCCGGTCAAAATCCCGCGAACGCGATGGGTTCAACGGCAAATTGGCGATTTGAATTTCAACGGGCGAGGAGAAGTTCTCGTGCTGAGACGAATTTCATCTCCGGGGGTTGTTGGGTGGCATCGTCCGCAGGAATTGATCCGTGATTAGGCCATACAAATGCTTGGTGGTATTGGTCCCCTCGGAAATACTGTGCGATCGATTGGGATATGCAAACATCGAGAATTTTTTGTTAAATCGAATCAACTCATCGATCAATAGTTCGGTGGTTTGATAGTGACAATTGTCGTCGCCCGTACCGTGAATCAAAAGCAAGTCTCCCTTGAGTTGACCTGCAAACGTAATAGGAGATCCTTGTTTGTAACCTTCCGCATTTTCGGTCGGTAGGTCCATGTAGCGTTCCTGGTAAATGGTGTCGTAATACAACTGGTTAGGAACGGGAGCCACGGAGACACCGGAACGATACAGGTCAGGGTATCGAAACAGGGCATTGAGTGTCATCGAACCGCCACCGCTCCACCCCCAGACGCCGATGCGTTCTGAATCGACAAACGGTTTTAGTTTGATAAATTCACGAACTGCATTCGCTTGATCGGCAGATGCAAGAATGCCAACTTGGCGGTAGATACTTTTGCGCCATGCCCGTCCTTTGGGTGCAGGCGTTCCTCGGTTATCAATCGACAAAACGATGTAGCCCATTTGAGCAAGCATCCGGTGCCACATATCCCGTTCTCCGTTCCATTGGTCAAGAACCGATTGGGCTGCAGGTTCACCATAAACGTAGACAATCAAGGGATACTTTTTGCCTGGATCTAGATCGGCGGGCGTCATACACCAAGCGTCAAACCAGTTTGATTCGTCGATAGGTAAACGAAAGAACTCCGTTTTCGGCAACGCAATCGAACTCAATCGCGTTTTGAGTGCTTGGTTCTCTTCCAGCACGAAAGTGTTTGCATGCGAATCGAGCTTGATCAAACGAGTCGTGGGAGGCTGCGTGAATTGCGAATGCGTGGCGATGGCGTAGTCGAAGTCCGGCGAGAGTTTGTAGGTGTGGATGCCTGGCTGATCGCTGGGTGTAAGCCGAGTGAATTTCGTGCCGTCGATTTGACATCGATAGAGGTATTTTTGAGTTGCATTTTCCGGACTTGCAATCAGGTAAACATGATTCTGTTTTGGATCGTAGCCAAGCAAATCGATGACGTCGAACGCGCCCGTCGTAACATCCCTAGCCCCCGTACCATCGAGGGCAATACTCACGATTCGTCTCCAGCCGGACTTTTCGCTGAGTGTTAAGAAACGTTGGTTGTTGTCGCACCAAAGTACTTTTGGATCCGCATCGAGCCACGCGTCATCCGTCTCTTCGAAGATTTTGCGCACACTTTTTAACTGGGTATCTGCAAGCCAAAACCGATTGATCTTTTGACGACGGTCGAGTTGCTGAATCAGTACCTCGGAGCGACCGGGAACCCACGCCATAGCGTGAACGTAATGCTCCCGCGAATCGCCGGGTAGTTCGACCCACCACGTGTCATTCGACTGCAGCGATGCGATTCCAATCCTTGCGGACGGGTTCGTGGTTCCAACTTTCGGATAAGGGATGTACTTAGGGCGAGGATATAGCGATGTGACTTGGTTTAGAAGTGGAAACTCGCCGATTCCCGATGGGTCGATTTGCCAATATGCAATTTGGCTTCCATCCTTGTTGAATTGAAAGCCATCTCTCAAGGAAAATTCCTCTTCATAGACCCAGTCGAACGTCCCGTTGATCGTGAGTTCGTTGTCCGTTGTGGTGACCGCCTTGACTTGATCATCAACAAGTGAATGGAGAAAGATGTTTCTGTCGGAGACAAATCCGACGTTGGTACCGTCTGGAGTAAATTTGGCAAACATCAAACTTGCTTCCGGCAATCGAGGAGCAACTTTTCGGAGTTGCTTGCTTGCCAATTCCAGTACCCAATAGTCGCCTCGAGTTGCGAATCGCCAAACTTTTTGACTGTTGGAAAAGATCAATATCTTGGTCTGGTCCGGCGACCATTCGTATCCATCGATGTGCAGTGGTTTTGTGGCGCCAGGGGGCACAAGCCATTCGGATGCAACCAAGACCGTCTCCTCGGTTGGTTGTTCCACGTTCAGGCGAACAATGCGACTGCCCGACTCATCATGCCTCAATGACTCGAGACCGCGTCCGTTCTTTTGCCAATGACCGGTAAACACTTTCGGACGAAAAACACGTTCACCAAAGATGGAATCCAAATCGAGCGCAGCAACTTTGGGAGTTGGTTCCTTGATTGTCTTTTCTTGGGCAAAGGCTACATAGTTGGCGCAATCCAATAGAAGCAGCATCGCCAAGAAGTGGTTGTATTTAGGCCATCGCATTTTCAAGTTTCCTCGTTTCCGCATGCACAGAGATGATCTCATCCGGCAATCCGGAGAATTCTTTGCCGACTGGCAGACTGGCCTCCAACGGTCGGACCCGGCAGTTGCGTCCTACGGTAGAATTTTACCCCATCCCCGTAAAAGCCATCCCGCCGCTTTCTTAGTAGGGTTGAGTTTATACGAAAAGAAACGCGTACAAGTGACGTGCACACGTTTCTTTTTTTGAAGCTGAGCCTAATAAAATGCTGATCCTAACAAATAGGACGTGTCAGCAATCCGAAATCACGGCTTGTCGATTGTTGTCGCTATCGGAGTTGGCTCTGACCCCTTGGTACCTTCGCCTACGCTTTTCCGCTCAATAGTTGGCCCCCCAGTAGCCTTCGGTGAAATTGGTGCTTCGCCAGCACATCCTATTAAGCATGCTAATGATGCTGTCGCTAACAATCTAATTTCCAATTTTGCGTATTTCATGATAAATCCCCGGTTGTAGAAGTGAGCATCGACTAATCCAAAGCTACGATTTGTCCGTCCTTGCGTCCGCAAAGATATACATAGGTCGAGTAATCCATACTGGCCAAAATTCCTCGAACCGATCCGTCGGCAAAGGCTACGTTCACTAATCCTGCAGGATGGAGGCTACCTGGCAAGCCTGAACTCAAGCCCTTGCCTGCGGGAGTAAATCTACAGTTTCCGTTGGTCCTGTCGGGGCACATGCCGAAATCCGCATACGCTGGAGCGTGGCCCCATGAGTTACCGCCCCACCCCTCGTTTGCGGTGCCGGCAAAAACGTTCCCACCGGCGGTTTCAAGAAAAACAATCGTATTGCTCAAACCATCGGTTATTGTTGCATAACTCTCCCCTTTTGATGGCGGATTCAAATACGATGCTGGACTGACACCTGAGCCAAGTTTGTTGCTGTAAACGAACGGTCCGTCATACCGGTCGTCTGAAAGGTAGCCGCGATTGAACAGGTAGTTCGTTTTTCCTGTTCTGTTGACCGCATCTGGACTGGAGGCGGCAGTGTAATTATAGAAACTAGCCGAAAATGTGGTGGTTGATGCTCCAGTTACACTCGCACGAAAGTGCTTGTCACCAAATCCTACCGCTGTTATTTGAATCATGTTACGGTGATCGTCCGGACTTGGAGCGGACGGGCACAAAAACATAGGAAGATGTGGCTTTTCAGCACCAAAGCGACCTTGAGGGGGAGTGGCTGCACGGGGAATATTCCAAGCTGCCCCAGAAGCCCACCAAGTCGCACCCGTGCCATACGTGCCATTATCGAAGGCCTTGTAAATGGCGTCTTGCTCCATGTAAGGCAATATCTGCCAATGAACTCCATTGAATCGTTGATCATTTCCAACCGGCATCGTCTTTCGGGCGCTCTCGAAGTTATGGACTGTGAGTCCAAGTTGCTTCAAGTTGTTAGTGCACTGCATCCGGCGAGCAGCTTCTCGTGCCGCCTGAACCGCAGGGAGGAGTAACCCTACCAAAATCCCGATGATGGCAATAACGACAAGCAATTCAACAAGCGTGAAACCACGCGCACTTTTGAAACCAGCAAAACGCCGAATCCCGTTCCTCATAGACATATTGACCCCTCGCGGAAAAAAAGAACAAAAAAACGATTTAGGTTGGATGTGGGAGAAGACCATCCTTGTGAAATTTTCGTGAATTGTAGTAAAAGAGCAGTAGGCCTTTTTGTCAAGGGAATTTATCAAGGGAAACTTTATTTGCGGTGTCTAAGTAGGAAAAAAAAGGGGCCCCCCCCGCTGGGCCCCATTGAGGAGGATTGTTCGACGTTCGAAGTATTCGAAATCCCTGACAATTTGCGCCTACTTCGTCTCAGTGGATCACGATTTATTTGACGCTTACCAAAGCCAACGTATGGATTTGGGAAGGGTTTTATTGTCAGGCCATTGGAAATCTTCAATTGATGTTTTGCGTTCGCCCGCTCGTTGCGGATTTAGCCGAGAAATCTGATCAAACCGCAGCTCAAGGCTGCGGGATTCGAATACCACAGGCTTGACCTGTGGATTGTTATGCTTCGTAGCTACCGTGCGACATAGCGCGTGCCCTCCGATGATGACCCACGCGTTTTTTCAAAGCACTGCGGGAAATCTTCAAACTTCATTGATGTTTGGTAATTGGAATCCAGCATTTCTGGGGTCGCTGAGCAATGCATTGGCTGAGTCGGCGTGATCTCCCGTGTGCCGCTCGGTTTTGGGATCGAAGGTAAGCCAAGGACCGACGGTGTACTCGGCTTTGTCTGCCAAAACTCCCACACCCTTGCTCATCACTTCATGCAGCTTTGC
>CAMBSL010000327.1 GCA_945870455.1 Pirellula staleyi DSM 6068 | reverse complement strand
GGTTTTTGTCTGGAAAAAGGTCGTCTGCCCAAATCGTTAGGGACTGAACCGCAAAGGAAGCAATTGCCATAGTCGTAGCCAAGCCACAACGGAGAGAATTATCCAAACGAATCATCCAAAAATCGCCTTCCAAAAGTGTTCACGGGTGGTAGTGACTTCACAATCACCCATCCACTTTATCTCAACGAACTACGTAATTCCAGGCTTGTTGGCACGTGGAGGGATGCACAACCAAGTTTTTTGACTACAAAAGAGGTATAAATAGTTCGCGAATTGTCAGTTTCGCGGCCAACCACCAAAATAAGAGATCCGAATTGCGAGTCCTGCTGACGGCCTTTGAGCCATACGACACCTGGGAACAAAATTCCAGTTGGGAAGCTCTCGTGACCTACTTGCACGATCGAGGGATAACGCAGGGGGTGACGACGAGGCGATACCCCGTCGATCTGCCAAAACTGCAAGCTCGCCTTGAAAAGGATCTTGAATTGGGCTTCGACGCGATTTTGCATTTGGGCCAAGCCCCCGGAATCAGCCGGGTTCAATTGGAGGCGATCGCTTTGAATGTAGCAGGCATGACGGAAGCTGCCGGCGATTTTTTTGGACCTTTGGTGGCGGATGGGCCGGTCGCTTATCGAACACAATTCCCACTCGATGATTGGAATATTAATTTGAGATCGGCCGGAATTCCATGTTCGGTATCGTTCCATGCGGGGACTTATTTGTGCAATGCCGTCATGTATCTTTCGCATCGCTGGCACGAAATACGGCGTCGAAAATGTTCCATCGGCTTCTTGCATCTGCCGCTAACACCTGAGCAAGTTCTTCACAGCCGACGCGATTTTCCATCGATGCCTCGCGAACAGTCAGCCGAAGCCATCGGGAGCATTCTTGACTTGATTCACGAGTCCGAACACCACAACTCGATCGCATAACAGCAGCACTGATGCAAAACGAAAACGAAGAAATCGCGATCCTCTGGTCGGAGTTTCAATCCGGAAGACTGTCTGCGATCGAAATGGGGCAGCGGATTTTGCACGCAGCCGTGCAGTCGAAAGGGGCGGTCACGCCGGACTTGGATCGCACGCGTCGATGCGGCTACCCAGAGGTGATTTATGGTGCTGGGAAATCTCCTGATTCCATCAGGACAGTGGCGGAAGCGTTGCTCAAAGCAAACGCGGAATTGCTGGTGACACGGGTTACGGCGGAACAAGTGCGAACGCTCTCAGAAATGTTCACTCATACGCGTTGGAATCATATCGCACGTACCCTGCGTATCGGTCGTGAGAGAACTCCACTGGCACCCGAGAGCATCGAAGCCACAGCGAGCGAAAATGGTTTTAAAGACAACGACTTGCCAGGCATGGTAGCAGTGGTAAGCGCTGGAACAACCGATGAGCCTGTTGCGTTGGAAGCACTGGAGACGCTGGCATGGATGGGGTTGCCAACCAAGCTCATCCAAGACATCGGAGTAGCTGGCCCATACCGTTTGATGGCTCAGGTGCCGAAACTCCAGCAGATGTCGGCAATCGTCTGCGTTGCAGGCATGGAAGGGGCATTGCCAAGCGTACTTGCAGGTCACGTGCGATGTCCAGTTATCGCAGTTCCTACAAGCGTTGGCTACGGAGCCAATTTTGCTGGCCTATCCGCCTTGCTGAGTATGCTCAATAGCTGTGCGGCGAATATCGCTGTCGTCAACATCGACGCAGGTTTCAAGGGAGGCTACATGGCCGGACTCATTGCAGCCAAGCAGCTCTAGAGTCCCACTGCGCCGGTTGTTTCTCGAACGGTCCCACGTTATGGTTAATCGACGATGTATTCCACTTCCTTTTTCTCTGCCGAGCGAGCTTGAACATGTCCACTGTTCGCAAATTCCGACCGCATTACACGGTCTCCGACTACCAGCACTGGGAAGGAGACTGGGAGCTATGGTACGGCACTGCCATCGCAATGAGTCCATCGCCATTTGGACCACACGAACGAGCGGTGGCCAAGTTTGTGGCTCAAATCGACTCGTCGTTAACAAACGGCAAATGCGATTGTGCTGTCTACGCAGGGCTTGATTGGATCGTTCAACACGATACGGTCGTTCGACCGGACGTTATGATCGTTTGCGGCAATCAACCCACCCGCCATCTCGAAAAACCGCCTGTTTTAGCCATCGAAGTTCTCAGCGAATCGACAGCAACCAAAGACAACGGTGCCAAAAGAGAACTCTACGAGAACCAACGAGTCGAACACTACCTAATCGCGGATACTGCCGAACGTTTCATTCGGTGGTTTGCTTTGCAATCCAGCGGAAAATATAGAGATATTTCGGATTCAATCCCGGATGACGGATTATTCTCGGTTTCTCTGAGTGACGGTTGCGTCATTCATTTCGATCGAAAGGGAGCGTTTGCCTAATCGCCTTATTCGCTTGCACGTCCCAATTCTCGCAGTTCCAACCATTCGATTGCTCGATCTTGCCAAGTACCTATGGCTGACTTGGGCCTGGATCGAACGCCGTAACCGTGACCTCCGTTTTGATACACATGCAGCTCCGACGAGATGTTCTGTTTCTTCAGATGCGCATAGAACATGACCGCGCCTAACGCAGTGGACTGATCATCATGTGTGTGCACCAAAAAGGTCGGTGGCGTTTCCTTACCTACTTTGATCGGCGAAATGAGATCCTCCGTGGCTCCGTCGTAGATTCGCCATGGATAGATGAGCATTGCAAAGTCTGGTCGAAAACTCGACTTGTCGATTTCGTCGATGGGCGTGTAGGCAGGTTCCGTTTGAGTAAGATGGATCGCGGCAACTTGCCCACCCGCCGAAAAACCAAGCAGTCCGATTTTTTGTGGATCCAGATTCCATTTCTTGGCTTGCGAACGCAAGGTGCGGATAACGCGTTGGCTGTCTTGCAAAGGACGAGCCCAAGGTTTGTCAGCCGCATCCGGAGTCGTGCGATATCGAAGAACGAAGACGCTGATTCCGATGCGATTCAGTGCCGTCGTCGCCTCCGAGCCTTCGAGATCGGGAACGACGTACTTGAACCCACCGCCCGGTAGGATGACGATGCCTGTTCCGTTGGGCTTTTCTGCCAAAAAAACATCCAGCGTGGGTTGAGTAATGTTTTCGACGCGAGTAATGATGGGCTGGTCTGTCGACCTGAGCGGCAACGCGGTCCCTGGCTCGCGACTTGATTCGCCCGGTGCCAGATCAGGCCAAATCGGTAAAGTCAGTCCGGGGGACTGCGCAAAAGTCGTTGGAACAAACAACGACGTGAGGACGAATAGGATCACTGTTTGGGAGAAGATTTTCATAGGAATGCAATTCTGCGGATCATCGCGCTTTTGATGGATTGGTTTCTTTTTTCTCGGGTTGGCTTCGCGCGTTGGCCAATGCCACCAAAGCATTCTCGCGTCGATCCAAGGGAAGGCTTTCCCATGCAAGTTTGTAGTAGAGCTCGACTGCGTGCCAGTGTCCTTTTTGTCGTGCACCTTGAGCTAGCGACAGGTAATATCGTGTGTCTTCGCTCACACGCGATGGTGCTGCCTTAGCATCGTTGCTCAATGCAGCCAAGTACTCGTATTGGGCATTTTGAGCAGGAAAGGCTTTGGCGCCATGAACGTACTTCGGTGGCCGAGTATCCTTGTTTTCCAATTCGGGTATGGCTGGCTTGGTTCCTGCTTGTGAGCGAATCATTCGATCCAGTTCGCCCAAATCGATGATGGTTGCATGTACGGATGCAGATGCTACCGACATCTGCGAGCCGTATGCAGGCCTTCCAAACGGCCCCTGAGACTGACTGCCGATTGCCCCCGCCCGATAGCCTCCCGCGTATGCGGACCCTGAATCCGGAACACTCACGCCGGATTGAATCGAAAACGAACCGGTGGTCGGCAGTTGAACGACCTGAGCATCTGCCGGATGAATGAACAGGACGGTGGTGATCGCGAATGCGAAACTCCGGATGCACCTGCTGCGAGATTGTTTTGGATTCGATTTGTTTTGCATGATGGTCTCGAGTGCGCCTTGGGATGACTGTTCAACAAACAACGGAACGTTGGATGGACCATTTTTTGGCGGTAGTTTGGTAACCCGAGCCCGTAAGCGAGGAGCCGCTGCAATCCCTCGCTTACGGGCTCGGGTTACTATCTGCAGTCTGTGTCCATATCATATTCTTGGTAACGAGTAGCCAAGCAAACAAATAGCAAGGATTTGAGTCACCCAAAAAATCATAACAGTTCCAAACAGTCGCTTCGATGATATCCTAGAAAACATGTAGTAAATTACATAAAAGGGAACGAAGAAGCAGAGCAAGCCTTGCTTTGCCGACTCGGAGAAAGCGGTGAAAAGAATTGCAATGGACGCAAAGGAAGCAATCAAAGCGCACGCCGTTCCAGCCGAAGCACTCAGAACGCTTAACCAGTCTGCTTGCTGAACTCGTGCGATCGCGTCGACCGTCGATTTCTTTCCACTCGTCGTTGCATCCATTTTGACGAGAGCGCCGCCAATAAAGACAACCAATCCCATCAAGCCCGCAAACATGAACCACCATGGGCTGCCTGTGTTGAGCAGGCGTTTTTCGGTTTCTATCTCACGCACCATCATGTCCGCAGCTTCGTTGAGCCGTTTGTTTCCAAACCTCTTTTTCTCGGTGGATTGGAATCCCTCGAGCTTGGTCCCTTCGGTGAAGTTCAAACCGCACTTAACGCAGATCACCGCCGTGTTTGCAGCGGGAGCGTCGCATGCAGGGCAAAATTTCCCCGTACGCTGTGTTAGTCCAGCCGCATCGAGCAGACCGCCTAAACCGACGGCGGCAGCTGCGGGAGCGATGGCTGACGCTTGCGTGCCCTTTGCGTTCGCAGGGGCGCCCGCAGCTTTCGCAGGAGCTGCGGGAGTGCCCGCCTTGGCCGCGGTCTGGGGGTTCGGAGCGGACTGCCCCGATTTTGCGGGCGTAGCAGCAACCGGAACCTTAATGATTTGCTGGCACTTGGGGCACTTGCCTGACTTTCCCGCCATACTGTCGGGAACGCTCAGGTTATGTCCACATTGGCAGGTAACACGGATCGGCATACTAACTACTTTCTGAATTGCGAATTCCAACGCGGGTGCAAATGTTATTCTGGACCGAGTGGCGGCGTGAAACAACGTCATTCCGTTGTTTTTCTGACAACGAGTTGATTTGTGC
>CAMBSL010000326.1 GCA_945870455.1 Pirellula staleyi DSM 6068 | reverse complement strand
GCGAAGGCTTCAACAGTCGAATCCAATCTATCAAAAGCGCAGCTCGTGGCTTCAGGAACTTTGAAAACTATCGAACAAGGATCCTGTTCTTCTGCGGAAGACTGGAACTGATTCCCAATGTTTCTACCCATTAAGATGGGAGAAGAACCTGTTTTTGACTTTGCGCGTTCAGAGGTTACTTGAATATCAACCTTACAAATCGCAATGAAAAGGCGATAGCCAATAAAAGTGTTCACGAATGTAAGACGTGTTCGAGAGAACTTGCGATATCCTCAATGATTTGCCCACGATATGAGTGTCATTCCTATGGCAAGCTGTGAGGCCAGCCGCAGGGCACGGGGCCAGCCGCAGGGCACGGGGCCAGCCGCAGGGCACGGGGCCAGCCGCAGGGAACAAGCCGAGATCTACTTCTTAATCGTCTGAATCAATACGGATCGGCGAAAGCCCCATAAGCGCCTAACCCACCGTCGATTGCGATGTCGGTGGCCGTGATAAATGAAGCGGCGTCGCTCGCTAGCCACAAAACCGCATTGGCAACTTCGAACGGTTGCCCAATGCGGCCAAGTGGGTGCCGATTTGCAAGTTCGGCCCCGCCACCTTGCGCATCCAGCGTAGAGCGCAACATTGGGGTTTCGATCGCTCCTGGGGAGAGCGAAACAACTCGAATCCCTTGTCTTGCATATTCGATTCCCCATTGCTTTGCCTGCATAATGTTGGCTGCTTTGATCGGACCGTAGGCGGGAACTTGTCGGGCTGTGCGATGCCCTTGCTCACTGGCGACATTGACAATCACGCCGGAGCGTTGAAGCAGCATTTGGCGAACTGCAGCTTTTGCCATATTCGTGTATCCGGTTAGGTTGACAGCAACCATTCGATCCCAAAGTTCGCTGGTCATTTGATCCAAAGGAACATACGATGCCGGAGGTTGTATTGCGGCAGTGTTGACCAACACGTCAAGTCCGCCAAATCGGTTCACCGTCCAATCAATCGAAGCTTGGCAAGACGCTTCGTCCGAAACATCGGCTCGATAGTACTCAACATGTGGCGGGACCAAGACCGTTCCATCTTGCACGACATCGACTGCCACGACCGCTGCCGCACCCGATTCTTGGAACGCTAGGCAAATCGCATGACCGATCCCACCGCAGCCACCAGTAACCAAGACGACTCGCCCAGTGTTGCTAACTCTGGCTTGACTTGGTGGACGTAATGAGCTCATGATACTTACCTCTTTTCACCGATGCCCCGAGGGTAATGCTTTTCCACAAGATCTCAATTTAGATGATATTGCGAGATTCTGATTCAGACTTGCTCGGCAGCACAGCTCATGGCTTTGTTGTACAGCTAGCGTTGCCGAGTATACTCTACTGCCGACCATGCCAACGCAATTTCACTGCCAAAGCAAAAGTGCAACCTTGACAACACGACGACATTTCCTCGCCCAGTCTTCTACGGCACTATCTTGTGCCTTCGTCGCCGATCGAAGCTTAGCTCAATCGCCTGCAAGCTCTCCGCCAGGTGCGCCCGCGTCTCTTAAGCCCAACGGAGGAACGATTGCATGGGTCAATGCGACTCTTCTTGCAGTCGATAAGCCGCCGATCCCCGACGGTGTGCTTGTCGTCGCGGGTGGCAAAATCAAGGCGATTGGGTCGAAACAATCGACAACCATTCCGAGCGATGCCACGGTGGTCGATGCGAAAGGCAAGTGGATCATGCCCGGTTTGGTCTGCACACACAGCCATATTGGTGGAATGGGAGCTGCCGATTCGAGTAGTCCAATTCAACCCGGCGTTCGCATTCTCGACTCAATCAACGTGCGGGACTCGGGATTCAGACGCGCGCTAGCGGGCGGATTGACAACGATTAATATTATGCCTGGCTCTGGGCATCTTATCAGCGGGCAAACAGTCTATTGTAAACTTCGCTATTTTGAACAATCCCCGAGTATCGTCGACGACATCTTGATTCGGGACAAGGATGGAAAGCCAATCGGCGGACTCAAAATGGCGAATGGCACGAACTCGCAAGGGGATTCGCCTTTTCCTGGCACGCGTGGCAAATCGGCTTATCTCGTGCGTGAGCAATACATCAAGGCTCGCGAGTATCAAGCCACGGCTGCGGCAGCCAAAGACGATGCAAGCAAACTACCACCTCGCGATCTACACCACGAATCCCTGGTGGAAGCAATGCAGGGAAAACGCATCGTCCATCATCATACGCACCGTCATGACGACATCATGACAGTCATTCGACTTTCCCAAGAGTTCGGCTTTCAAACTGTGCTTCACCATGTGAGCGATGGTTGGAAAGTGGCAAAGGAAATCGCGGCAGCCAAATTGCCTTGTTCCATTATTGTGCTCGACTCACCGGGTGGTAAGCTCGAAGCCAAGGACTTGGTATTCCGCAACGGACGGGTTCTCGACGAAGCAGGTGTACGTGTTGCGTTTCATACCGATGATGGGATTACCGATTCTCGCTTATTCATGCGTTCGGCCGCTTTGGCCGTGCGGGCGGGAATGAATCGGGACAAAGCCATAGCCGGTTTGACGTTGGCCGGTGCAGAGATGCTGGGGCTGGATGACCGAATCGGTTCTCTTTCAGTCGGCAAAGATGCGGACATGGCGATCCTAAGCGGTGATCCACTCAGTTCCTATACTCGAGTGCTTGAGACGTGGGTCGAAGGGCAGTTGGCATTCGATTTGAGCAAGTCCCAAGACAATCTCTTTGCGGAGGGTGGACTCAAAGCGGGCAGCGATCTAGATCCATTTTTGTGCTGCTATGCTCAAGCATGGCAAGGGGGTGCGAAGTGAGAACCATTCGATTATGGATCGTCGTGGCCAGCTTGATGCTGTCTCTTCATTCCAATTCAATTCTTGCAGATACGGCTTTGGTCGTTCAAGCCAAGAAGATCTTGACGGCAGCAGGGAAAACGATTGAGGATGGAACGATTGTTTGTGTCGATGGCAAGATCAAAGCCGTCGGAAAAACAGGCGAGATGAACATTCCGGCGGACTCGAAAATCCTCAAGTGCGAGATCGTCATGCCAGGCATGGTGGATGTTAGAACTTGTGTCGGTCTATCGGGCATTTTAAACATCAAGCAGGACTCGGATCAATTGGAAAGTTCATCGCCCTTGCAGCCCGAGCTACGTGCCATCGACGCCTACAATCCGCGTGAAGAATTGGTCGAGTACATTCGCAGCTTTGGGGTTACGACGGTTCACACAGGGCATGCCCCCGGCGAACTTATGTCTGGGCAAACACTCATCGCAAAAACCATCGGCAATACGGTAGAGGAATCGTTGCTGATCGATGGGCGGGCGATCGCCGCAACACTTGGAGAGGGATCGACGAAAGCTGGCAAGCAAAGCCCTGGTACGCGTGGGAAACAAATGGCAATGCTGCGTGCGTTGTTCATGGAAGCACAGGAATACAAGAGCAAACTAGCCAAGCAAACCGGGGCAAAACCGGACAAAGACCCCAACAAAGACACCAACAAAGACAAGCCATCCGAACCGGTACCAAGGAACCTGAAATTGGAAGCTTTGGTCGACGTGCTAGCTGGCAAAAAGGCCTTGCTGATCACAGCGGATCGGGCTCAAGATATCGCTTCCGCGATTCGATTGGCCGATGAGTTCAAGTTCAAGTTGTGGCTGGATAGTGCCGCTGATGCGCATATGATGATTCCTGAGATCAAGGCTGCCGCAATCACAGTGCTGTTGCATCCGTCGATGGCCAGAGCGAGTGGGGCGAGAGAGAACTTGTCATTCCAAACGGCTGCAAAACTTCATGCGGCCGGCATCCCATTCGCAATCCAAGGTGGCTTCGAGGCCTATGTTCCCAAAGTACGCGTGATTCTATTCGAAGCAGCCGTTGCCGCAGCTCACGGTCTGAGCTTCGACGCAGCGATTGAGTCGATTACGATTTCGCCGGCGAAGATACTTGGAATTCAAAATCGAGTTGGTTCGATCGAAGTTGGGAAAGATGCGGACCTCGCGCTCTTTGACGGAGACCCTTTCGAATACACTACGCATTGCGTTGGGGTCATCATTAACGGACAACTTGTTTCAAAGGGAAATTAATGTCAGTGGAAGATCTTTCTCAATCCGTTCTCTTAACGCACAGACGTATTGCACTCCTAACGGATGGGTATTCGACGCCATTTCTGGCGAAAACCGCAATCAACATGCTTCGTTATCGTACCGCCGATATCGCTGCGGTCCTGGACCGAAAGGAGGCCGGCGCAATCTCGCAACATCTTTTCGGCACGGGGGGCAACGTGCCTGTCGTAGGAAACCTTTCCGATGTGGCTGACGTGGATGCTTTGTATATCGGCATTGCACCACCGGGCGGAAAGTTGCCGGAAGAATGGCAGCCTGTGATTCTGGAAGCATTGAAACGCAAGATCGATATCGTCTCGGGGCTGCATGACTTTTTGACGGACAATGGAGTGTACGTTCGATTGGCAGCGGAGAGTGGGAGTCGGTTGATTGACGTTCGGCGAAACAAACACAAAGAAACCGCGCAGTGCGTCTCGTTCCGCCATGGCAATGTGCGAATCCATGCGGTGGGGCATGATTGCAGCATTGGCAAAATGGTGGTTTCGCTCGAAATACAGAAAGGACTTACCGCAATTGGACAGGACGCTAAGTTCTTGGCGACTGGGCAGACGGGGATCATGATTGCCGGTGAAGGTGTTCCGGTCGACTGCGTGGTCGCCGATTTTGTGAACGGTGCCACCGAAGTCATGGTTAAACAAAATGAACAACACGACTTCCTACTCATCGAAGGACAAGGGAGCATATCGCATCCGGCGTATTCCGCGGTTACGCTTGGCTTGTTGCACGGTTGTGCTCCCGACGGATTGGTGTTTTGCTATGAAGCCGGACGGACGAAAGTAAAGGGTTTCAACAACATTGACATCCCGCTGATGACGGCTCAGATTCAAGCTTGCGAAATGAACGCGAATTTTCGGCACCCCTGCAAGACCATTGGAATTGCCATCAACACCGGACGCATGACTCAGCAAGAGGCACTCGCAGAAATTGCGAAAACGGAACAGTCCTACGGCTTGCCGACCTGCGACGTTTATCGCAACGGTGCGGACAAACTCGTCAACGCATGTCTTGCATTGCGAAAGGAATTGCTTTCGAAATGAAAATGCAACTTTATCGTTTGAACCTTC
>CAMBSL010000325.1 GCA_945870455.1 Pirellula staleyi DSM 6068 | reverse complement strand
GTCATCAATCGTAAACATGGATCGGCCGTTTTCGGGTAACTTCGATTGGAACGCATTTCGCCAATACGGGCTTTTTCATCGGGCGGCTCCGTATTTGCTCTCTACCAAAACCAGTACCTTGATCTGCAACAAAATCAATGATATACGGTACTGCGGCCGCAATGCGGTCGCAATGCGGTCGACAGATGCTAATCATTTGTGCAAACAAATTCGCGAAACGCAGTCTTTTTCGGCAAACAGCGCTGCTTCGAAGTTCCCACTTTTGTAGAATTTTCGGAAATCGACCCAACCTTCATGAATCAGCAAAGCCAATCGACCGGGATGACCATGGAACAAATTGCCGCAGATTTGCGACTGCTAGACCCGTTGGGCATCTCCCAGTATGACACGAAAGGCTTTTTCGATGAAATGTTTACCGGTCCTGGGAACGCAAGAGCAGGAGTCGAGTTTTTAGTAGAGAAACTGGCAAGTATGCCCCTGGGCGAGTTGCAACGTCGACAAGGTTCGGCGGACCATGAGCTGCTCAATATGGGCATTACGTTTAACGTCTATGGGCACTCGGCGGGCACCGAAAAGGTTTGGCCGTTCGATTTGATCCCTCGCGTGATCCTTGAATCGGAATGGCTCTACGTTGAGCGGGGACTTAAACAGCGTATTCGCGCGTTAAACATGTTCATCAATGACATGTATCACGATCAAAAGATCATTCGCGATGGTATTCTGCCTGAGTACATGATTCAATCCAGCAAAGGTTATCTCAAGCAAATTCAAGGGATGAATCCTCAACGCGGGATATGGTGCCACATCACGGGCACAGACTTAGTTCGGGGCGGCGACGGGCAGATTTATGTTTTGGAGGATAACTTGCGTTGCCCGTCCGGTGTTTCTTATGTTATTGAGAACCGCGAGGTGATGAAGCGAACGTTTCCACAGTTGTTTGAAGGTCGCAATATCCTTCCCGTTGAGACGTATCCAGAGCAATTGCTCAAGATGCTGCAGTACATTGCCCCTCCAGCCGCGAATGAACCAACCGTGGTCGTTCTCTCGCCTGGAATCTACAACTCAGCTTACTTTGAACATTGCTTCTTGGCCCAGCAAATGGGTGTGGAGCTCGTACAAGGCTCGGACCTGTTGGTCATGGACGGTTACGTCCACATGCGAACAACGCGCGGCTTGAAACGGGTCGACGTAATCTATCGCAGAATCGATGACGACTTCTTGGATCCCGAGTGCCTTCGTCCCGATTCAACGTTGGGGGTCAAGGGCTTGATGGGAGTCTATCGAACGGGCAAAGTTGCGCTCGTGAACGCTCCCGGAACCGGTGTTGCAGATGACAAAGCCGTTTATGCCTTCGTTCCCAAGATGATCAAGTACTATTTGGGTGAAGACATGATTCTCCCCAACGTGGAGACATTCATGTGCGCTGACGAAACCGAGCGCAACTATGTTTTGCAACACATGGCGGAACTGGTCATCAAGCCTGCGAATGAGTCGGGTGGATATGGAATCCTGATCGGCCCGAACGCGACAAAAGAGCAACTCGAAAAATACCGCGAGTTGATCTTGAGCAATCCGAGAAATTATGTGGCCCAGCCCATGGTGGCATTGTCGACCGTGCCTACCTTGTGCGGCGACAAACTGGAAGGCCGGCACGTCGATCTGAGGCCGTACATTCTTTTTGGCGAGGACATCTATATCGTACCGGGTGGATTAACTCGCGTTGCGTTGGTGAAAGGTTCGATTGTCGTAAACTCGTCCCAAGGTGGTGGCAGCAAAGATACCTGGGTCCTCAGAAGCGAAGCCAACGGCCAATAATTTCACATGACGACAATAGAAAACATAAACGACAGGTGGTTTGAATGTTATCTCGCGTAGCGGACTCGATTTTTTGGATGCGGCGTTATATCGAACGCGCCGAGAATGTGGCTCGCTTCATCGATGTTACGCTCAATTTGACGCTGGGGCTTGGGCTCGACCGCTATCAGCAATGGGAGCCGTTGGTTTATACCACGGGCGATCACGATGTGTTTCATGAACACTATGACGAAGTGAATCAAGCGAGTGTTATTCGTTTCCTAACGTTTGACGAACGAAACCCAAACTCGATCTTGTCGTGCCTCAAGATGGCTAGGGAGAACGCAAGAACCAGTCGAGAAATGCTCAGCAGTCAGATGTGGGAGGAACTCAACAAATTCTATCTATTTGTGCGAGACCACAGGAACGATTCCAAGGCTGTCGACTCCCCGTTCGAGTTCTTCGGACGCATTCGCCAAGCTGGCTACTTGCTCGAGGGTGTTACCTACAGCACCATGTCACACGGCGAAGCATGGAATTTCGGTCGACTCGGTGCTTTGCTGGAGCGAGCGGACAAGACATCGCGAATCCTGGACGTGAAGTACTATCTTTTGCTGCCCGACATTAGCGATGTTGGCACTCCGATCGACATTAGCCAATGGGGAATGTTGCTCAAAAGCACAAGTGCGCTAGAAATGTACCGGCGTCGCTACGGACGTATTTCGCCAAAGCAGGTTGCTGCGTTTATGCTGTTGGACCGAGACTTTCCGCGAGCGATTCGATTTTGCATCTCACGCGCGGAGCAATCGCTGCTTGCGATCACGGGTGGTACGGCGGGCAACTTCCAGAACAAGCCTGAGCAGTATTTAGGACGACTCCGAGCGGAACTTGATTTTTTGCACATTGACGAAGTCATGAATATTGGTCTGCATGAGTTCATCGATGATTTCCAGACAAAGCTCAATCTGGCAGGGGATGCGATTTCAGGTTTGTTTTTTGAAGTTGTACCGGTCGCGTCGTAGCGTGCCGCGATGAAATTCCATGTTGGGCAGGGTGAGGCTCCCGCCGAACCATTACGTCGTAAGCTCGGCAGGAGCGTCGCCCTCCCCATTGATTTTCAATTCATCTGGAGATTTTGGTGATGTATCTCTTAAGCCCGTAGGGCTGGCCCAACGGGCTTACATAACCTGGACCAGGGCAGAGCGCAGGGCCGCCCTGGGTACGCATCAACCGCAACATCCAATGCCCTGAAGGCCTGAAGGGGCCAAACGGACCTGTTCATGCACCCCTAGGCGGTTAGTCCACCAAGGGGACCTGCTTCGCAATAATTTGGGTTGCCAAATGATTTCACCGGGATTCCCATCGACTCGCTGAAACTCATCAACAGACGATTGTGCGGCACACCCTTGAAGTCCATCGCGCGACCCATTTCAAATCCACATCCGCCCCCGACCAACACAAATGGAATGTTGTCGCGAGTGTGCGAGTTCCCTTTGCCCAGTTCATTGGTCCAGACAACAGTGGTGTTATCTAATAAAGAACCCTGTCCATCTGGCTCAGGAGTTTCTGCCAGTCGTTTCGCTAGGTACGCGACTTGTTCGCAATACCAAGTGTTGATCTTGATTAGCTTTTCGTAGGCTGCTTCATTGGTGTCCGGCTCATGCGACAGTTCGTGGTGACCCTCGTCGATGTCTAACCATCTCATCTTCGGTTGCCCCACCGAATTCGTTATTTGAAACGTTGCGACACGAGCAAAGTCCGCAGCAAAACTACTAACCAGCAAATCGATCTGCATTTTGGAAATCTGGGGAATGTTGTTGTTCTCTTCGTTCACATTCGCAGCCAGGGCCGGTACAGCATGCCCAACATCTTTCTGCTTGTTTTGCTGAACAAGCTCTGTCTGCAATTCCTTTTCCAACTCCCGCACCATCTGAACGTGGTCGTCGAGCATTCGCCGGTCCTCCGCACTGATCAACGGCTCAATTTTCTTGAAGTCCGCTGTTAGATCATCTAGAACGCTTGCAAGTAATTCGCGATTCTTGGATTGGCCATATAGTTTGTCGAACATCTGGTATGGATTGTCGATTGGAGCGATCGGCTGATTGGGACCAGCATACGACATTCGCGTCCAAGTGTCCGCTCGATCCGGAACCATCACCCCAAATTCCAGCGATCCAAATCGCGTTTGTGTTTCAGGATTCGACTGCAGGTTGTTTTTAATATGTTGATCGATCGAGATCCCCATCGACCAGCCTGCAGGCGTATCCGATCCTCCCTGCACATCGCCCGGAAACAATTCGATACCGGTCAGTAAACACCCGATCCCTCGCATGTGACCATCTCCGTCTCCTTTGATTCGATTGCACACACCGTGAAGTGTCAGCATGCGATCCTTGTAATCTGCGAGCGGTTGTAGGATTCGTTTGAGCTCAAATTCTTTGCCCAACTGATCTGGCCAGAAGTGTTGGGGAATGACGCCGTTGGGACTGAACAAAAACACCATCCGTTTCTTCTTGGGCGTTCCGGACGAAGCCGCCCAACCAAGGCTCGGTAGGGAGTACAAAAAATTGGCTGCGGCCGCACTCACGCCGGTCTTGATTAAGAAATCTCGTCGGGATGTCAATGGATGCATATCAATTTTCCTTTGGTGAGGTGGCAGTCTCGGGGGGAGTCGCGGCAATTATAGCAATTTCAAAAATTAATTCGCGAATACTGAAGTTTCTTTCTCCGAATCGCTTTACAAGTTCGTTCAGTACATTGGGTCCGTAAGCGTCCGGCGGTTGCTTGACAAAGTGCTGGAATGCGCGACTCACGAATGCTCGGTGAGCATCCGGCGAATCGGCCAAGTAATCTGCCAGCTCTTTCGCGTTCTGAAAAGCAACGATTTCGTCGTCGCGGCTTCGGTAGCTTCCGTTTGGATCAATGGGTTTGTTCCTTTCGGTTTCCCGCAAACGACCGACTGCATCGAAATTCTCAAGCACAAACCCAAGTCCATTGATTTTTGTATGACAGACCTGGCAATTTTCTGGACTTGTTTGGAGTGCAACTCGTTCTCGGGTCGTTAAATCCGGGTGCAAGTCAGGGCTCAGCGGCGAAAAAGCATCGTTAGGTGGTCGCAAAGTCCTACCCAACATATATCGGATCAAAAACACACCGCGATGAATGGGGGACGTTGAATCGTGATAAGACAGGCCACTCATCATAAACGGATGCGTGAGTAACCCGTGTTGCGAACGGTTATCTGCGACGGTTCGTGAGAGTCCCGAAGTTTGGCCACCTTCCGTTTTCCAGGCGTCTCCGTAAAACTCCGTCATACGAGGCGTGGCGAACGACCAGTCGGCTTTAAAAAACTGGCGATAATCGCTTTCAGGACTCCAAATCACTTCGTCCAAAAACGCGTCGAGTGAAGCCCTTAG
>CAMBSL010000324.1 GCA_945870455.1 Pirellula staleyi DSM 6068 | reverse complement strand
ATCGAATCCGCGTATTTTCGCGTCTCGACGAAATTCTCAATTCGAGTTTGCGAGAACGTAGAACCGCATCCGTCATCATCAGAGCTCGAAGAATCATATGTGGCGGATCGCCGCTTTATCCGAAGAATCGTTCCGTTGTCAAAGCGTTGAGACCATGTATCTCGTGAATTCATTGTGATGAGGAATTCGGGCGTCAGCCTGATCCTTGCCAACCTCAGAAACGCAGCGTCAGTACTTGCGATCCCCAACCTCTTGGCGAAGTTTTAAATTTTTTAAGCCGCAAAAAGCTGGATAAACGCACGCAATTGCGGAACATCCGTCATAACCGGCCCAGCACTTGCAATTAATAAAAAACGGGATCCGCGGCATGCGGGAACGTCAAATTCATTTTTGGAGCGAAGGAGATAGCGGATGGTGGATATTAATTCATGCTCAGGGCACTCGAAGGGGCCATTCGAGGTGGAATACCTCGAAATCAACGAGCAGCAAGGAGGGGTTCGGCTAAGTGAAAAGACCCGAGGGTACGCAGACGCGTACGAGTCAGAGCGCGCAGGCAGGCAAATTCCCGATGCTGTGTTGAAGGCGGCAGTCGAGAATCGCTTTGAAAAGAGTGAGCGCGAGGTAGCCTGCATCAACGTCAGCAATTATGACTTGGCTCACGACGAATCTCTTCAGCGTTTGAGAAGAGTAGCGACAGCATGTGAGTCACATTTGGCGAGAATGCTGGGCTTCATCAGCGCAGACTATCCGCCGGCGGATAAACTCGCTACGCGAGCATTCGGTACCGCAAAAGTCGGGACTGATCCAGCAGGCAAACGAGTGAGTTGGAATAACCTACCCGCGATATTTTCGTTAGTGGTGTTGGCGATCTTGATCTGCATTTTTAGCGTTGTTGAGGCTACCAACATCGTTGTAATTCTGGAAGACTCTGAGTGGTTGCCCAACGCAACCCGATGGCAACTCTATTGTGTTGCCGTTCCGTACACCGTTGCATTTCTTTTGGTTAGCTGCGGCATCTTAAACGTTGCGGCTTTCTGGATGCAGCGATTGTTCAAGAATTCTGCCTTGCCAATTGTGTTAGCCGTCGCGATTCTCGGTAGCGGCTTATTGGCTCTTAAGGTTGGTACCCTCCAGGCTGCTGGTTTGGGGCAGAGTGGTCCTCCTAATTGGATCGTATCCCTCGCCGCGATTTATTGCTCCGCGGGCATCACAACGGTGGCAGAGATCCTATTCGATTCCGCTAAAAGTTCGCTGTGGCAATATCGCGTGGTTTTAAGCGGCTACGCATTGTTTTTTCGTGCTGAGCTATCGCGACTGCGTCGACTGACGTGCTGCATCGAAGCGACACTGGCTGAGTTGCAAAAGTACGGCGATGCCATTTCCAACTGGGAGTCTACTCATCGCGCAGTTTGCGTTAACCGCGGTGAAGAACTTTTCCTCGAACATATCGACGAACTGAAGTTCAAGTCGCGATTGCTGGCTGTCAACGAACCGCACATCAAATCAATTCACATCAACAATGATCGGATCAAAACCAATGGCCACGTTTCTTAATGAATGTTTCTCGAAGATGAAAACTCTTTTTGCAATCTTTTTGCTGTGCATGCAAGCTGCAACAGCTAGCGGTCAAAGTGCTCTGCTGGTCTTGGGTTCTGGGTTACCGAAGGATAGCTCTTTGATGGTCAAGACCGCTGTAGAAAGCTACATTCTGAACGCAGATGTCGGCTCTCGCTTGACCATCGTGAAAGGCAGTGACCACTCGCTAATCGCGACTTTCACGATTCCTGAATCGAAGAGTCCTCGCAATCGATTTCGCGATAGCTCGGTAGCTGCCGGTGTCGACAACGTCGTCCGATTTATCGACACCAACGCTGGCAGTGGTAGTTCGCCTCAGGTAGCGCTGCATCGACTCGCTAAGACGTTCTGGACATACTGTGCCAATGAAATCGACTCAACGCAAGTGTTCGTGATTGGTGACATGCTGTTCAACGATCCGGAACATCCCTTCTGGTCATTTACGAACCGAAACATCCCGTCTGACGCGAGTTTCATCAACGAAAAGTCAAGTAACCCGTTCGTTCAATTCGCCGTAAAGAAGATTCCCGCGTCCGCGGCGATCACGCTCATCCCTCACCAAACCCGCTGGACCGCACCAATGCGTCACGAGCGCGACGTTATTCGTGCCTACCGATTGGCGGCAACACATTCGATCGGGGGACATATTGCCGCTGTTCGTCAGCGACTTGATCTTCTTGAGGTGAATAAACCTGCGACTCATGGATTTGCCATTCCTGTGGTTCCCGATGGAAGCGACTTTATCGGAGTGTGGCACCTATCGACCGGATCAACAATCGAAACCAAACGACCTGAGCCAGTCAACGAATCGTCGGAAGCGAGAGGCAGCCGCGTGCAGGTGCAAGTACCAAACGGTCCACAAGATCAAACCGAGGCTATTAAGGCGAGCAACGCAGGCTCCGAAAGCAGCTCGATTGACCCAGTTGTGACAGCTAACGTGGAGCCGAGCGAGGATGCTGTAATTCCAAGTTCGGCGAACGGACCTCTCCCTCGCAATCAGGTCGGCGAAAGCATTCTGCATCAAAATGAAGCGACGGAATCCAGCATCAAAGCTCCAAACTCAAAGAGTCGGAGCTCTAAACTCTACGCGGCGTCCAGCGAAGAATCGGCGACGGCTGAAACGGTGGAAGATGATGAGCAGCTAAGCGGGATCAACACCAACAAAACCGTTCCCCGAAAGCGAGTGAACCGGCTCGCCGAAAAGAATGTGTCAGGCTTGGAGAAGCCCGAGGCAAGCGATTTGGGAGGTGCCGCCAATAAGTCTTCGAAGGAAAGTAAATCAGCGAATGAGTATTCAGAGCTCGACGCAAAAGTTGAAATCAAAACCGAGCGATCTCCGGAAAGAATTCAGAGTATTGGCGATCGGCTAGTTCCGATTCTACAAGCGGATACTATTCCGGACTCAGCGCCAGGAGCTACTTCGCTCGCCGTTAACAAGCCCGAGAATAGTTCCTCGGCTACGACGCCAGATGAAACAGCTCCGAACTCGCCAATACAGCCAGACGCAAACTTGATTCCAGAGGCTAGCGACGCAACCGTCACTTCCTTCCCACCGGTTAGTAATGGGTTAACGCCATCGCTGTTGCTTCCAAAAACGCACACGGCCGGCACAAGCTCGTTGGTTGAAACAAACAATCGGAACCAAGCTGCCAATGAACAGAATCGGCAACGATTTAGTCAATTGATCGAATCATTACCCCAATCGCAGCGTGCGGCGGTCAGAGAGCAGATTACCAAACTTGTTCGAATGCCGACCATCCTAATCATTAGGTGGACAGGTTGTCCTCACTGTGAAATTGATGCTTCGGTACCTCCGAACGTAAAGCATCTTGTACTCCGGAACCGTTATCGGGGCATTGGGTCTCGTACGCATGAAAATGAACGGGTCGAGTGTCTGTTGTTATTAGAACACGTAGAGCTCAATTCCAATCCGTTGCAAGCAACGATGGTCTATGCTCATCGCGGAGCCGCCGTAGATGTATCGGTGTCCGCAATCGACCATGATGGAAACTTGTTTGAGGGTAGCCACCAGGTGCTTGAGGAAGAGACTGGGCTGGCTCGAGACCAAGTAGTCGTAAACCGGGCTTTTAATGTTCGTCTCTCTTCAAATGTTTCGAAGTAAATGTTTCTTAATAGGAGTAAAATCATGAAGCTTAATCCATTCGCTTATTTTGGACTGTTGCTGCTAGTAACGTCGATGCTAATTGGTTGTGGCGGCGTTGTTGATACAGCAAAAGATTCCCAAGTGAGGCACGGAACGTCAGACGTAAACCGAGCCGAACAACTCGTTCTCTTTGTTGCTGAGGGACTACCAAAGAGCGATCGTGTAACGCTCGAACACTGCGTAGCTTCATACTTGGAGCATGCAACTGCGGGCAGTTTCTTGCACATTTATCGATGCCCAGACCATTTCCTTCTGGCATCAATACAGATCCCGGACGGGACCAAGCAACATCGCTTTCGTTCGATTGGTCAAGGACTAAATGAGTTCATAGCATTCCTACAGGATGAGAGTGAAGTTCCGCCCGACTTCGCTCAGCAAGTGGGGGCGCCCACTGTTCCAGCATCGATCTGGTCGTCCAACTCGTTAAGCGGGAGTCGCTCCATCCCAACCTTTGTAGCCGTCTTCGGTGACCCAATCTACTTCGACCCAGTCGAGCCGGTGTGGTCATTTCGTGGGCGACGACTCCCGAGCTTAAGTAGCACTCTAGACCCGCGTAGCACTTCCCCATTTCTTGTAACGCTTGAAGCTTCGCCGCTACCGGAAGGTACCAAACTATTTTGGATTACACCAACGACGTTTGTTGACCATGAAATGCAAGACGCTATGCGACTATTCTATCGACAGTTCTTTAACCAACATTCCATTGAGTTCATCGACTTCAGCAATGACATTGTTGACGCTTTTCGGAATACTACTCGAGAGCTGGAGTCAAAGATTCCAATTAATAGTGACGCGATCGATATCGAGCCACCTCGAATGATAGCCTTACCCCCTCCCCAAGCAGCTCCTGACTTTGGCGATACACTTAGCAGTGACACGCCCGAGAGTATTCGCAACGAAGTCCTGAAAGCAAAGTCTAATGGTAGCACTCTGCTAGCGTTAAATTGGCAATCTAAAGCCAACGATACAGATATCGATCTTTGGATTAGTCGCAGGCACTCGCCGGGTGTTGAGGTCAACTTCGAGAATCAGTTGGCTGACTTTGCCTCCTTGGTTCGCGATGTGCGTTCGTCGGGCAACTTATCATCTAGCTCCCACGCGGACTTTATGGCTTGGGAGCTGGCGTATCTAAAATCGCCATTACATACCATCGAGCTTTGGCTGAACTCTTACGTAAACTCCGCAGCCGACACAGTATGCGTCTTATTACTGGTCCACCAAGGCAGTATCTATAAGCAGATAATCGACATGAAGGTACCGGGAGATCGTGCGGAAGCTCGCGGCCACCGCTTGGGATCAACCTCCTGGAAGAAGATTGAATTGAACCAAATGTTGGGAAGTGTCGCCAGTCGGTAATCAAATGATGCTAATTCACGTTAGGAGAAAACAAATGCTATATGTAGTTCTGCGCAAACTCGGACTCGTTGTCGGTTCAATGTTGGTGTGTTGCGGGTGTCAACAGGCCGCGCCGCCAAGTTCCTATCGCACAGCCGCGCAGCGTTACGCGGCGCTGAACACCCCGATA
>CAMBSL010000323.1 GCA_945870455.1 Pirellula staleyi DSM 6068 | reverse complement strand
TTCAATTCGTGGCGCCCCGGATTGCCACCTGTATGGTAGTGCCCAAAGTACGGATGGTTCTTTTGGATGCTCCGAATGATATCTCCCTCCATGATTTGCATGTGGTAAATATCGAATAGCAATTTGAAGTGATCCGAACCGACCTCTTTGACGAGTTCGATCCCCCAGGCAGAGTTGTCGCACATGTAGTCCGCATGGTCAACGCGACTGTTCAACAGCTCCATGTTCAAAATAACATTCTTCTTCTCGGCTACACCAATGATCTTCTTAAGAGCCGCAACGCAATTCTTGAGCCCAGCCTTTCGGTCGATTCCTCTCGCATTGCCGGAAAAACAAATGACGTTGCGGTAGCCAGCGGACGAACTCGCTTCGATGGCTTCGTTCATGGCTTTCAACGAGTCCTCGTGATACTTCTCGTCGCACAATCCGTTTGTCAGCGGATGAGACGAAACCATCGTGCAAACTAACCCATGCTGCTTCAAGGTTGGGAAATCTTTTGGAGTAAGCAAGTCGATACCGACGAGCCCAAGCTGGACTGCTTCCTTGCACATCGCTTCAAGCGAGAGCTTGGAGTAACACCACTTGCAGACAGATTGCTTCAATCGCCCCGTTTTGGCATCAATCGGAGCGGACGCTTGGAGTGATCCGGTCATACTCGTTGCAGAAATGGTTGCAGCAGCACCAACAGCGACGGTCCCGACGGCATTGAGTCCGAAAGTCCTCCTCGACATTGAGTCCTGGGATTGGTTTTCTTCGTTTTGCATTTGGATTGTATGGGAAAGGGGATACTACTTTGTCAGCGGAACGCAAATCAGTTTTTCGTCATTGCGAACGTAAATACATCCGTTTGCAAAAGCTGGCGGACACCACACGACTTCGCGACCGAACGCGTTGTTCGTTTGCTCGATTATTTTTTCGCGCGAGATTTCTTCATAGCCTTGTGGATTCATCTTGGCCACAACCAACTCTCCCAGCTCATTGAACAAATAAAACAAATCACCGCTTCGCACAAGAAACGCCGTTCCGCTGCCCAATGGACGACGACCGATAGGCTTACTTGTTTCCCACAAGCGTTCACCTGTATCGATTTTGAAAGCGATCATTTCGCCGCTTTGATCCATGCCGTACACAACATCCCCGATGGCCATCGGCTGAACGTTGACAGGCGAGAGAGCTTTCTTGGCAACATTCCGCCAAACCTCTTTTGCTTTGGGCGATGTCGCATCCAATTCGATCAGCAAGTTCTTGTCCGAGTAGCCGGCAACGAACAAGTACTTACCCACTTGAATCGGCACCATGATGACTGAGCCGTTGCTGGCGTCGTATGGAAGTGTCCAATACAGTTTCCCCGTGGCAGGATCGACCGAATTGATGGCTGTTGGATTTGGGAGAATAAGTTGACGGACGCCACCAGCTGTGATAATGCTCGGTGGCGAGTAACCTTGTTCGGGTGCGGTCCCGAAACGCCACACTTCTTTACCAGTCTTCTTGTTTAAGCAAACTGTATGCGAGCCCTCACCACCCGCTAAAGTGATTAAGTTATCGCCATCGATCAATGGGTGAGCCGCGAAACCCCATAAAGCCGAGTTCGTCTTGTAATCATCCTTTAGTTTCCTGGACCAAACAACTTTGCCAGTCTGTGCCTCAAGGCAAAAAAGGTCGCCTTCCGCGCCAAGAGTGTAGACATTGCCTCCATCGACGACAGGCGTGCATCTCGGTCCGGCTGGATACGAGATCGCATAGGTCACATTATATTCATGTTTCCAAATGGCTTTGCCGGTGTTGGCATCGAAACACAGAACGCGCTCAGTGCCATCAAACGACTTGCGTCCGAAATTGTCCACCTTCGCGTCGGCTTTCGTGACGAGATCGGTCACATAAATTCGATTGCCGACAACCGCAGGTCCAGAATAGCCGCCCGCCACAGGTGCCGTCCACTTTGCTTTGAGGCTGCCTGATGGCAGGCTTTGCGGAGGTTTTGCGATGTTCCAGACGTTGTCTCGATTTGGACCCATCCAGTTGGGCCAATCCTCGGCGACAGATCGCTCCGACATCTGCAATAAGACGACTAAACCAAAAATCATCTTGGAGGAGAAGTACTGCGAAGATTTCATATTTGGTACTCACTGAACGGGTTACAAAATAGTTAAATTGCAATTGTAGCAAAGGATGGCGGAATGCGAGAGGTTACTGCAATCTTAATAAATCAAGGGCTTGTCCACGCAATGCCCTAATGGCATTTCCGGTCTTACTCGCTTGTTCCAAATCACTGCGACGCAGGGAGCTTGCAACATCTTCTTCAAGCATCCTGGCAGCGGCGAGTATCGACTCCACCGCGTGCCACCTAGCCGAGGAGATCAAATCATCGCTAGGGTTCGAGCCGGTTTTGTTTTCCTGCGTTACGGGCGAAGATGGTGCTAAAGGATCCTTGTTCCCCCGCAAGATCATTCGCTGAATCTCTTGAAACAACGGGTCGGATTTAGGATCGTTAACGATCGGTTGCGGTGATTCGAGCGATGGAACAGAGGGAAGTTGGAGGGACGGCGACGGCAGACGGAGCGCGTCGTTCTTGGGTTCAGATTGTTGAGCAACGCACCAAGCAACAAGCGAAATCGTCATGATTCCAAAAATCCCTAGGGTGCTTTTTGCAAGAGGCTGACGTTGTGTTTGTGATCGAGATCGAAACATTACCATTTGATTTTCCTTGTCGAGTCAATTTCCGATTGAACCCGCTTATCATAGCGACTTGCATGAATGAGATGCCCCTGGCTTTACGGGCTGTTGATTTAGTGAAGTCGTTATTGGGTAAGGGCGATACGACGGACTTCCAAGTCCGTCAATGGGGAATTCGACGGACTAGGAAGTCCGTCGCACGATTAAATCAACAGCCCGTTTATCTCAGGGGATTGTTTCATTGGACTAAAAATCTACGTTTCGCCATTCGCTCCCGTCGTACTGCTCAATCAACGCAACACTCCGAAAAGTTGTCGAAAAAGGTACCATTTGACTCGCGATTTCCTCAAACATGGAATCCGTGCAAATCCCGTTTCGCGGATGAATCAACGTAATGTGCGGATCGAGTTTCCGCGGCCGCGAATCCTTGGTTGAGAGAAGTGAATTCCGCAATGTGTCAAACGGCTCTACTGAGCCTATGGCTGGTAGGTAAACCAAGTTTTGCTCGCGTACAGGTCGCCCAAACGTCAATGCAACTTCAATTGCTCCCACGTCCGAGAGCCGAGATGACAGTGCATTCCAATCAAGAACTTCGTCTTCTCGGCACAGCGTTACATGCGCTTTTATGAGGTCGAATTGAACAGGATTGAAACGGGAACGCAACGCATCAATACGTTCTCTGTCTGGAGATGGCAAGTAAAGTGTTGCCTGGCGTCGAGATTGCAATGCGATCATGTTTCTCCTTCGTTGTGCGACGCTCCGCGTCGCAGGAATCACGACGCGGAGCGTCGTGCAACTTAGCCCAAAATTCAAGAGGTTGCGACGGCCAAAAATTATGCCCCTGTCCACAAGTCTTTGAGTTTTTCTCCATCCTTTATCTTGAACGGGAACTGCCGGGAGTATTCATGATCCGCACTGCCGGCTAATTCACGCAACGCAACATGAATGTGTTCTGGACGGACGCGGATACCGTTTTCGCGGTCGAGTCCGAGCGTCTGCGAATGGATAGGAACGGCGAGCTGTCCCTCATCCGTCGCACCCACGACTCGGCTCCCGCAAATACCTGGCCCCAACAACATAATCGAGCCGATCGACCAATGGTCCTTGCCGTTTCCATTGTTGTACGAAGGCGTTCGTCCCATCTCACTTTGCATAATCAGAACCAGTTTCTCTCTGATTTTCAACTCTTCGGCACGACGCAACAGATAATCGATACTCGAAAGAAATTTCGGCAGCAGTTTCATTTGGTCTTCGTCATTTTTTTGATGGCTATCAAACTGACCGATTGTCAAGTTTGCGGACACACAAACTCCCGCCTTGAACGATGCCAATGCTATTTCCGCTTGCTGCGATAATGGATCCTTCGGTATCGACTCGGGAATGTGCGGCGTAACGCGTGCGAGCGCCTGCGAGTTCCATTGAGCCGAATACAACATGTTCTCCGCTCGCTCGCGCCGCGGCAGTTGGACTTGCGAAGCTCGACGTTCGTTCTGTTGAGCTAGTGCCGCTTCGATCTGATCGGTCACAAACGGCTCGTGATAAAGGTGCTGCTGCATTCCTTGAACGGCGTCCGCATTGGCCAGGAGTTTCAAAGAGGGAATATAGGGTACGCGTGACATCGGGACGAGGTTACCGGTCGCCGAATAGTTTCCGAACGTCAGGAAAGCGAGCGGGCAAGTCCGACCATGGCAAGCTGCTACCAAGGCTGCAAAGGTTGGATATGCCAAACTGTCGAGATTTCCCGTGGCCATATACCGACTGCACGGAGAGTGATTGTTAATTGAGTAATCCAGCCCGTTGACAACCAGCAATTCACTAGCATATTTTGAAAAAAACTGCTCGTTGCTCATTCCCTCAACAATGTGTTTCGCGGTTGGCGCAAAAAGGATATTACCTTCGGTTTGGATATCCCCTTTTTCGTAAAGTCGATTGATGCCGCCAATTCCTTTTGGATCCATCAGGTACGTCGTGTCCCAACCTCCGGAAGCATTGCAGACTACATAGAACGGTCCGTCATAGGTTGGAAGCTCTCGCTTGTCGTCGGCTCGACTTCTGCCCGAGATAAGAGATGGGCACGCAAGCCCCATCCCCGCCGAGGCACACCATTTCAAGAAATCACGACGCATGTGGAACCGGTTATTCGTAGAGGAAATCGTGTTGTCTTAGCAAGTATGTCACAACGGCACGCCAAGCTCGCATCGTGTAATGCGGATCCAAGTCGCGAGGTCCGTCCTGACCGCTACTCTTGCAGAAATAGCTTTCCACGTTTTCGAAACGACCACGCGATGTTCCCTGTTCCACAATTCCTGCAAACAGCCGCAGTGTTTGGTCAACATCGCCCCCATTGGGACTGTCGTCACGCCCTAGTACGTGTCGATGCAAATGCACGACGGCGGCCCGAAGCTTGGATTCGACGACAGCGTCATCCGCCGTTGGCACAACGTCGAGTTCAATCCCAGGAAACAGTCGGCGCTGGTCCGCCGGCAATGCAAAGTCGGCTGAAACGTTCTTGCATGCGACGTCATTGGCCATCATCCGTTGAATCGCACCGATCGCGCCACTGGGTTCGGTCAAACGCTCGGTTACTTCCTGCGA
>CAMBSL010000322.1 GCA_945870455.1 Pirellula staleyi DSM 6068 | reverse complement strand
AGCAGGCACGCTCCGCCGTGCCGTTCGCAGTCATGCTTTTGCCAGGATTCCAGGTGGACGGCACATGGAATGTGCCTACACCTTTGAATTTGGTTCGGCTGTGTCTCATGCTCATGCAGTACTGGAGTGTTCCTCTCCTCTCACAAAAGCAGCCTACCGCATTTTCGGCAAATCATTACATTTTGGTCCTGTCTGAATGAATACTTTTGAAACATCTACCATTAAGGGGTCTCACCATGAGCACTGTCAAATACCTTCGACACGGACTCGAAACCAGTCGAATAATGATCTTGAAACTTATCGACGACATGCAGGACGCACCGCTGCAGATGCCAACATCCAATGGTGGCAATCCGCCGCTTTGGATACTTGGCCATTTGACATACGCAGAATCCAACATCATCGAACACATCATCCGAGGGAACGAAAATCCTCTTATCAAGTGGAAAGAAACTTTTGGAGCTCAGCGCGAACCCTCGTCGAATCTTGATGACTACCCGTCGTGGAGCGATGTTCGAGCCAAGTTTGATGAAGTTCGTGCGAACACGCTCGCGTTCGTAGACAGCTTGTCGGAAGGTGATCTAGCTACCGTGACGAAGAATTCGCCGTCGGGTCGGGAATCCATGTTTGGCACGGTCGGCGCATGCTTGTCAACTGTCGCGATGCACACCATGATGCATTACGGACAAGTAGCCGACTCCCGTCGGATGCTTGGTCGCAAGCCCGTTAATGCCTAATCGTGAACCCAACGCGTAAGGGCGGCTTAGTCCCGGCTACGGCTTAGTCCACAGTGCTAATGCAGCATTCGCATCAGCGTGATTTGGCGTTAAGCGTAGCGATGAGGAAATCCGTTGGCGTGGCGTGTTTCACGTCTGGAGCACCTGGGTATTGAAGCTCGCAATTGACGCCGGTTGCTTGGCAGTGCTCCTGGAGCTTAACACCGAAGTTCGAGGTGTGAGTTGGGTCTTTCTGATCCTGACCGAGCGCAGGAGGTGCGCTGTAGATTAGATAAACTGGAGGATCATCTTTGCTAACAAGAGCATAAGGTGAATACTCTGCGATCCACGGCAGAATCTTGTCACGATCTGCAAGGAATTGATTGAAGGACGGAATGCCAAATGCATGACCTCCATACTTGCTATTGGGGGTCCACTCCTTCATCTGTTGTGGATCGAGCGATGTTTGCGCTCCGGTCACAGCGGCACATTGCAAGCGCGAGGACTCTCGGGCAACCGGATCAATACTTTTTGCATCAACGAGATCGTCGTGAAAAGCGAGCCACAAGCTGGAACAAGCTCCAGCGGACCCACCGGCTGCACCGATACGATCTTTGTCGATGTTCCATTCGGTCGCCTTACTTCGCACGAACTGCAATGCCCGCGCGGCATCGTAGAGCGGAATCTTTACCGGCGGCTTGATCGCTTCATCGTCTGCCATTTTGATGAAGCGGTAATTGATGGCCGCCACGGAGATGCCTGCCTTTAGCAATGCAGCGACGTCGACGAATCGATCCACTCGCTCCTTTTCACCACCCTGCCATCCACCGCCGTGAATGACAAAGGCGAGCGGAGTAGGTTTGGATGATTCCGCTTTCCAAAAATCGAGAATGTGGCGTTCATGGTTACCGTATCGGATTTCGGTGAGCGTGGGCTTGGGCACTGCAGCGGTGTAAGCTACTTTGCCCCTTGGTGCGGCTTTTTCCGTTACTTTGCTCTTTGCTTTGTCTTGCGCTACCAGAGGCTGAACGAGGACAAGGAGACTGGCAAGAGTGAGTGCAATCACTTTCATCATGAGCGGATCCTGGGGGAGGGGTAGGCTATCTCAGTACCGCATCAAAACTTATGGAATAAGTCTATTGGAGGCACTGAGTAGGGTCGTAGCAAGCTTCAGTTTAGCAGAATCCGTCGGCTCAGTCCGATTCACGCTCCCCAGTTGGCCAGGAATCGTGCGCCGCAATGCGCCACATCCCAGCCGCTTCCATTTCCAAAGGCCTGTGCTGGCCTGCGTCTGTTAGCCTCCGGTTTTCAACGGGCACAGAAAGCCAACCGGACGGTAACGCGTTTCGGCTCATAATGGCAACCGGACGGTAACGCGTTTCGGCTCATAACGTCGCAAAAAGAGATGGGTCACGAGGTGGGGCTGGAGAGACACACTGGAGTGTCCCTCTCCTCTCATGCAAGTTCTGGTATCGTTCTTTGGATGCTGATCGGAGCTCCAACCAGTTCCGATATCACTTCTCGTTGCATGGGAGTGATGGCGAAGACGTTTTTTGCGGCGGAGTGGGTCGTGGTGGTTCTGGACAAATCGATATAGATTCGACGTGCCAAAAGAGCGGGAGTGGCCAGCGAATCTCCATCCATCGACACTTGCTCCTGACCCTCGGGTAAGGGATACTACGTAACCTAGAACACGGCGGCTAACGCCAAACCGGTTCATGGTTTCCGGATAGCCTCTACTTACCTTGCGTTACCTGACCAATCGTACTTACTGCCGAAACGACAAACACAATGACCGAGGTCGAAGAAAGCGTAAGGAGCTTCGGTGCTGACACTTGAATCAGAGCTTCGCGAACTTGTGCAACGTTTCAACGAGGCGAAGGTAGACTATGCCTTATGCGGGGGAATGGCCGTCGCTCTCCATGGCTATCCTCGGTTTACTAAAGACATCGATTTTTTGATACCCCCCGAATCGCTCGATCAAGCAAGAAAAGTTGCTGCTGCCTCCGGATTTCTTGACGAGTCTGGCAGAATTCCGTTCGCTGATTCTGACGTTTATCGTATTCTTAAGATCGAAGGGACTGAATACCGGATACTCGACTTGTTGGTACCCAAAAGATTGGACACGACTGCTTGGAGTCAACGCCAATGGTTTGACTGGAATGGACTTCCTATTTGCGCCGTTTCGAGAGAGGGTTTGGTCGAAATGAAACGGTCCACCGGGCGAGATATCGATCGAATAGACATCAAACGACTTGGGTTTGCAGTAGATGAATAGCAGATTGCATGACGAGCGTTTTTCAAGTTCCATTGCTGTGGATATGTCGAGCTCCGCGATTTCAAGTCGACTGCGAGAGGCGAGCGAACTCCATCAACTGGGGTTATCTCTGGCAAAAGCAAAGCCGATGGCAGATGGTCCTCAATCGCCTGTAGAAACCGAGGCGAAGAGCCCATCGGAGTTGCAATCGACCGCTGACTCGCGTCCATGATTCTTTGCGATTCTCGTTCGACTGCCAGTTGGGATTACATCGTCTGCTAAACGATGGCGAGAGCCATATTCTCAACAACCCTTCGTCGAACCGCTTTTTGCGCACTAGCGGATCTTGTTAAAGATCCTCGTTGTGCAGGATGTTTAACAACATAACTTGAACATGCTGCTGCGATACGGAGTCTTCGATGTCTTCGATGTCTTCGATCAGCCGGAAGGCGTTAGCCTCCGGTTTTCCAACGGGATCGCAAAATAACCGCGCGCTAACTCGTTTCGGCTAAGAAACCCAACCGGGCGCAGAAAGCCAACCGGACGCTAACGCGTTTCGGCTCATACTGTTGCAAAAAGAGAGGGGTTTCTTGCGGTCTCCCGTTGGAAACCTTACGAACTGAGATGTCTTCGTTGATGTCGCGTTGTTACCAATCCTCTGCCAGCCGTTGTGGACCAAACTCATGGAGTGTAGATCACAATGGAGGAACAACAACGATGAGCGAATTTCAGATCGTTAAATTTCGAGCTGTTGGCCTTAACGTCGTTCAGGTAGCAGCGTGTAGTCCGGGAAGTTGCCGTAGGGCCGATCGCCCGGCTTGCCACAGGTGACCGACTGCACCAAATAGGAGCCGCCGACGAAGCAACCTTTCCACGATGCGCCCATGCCTCCGAAAACCTCGTCGTTGTCTCCGCGTGAGCGCATCTGGTTGATGCCTACTTTAAAGGAACGCAGTTCGGCGGCGATCTCGCGGGCTGTGGCCGAATCGTCGCAGGCGATCGATGAGACCAGGTTTCCGTTGGAGATGTTCATTTCGCTGATCAGTTCCTCGACCCGGTCGACGACCACGATCGAGTCGATCGGGCCGAAGGGCTCGTTGTGATGAAGTCGGCAATTGCGGGGCACGTTCAGCAACGAGATCGGTGCTAAGTAGGCCGAGTTATCCTGTCCGGGCAGGAAGCGATCTTCATTGAGCTCGCCCTCGAAGAGATTGATCGCTCCGGCACCGACCGCCTCCGA
The DNA here is from genome assembly GCA_945870455.1 of Pirellula staleyi DSM 6068. Classification (GTDB taxonomy): domain Bacteria; phylum Planctomycetota; class Planctomycetia; order Pirellulales; family Pirellulaceae; genus JBKCUI01. Next base: position 1,095 of record CAMBSL010000322.1, on the reverse strand, counting down.
ATACATCACCCGCAACTCCTCGACCTTACGCGGATTGATCAACGGTCCGAAGTCAAGATCGGGTAGCGGCGCATCGGGGCTGTCGACGAGCAATGGGTTGCCGATCTTCAGCGACTTTAGGACCGGCAGGTAGGCGTCCAGGAATCGTGGCAGCAGCGAACGCCGGACAACAAAGCGGACGTAAGCGGTGCACCGCTGCTTGCCGTAGGCGTATCCCTTTTTGATTTGAGCGGCCAGGTCATTCCAATTGCTATAGTCCCAGATCCCATAACAATTGACCCCCTCCATCTCCAGCATGTATCGTTTATCTCGGTCGTAAAGGCTTGCGGCGATGTCTCGTCCGTTGGACTTGCCGCCCACGAAAGCCAATGCGTCGACGTCCTGGTTGCGGACCAATGCTTCGGAAAGTGCGCCTCCGGAACCGGAGACCAGCGAGACTGGCAGGCCGCAGCGGCGAGCGAGTGCAAAGCCGATGGTCAGAGAAAAGAGCCCGCCGTCGGTAGGAGTTTTTGCGATCACGGCGTTGCCCGCGAGCGCCTGCACCAACACGGAGTGCATCAGCACGGAGTAGGGGTAATTCCACGAAGCGATGTTGGAGATCACGCCTAGTGGCGTGCGTCCGGCCAGCATCGGCTCGATCTGCTCCACGTACCACTCGACACCGGAGATGCAGCGGTCCACATCGTCCTGAGCCAGCTTCAGCGGCTTGCCAATTTCCCACATCAGCAAGCGCGAAATGAGCTCCCGATGGGCACACAACAGATTGAGGCAATCGCTCACCCGTCGGCGGCGTTCGTCAAGGTCGACCTGCGTCCAGGATTGGTGCTCATGGGCGGCGAACTTCACCGCGCGTTTCGCTGTATCCAGATCGATCATCGGTATCCGCCCAAGCTCGCTGCCGTCGACCGCGGTGGCGTAACGTTTGCCGTGGCCCGGGTTGCCCCACTGGCCCTCAATCAAGTTGAGCGGGTTACCATCGTTACCGAACGCTTCGGGCACAGCCGATCTCAGTTGACCTAGCAGTTGCCCCCACTGCACGCTGGGGGCGATCATGAGTGCCATGGGCTATAACCTTAATTAAATTGACGATTGATA
>CAMBSL010000321.1 GCA_945870455.1 Pirellula staleyi DSM 6068 | reverse complement strand
GGGCAGCCCTTACGGCAATTGTCGGGTTGTTCCACTAAAATCGTCTCGCCGCGATCTACGCCGTAAACTCCGAACAAACAGAAATCGATGCACTCCATACAGTTGGTGCAGCGACTGTAGTCGATAACGGGATACCAACGTCGCGCTGGGTGTTCGTCCATCCGCATCGGGACGATGCCCAGCGGCGATTCATGCGAGGCCGGTGCGTTCGAAATGATTTCCAAACGGCCGGAACCATCCATCGACAGGGCCGTCGAGTTCGTCGGATTCAAAAATCGCTCAAGAGACAAAACATCTTTTTTCGGTGCGTCGAGTTGTTCCACAGCGAGTATACGCCGGAACTCGACTTCAAACGCGTCGCCTAAGCCACTCGCTCGCATGTCGATCGAATAAATGTTCCTAGGTGGTCTAGCCGAAATACTCGTAACGCGGTCGGCCGCTTTCTCGTCTTCCTTTTCTTGGTCGTCGTCATCCTCATCGTCGTTAAGCAGATCTGGGTTTAACAGCAATACTTCAGCAAGCTGACCACGGATTTCGTTCCGATCGAGGACCCAAAAGGCAGCGCGATCGAATAGCCAACTCAAGATAACAATCGGGCCAGACCAGTTGCGCATTTTGTCGACGCTTTGGCTATCTGCCGCGAGGTCATACAAGTTGGGAACGACCATGCTTGTGGTGTTGGGCAGCCCGGCTGCAATGGTTGCAATGGTCTCTTCCAGTTCGCGTTTTTCAGGGTTTCGGCTTTGACCCTGCGACACAACGACTAGCAGTCCGTTCGAAGGGGCGTTTCCATTGTTTGCACTAACCATGATTGCTATTCCTCATTCGACTCAATTGTATTGGCTTGTCCCTTGATAGTTCGCTGCGCGACATCCCACGCTAGGGCCAAGTGTTCGATATACCGATCAGGGCTCAGCATTTCGCTCGAATCCCCAGTCATTTCCATCAGCCAGCCTTCACCGTATTTATCCACATTGATCCCCGAGGGATCCTCTAGCAACTGTTCATTGATTCGGACCAATTGTCCCGTCATGGGAGCATAGAGTCCACTCTCTGCTTTCTTGCTCTCGATATTGCCAAATTCTTGTCGGTTTTTCAAGCTAGTCGGGGCTTCGACGGCAAATTCGAGAAAATAGACGTCTTGCAACAACCTGACTGCATAGGCAGAAAAACCGAACCGGATCACATCGTTGCCGATGGGCATCGCCCACATGTGATTCTTGGCATAGAGTCGGTCACAAGGGAATTCGGCTGCAAATTCACCCATCATGAACGTGAGCTGCTCGCTCATGTATATCGGACTCCGCGAAACTGTTCCTCAAAAAAGGCTGGCAATAATCCATCGACTCTCAACAAACCATCCATGGTCAATTCGATTCGATTGCATTTCCCTGCCCCATCCTCTTTGAGTGATACGTAGCCTTCGTTGACGTACTCATCCCACACAGATTGCCAATGTTCCACAATATCGGTTTGGAACTTGGTTTCAAAGTACGCCACGTCCAAGTAGCCACGCTTGAGCTGCAGGATCATTTCGCGAATGAGCGACTGTTCCGTTGTGGGAACGAATGCCCTACCTATGGGCAGTCTATTCTCGTCGAGAATGGCACCGAGGTATTGATTCCATTCGGGAACATTCTGATAATGGACTCCCGAGACGTGGCCGAAACTTGCGATACCTGTTGCCAAGAGATCGGAACCTCGCCACAAGTTGTCTCGATAGGAAAAACTGACTTTGCTTGGATCTTTGATGACTGTGTATGCGCTGCTGACCGCATAGCCGGCATTTTGAAATTCTTCGAATGCGAAGCGAACCCAATCTCGTTTGGTCTGCCAGTCTGCAACCGGAGCGGCCTGTTGTGTTTGCAACAGGTCTTTTGAATAGACCGTGTTGAATGGCAACTCCATCTGATAAATGGTGACGCTCTCTGGGGAAAGCTCGAGCGTGCGGCGGACGTTCTCACGCCAATTTTCCCAAGTCTCGCCGACCATGCCTGAAATCAAGTCGATGTTCACATTCGGAAATCCGGCAGCGACAATCCATTCCCAAGCTTTGTGGATTTCTTTCGATAAGTGAGCGCGACCGTTCTCCTCCAAAATTGCGTCTGAAAAATTCTCGACACCCAGACTCAGTCTCGTCACTCCAAGCTCGCGAAGCGCATGTACTTTCGTTTCGCTCAAAGTGCCTGGCTCGCATTCAAACGTTACTTCTTCGGCGTGATCCCATGATATACTTTTATGGAGTCGATCGAAAAGCGACTGCAATTGTTTGACGGAAAGGAAGCTGGGGGTACCGCCACCGAAATAAACAAATCGAAAGGGTCGTCCTCCCATGACGGGTTGCTTGGAAACCAGCTCGATTTCGCGAGTCAAGGCAGACACGTAGCGTTCGATCTCTTCGGCCTTCATCTGAGTGAACACCTTGAAATAGCAAAACTTGCATCGCTTTCGGCAGAACGGGATATGCAGATACAACCCCATGGGCGTGTCAACGGAGCCAGAAGGTAACTGTTGCTTGAGAGGTGGTTTGGCCAGCGCATCCACAATGGCCGGCAGCGAGTCGCCCGTCCACTGTGAAAATGGCGGGTAGTTGGAAATGAAATAGCTTCCGACTTCGGTTTTTGTGGCTTCTGTCGACATGAGTTACATTGGGTGGTAGCTTTTGTTTGGCGATCAATCACGCGTGCCGCCAAAACCTCGCACATAGTGTAACCTCGAATCGGAAATCGTGCAGAACGAATAGCGAAATCATTCATGCAAACACGTTGGGATGTTATCATTGTCGGTGGGGGTGCAGCCGGTCTTTGGGCGGCTGGCACTGCTGCAGCCCGTGGCAAACAGGTGCTCGTCTTGGAGAAAAACAACAAGGCCGGCGTCAAGATTTTGATGTCCGGCGGTACACGCTGCAACATCACGCATCATTGCGACAGTCGCAAGATCGCGGACGCGTTCGGGAAAAATGGCCGTGTTTTGCTGTCGGTTTTGAGCCGCTTGTCTCCCCAAGATGTTGTGCGACAAATCGAGCAGGAAGGGGTTGCGACCAAGGTCGAAGAAACCGGTAAAGTCTTTCCCGCTAGCGATCGGGCTATCGATGTTCGGGATGCCATTGTTCGTCGTTTGGCACGCGAAGGAGCGAGTCTTGTCACCGGTGCCGCCGTTCAGTCGGTTCGTCCCGCAGCGTCCCCCGGAGCTGGCTTTGAAGTTGTTGTCCAGGTTCAAGCCCAATCAGCAATGAACTTAACATGCGACTCCGTTTTGCTTACTTCAGGCGGATTAAGCTATAGCGGTTGCGGGACCAACGGCGATGGCTATCCCTGGGCGCAAGGCATGGGGCATACGATCACTCCGTTGCGTCCAGCCCTGACACCATTGCTCTCGCATGAAGCCTGGGTGCATGAATTGAGTGGCATTACGCTCGACGATGCGGAAGTTACGGCCCGAGTCATCGGTGCGGACGCCAAGATGGCCAAGTTGGAGCGAGCGACGTCGAGAGGCGGACTCCTGTGGACGCACTTTGGTTGCAGTGGTCCCACCGCCATGAACGTGTCTCGTTGCTTCTCTGATTTGCAATCGCACTCGCCAGCCAGCATGCTCGTCGACTTGCTACCAGACCTGTCGCGCGAAGCCTGTGAGCAGTGGCTTATCGATGCAGCCAAGGAGTCGAATCGAACCATCACCAATGTCCTAAGCCAACGCATTCCAAAGCGCCTTGCCAGTGCACTCGTAGCGATTGCCGGTTCGACCAACGATGTCCATACGTCCGAGCTTTCGAAAAAAATTCGCAATAGCCTAGTCGAGCGATTGAAAGCGTTATCGGTTCCGATTCATGGAACACGAGGCTATCCGAAAGCAGAAGTGACTGCGGGGGGCGTTGCATTGGGCGAGGTGAATTTCCAGGACATGCAGAGCCGCAAAACACCAGGATTGTTCTTTGCAGGCGAGATCCTAGATTTGGATGGTCCGATCGGTGGATTCAATTTCCAAGCAGCGTGGAGCACAGGACATACCGCCGGACTGCATGTGTAATCAAGCCAATTACCAAATGATTTGGGTCGACATGAGAAAACTACAATTCGAATGTTGGTCCGTTTCGAGCAAATGAGCTAGGATAGAAGTTCAAAACGAGGTTTCAATCGTGAATGCAGATTTCCGTTCCCCCTGAATGAACGCAACCGGAGACATCAGATGCCCTCTTCCAGCCCCCAAGTGAATAATGACAGGAAGTGGATCATTGCAGGCATGGTCATTCTTTTGTTTGTACTATTCGCACGACAATCGTTAATACCTGTAAAAGTGGACAAACGTGGAATAGAGCCGCCAGCGGATGCCTTCTTCGAAACCAATATCGCCAACGAGCCCGGACCGCTGTTGGTCAAGTTCGGTGCCGAGTGGTGCGGACCATGTAAATCGCTGGATGCAGCATTGGCAGCTTATTCCGAGTCGAAGGACTCGCTCAAGGTCGTATTCGTCGACACGGACCATCAGCCCGGACTCGCCGCACACTACGGCGTGGGGGGTATTCCTCATTCGTTCTTGTTCAAGAATGGCAAAGTTATCGATGATCGCATCGGATCAATGTCCATCGGTCAAATCAAGCAATGGGTTGCAAGCCAAAAAGATCTTTAGTGGCTGGGTTCATCCTTGGAAAGTTCCCGTTTTGCAACCCTACTTGTTTTCTCGCAAAATGGTATCGTTACCCCACACCTGCGTCTCATTCACCGAACTGAGGAACTGCCTTGCAACCAACACGCATTCGTTATGGGATGATCATGCTGGCCATGCTCGTCGCCGTACTTTTGTACTTAGATCGTGTTTGCATGAGTATCGCTTCGAAATCAGTTGCGGCTGATTTGGGGATTAGCGGTACCGATCTCAATTGGCTACTCGGGGCGTTTTTTTGGACTTACGCTTTGGGTCAATTGCCAGCAGGATGGCTTGGGGATCGATATGGCGCAAGATGGATGCTCGGTGCCTATGTCATTCTTTGGTCGCTATGTACCGGGCTGATGGGGCTAGCAACGAGCGCAACGATGCTATTGGTGTTGCGGCTCGGTTGCGGTTTGTTTGAGGCAGGCGCTTATCCCGTTGCTGCTAGTATTGTTCGACGTTGGGTGCCGATGGAACGAAGAGGGTTTGCCAGTTCGGTGATTGCCGTCGGAGGCCGAATGGGAGGGGCTGTGGCTCCAATCCTGACGATCCAGTTGATGTTTTGGTGGACATTCGGTGATCAGTGGTTGTCGATTCCCAAAGATTCAGTGGCTGCCGTAACGAGCTGGCGACCTGTCATGATGCTCTATGGAATTCTAGGCGTACTGATTGCAATCCTCTTCATGTGGATGTTTCGAGATTGGCCCGATAAACATCCACTGGTGAACGCAGCCGAGGTCGATCTCATTCGGCG
>CAMBSL010000320.1 GCA_945870455.1 Pirellula staleyi DSM 6068 | reverse complement strand
AGACTCGCGCCGCGAGGCCCAAAGCCCTGGTTTCGTTGCTATTTTTGGACCAATTGATTAGCCTGTATACTATCCCGCCTAGGCGACGTTCGCCAAATTCCACCAAGTCCGCAAGTCGCAGTCCTGCCCAAGGAAAGCATCCGTGCCCGTTCCAATGCCTTTTTCTAAGACTTCTGAGAATTTCGTACGGTCGATGGTTCGAATTGCAAGTTCGATTTATGCCCTAGTTTTGCTCGGAAACACGATTTCACTGGCTGAGGACAAGCTCGGTGAAGCCAAACTGGGCGACGACAAACTGGGCGTAAAAGAGGCTTTCTTTGAAACAAAAGTTCGCCCACTTTTGACCAAGCACTGCGTCGAATGCCACGGGTCCGCTGAACAGTCCGGTGAATTGCGACTTGACAACCAAACCGCAGTCACAAAAGGGGGAAGTTTAGGGCTGGCCGTAATTCCAGGCGACCTAGAGAAAAGCCTAATTATTCGCGCGATTCATTACAACGATCCCAAGTTTGAAATGCCTCCAAAGGGGAAACTCGGCGTTGATGAAATTGCCATCCTCGACGAATGGGTCCGGACTGGCGCCTACTGGCCTAAAGACAAAGACCCTTCTGCCAACGAATTGCTTCCGCCGGCTCAACGGATCGATCAGATTCGCGAGTCGCATTGGTCTTACCAATCAATCAAGGAGGTAGCTCCCCCAGAGGTCAAGAACACTTCATGGCCCAAACAACCGATCGACCGATTTATCCTATCCGCGTTGGAATCAAAAGGACTCGCACCCAACAACCCAACCGACCGAAGAACTCTCATCCTGCGCGCATGCTTTACACTGACTGGATTGCCTCCGACCTACGATGAGGTCAAAGCGTTTGAAGCAGACAATTCACCGGACGCGTTCGAAAGACTCATCGATCGATTGCTGGAGAGTAAACACTACGGTGAACGATGGGCTCGGCACTGGCTCGACTTGGCTCGATTCGCTGAGACCACGGGCTACCAAGCCGGAAGTCGCGATACGCGTTATCCATACGCATATACCTATCGAGATTATGTCATCAACGCTTTCAATGATGACAAACCCTTTAATGAGTTCATCATCGAACAGTTGGCTGCCGACCAACTCGAACTCAACGACGTAAATCGTCCCAAACTAGCTGCGTTAGGCTTCCTGACTGTAGGCAGGAAATTTATGGGAAACCCACACGAGATCATCGACGATCGAATCGACGTCGTGACGCGTGCGTTCCTGGGGACAAGCGTTGCATGCGCACGCTGTCACGATCACAAATACGATCCGATTCCGACCGCAGATTACTACTCTCTCTACGGAGTTTTTGCTAGCTGCCAAGAACCTGCAGACCTGCCACTCCTTGGTGAGCCGTCCACCACTCCTGGTTACGACGAGTTCTTGGCAGCCACTGCCGAAAAGCAAAAGGAAGTCGACAGCTGGCTTGAGAAGAAACGCGTCTCCACAGAAGAGGAGTTGCGGTCCCGTATTGCTGACTACCTAATTCACCTGGCGAAGCTCAAGAGTGAGGGCAACCCTAAGAGTGTCAAGAAGATTGGCGATCGAGGGCCATTGCGACCTCGGGCTGTTGCGAGTTGGCAGGAGTTCATGAAGAGCCCTGTAGCGCAGAGCCACCCCGTTTGGGGTTTCTTGAATCGCTTTGCAGCCTTGCCTCAAGGGACATTCCAAGAGGAGTTCAAGAGCCTCCTACAAGGAACTCCGGAATCACTATCCGGCTTGAATCCAAGCCTTGTCGAATCGCTTCGAGATTCGGCGCCAGAATCGATTATGGATGTCGCTCAAACGGTTGGAAAGAAACTAGAAGACATCTTCACCCAATGGAAGGAGCTTCGCAAACAGGAAGCCAATGCAACCCGGCTCCTAAACGACAGCGATGAAGCGCTGCGCGTCGCTTTGTTTGCAACCGATCATCCGACGACCTTGAACTCGGAACAGATGATTGCGCTGTTGGATCAAGCTGAACGCAATGAATACAATCAACAACTCGGAAAGATCAAGGGTGTGGAGGCCTCGCATCATGGCTCACCCCCTCGCGGCATGGTGATCAATGACAACCCCACACCGCACAATCCGGTTATTTTTAAGAGAGGACAGCCCGGCAATGCTGGCGACAGTGTTCCTCGACGCTTTTTGCAGTTGTTATCCCATGTGGATGGTGGCAAGCCATTCACGAAAGGAAGCGGTCGATTAGAACTAGCGCAAGCGATCGCGAACAAGGACAATCCGCTCACCTCGCGGATCCTCGTCAATCGAATTTGGCAACATCATTTCGGCGCTGGACTGGTGCCGACCGCCAGCGACTTTGGAGTTCGTGGCGATAAGCCTTCGCACCCTGAATTGTTGGACTACCTAGCCAGCGAATTCATGAAGGATGGTTGGTCGATTAAGCGACTTCAAAAACGGATCATGCTTTCTGCGACTTGGCAACAATCGAGCGAAGTGCACCGCCAGGGCGAAACGCTTGATCCCGAGAACAGGCTTCTTTGGCACATGCCTCGGCGTCGTTTGGAGTTTGAGCCATTGCGTGACCGCCTATTGACTGCAACCGACAAACTGGACCGGCGTATCGGCGGTCGATCGGTCATGATTCACGAGGACGCGACGCGACGCGGACTTTATGCTTACGTCGACCGGGAAGATATTCCGGGATTATTGGCCAGCTTTGATCTTCCAAGCCCAGATGCAAGCCAAGCGACGCGCGCTCGAACTACGGTGCCGCAACAAGCACTTTTCTTTATCAATGCGAAGTTCGTGATTGGACAAGCAGAGCAACTCGCGGCAAAGTCATCCACGATCGCGACCACGGACGAGCGATTGAAAGCCCTCTATCGAACCGCGTTGGCTCGTGACCCAGATGAACAAGAGTTACGCATGGCGAGCGATTTCTTGGCAGCTGCTCAAGCTGCGAGTGCGGCTGCCCCTCCATCCACGGTGGCATTACCCGTGTGGCGATACGGATATGGTTCGTTGGCGGCGGACACCAACGCCGTTCGCTTCACTCCACTTCCACATTTCACAGGTAAAGTGTGGCAAGGCTCCGAACAGTTCCCGGATCCCGCGCTATCCTACACTAGCCTGACTGCCGAAGGCGGACATCCTGGCAACGGTCTCGCTCAATGCACGATCCTTCGGTGGGTTTCTCCGTTTGCCGGGAGCGTATCGATCGAAGGCGAAATGAAACATGCAAGCGATCAAGGGGATGGCGTCCAGGCTCGAATCGTTTCCAGCAAGTCAGGTAACCTTGGGAATTGGACCGCCAAGAACAACAAGGTTACAACGTCGGTGACTACCGTTGACGTAGCTATTGGCGACACGATCGATTTTGTGATGGATTGCGGGGCTTCCCAAGATTATGACAGTTATCAATGGAGGCCGAGAGTTCGCGTGATTAGCTCAACGAGCCAAGACGTAAAAGCCAACTTTGTTTGGAACGCATCCAAAGAATTTGATAAGTCGTCGGCGAATCTTTTGCCTTTACCCAAGCTGGATGCCTGGGTGCAGTTGGCGCAGGTATTGCTTTTGAGTAACGAGTTCGCTTTCGTTGATTGACCGGAACCTATTTGCTGGAAAACACCTGCCGGAAAACACTTGCCGGAGAACTGAGTACGAGATGAACCAACCCGATCCACTTTCAATCCTTCGTTCGATGAATGCGATGCCGTCCAGCCGCCGCGAGTTTTTGCAGCGCAGCGGTGTTGGTTTCGGCTCGATTGCGATGGCTGGTTTATTGGCAGAAGAACCCAGTCGAGTATTGGCGGATTCCGCGTCGGCTGGGCAAAACAGTCTCAACCCGATGTCTCCCAAACAACCTCACTTTGCTCCGAAGGCCAAGGCGGTCATTCATCTTTTCATGAACGGTGGTCCGTCGCAGGTGGACACGTTTGACCCAAAACCGGCTCTCGACAAATATCACGGACAGGCTTTACCGACCAACTTGCGAACGGAGCGGGAGACCGGAGCAGCCTATCGCTCACCGTTTAAATTTAAGAGGTATGGAGAGAGTGGTATCGAGGTCAGCGAATTGTTCTCGCACGTTGGCGAAATGATCGACGACGTGTGTGTCGTTCGTTCGATGCATGCCAACGTACCGAATCACGAACCGTCGCTGATGTTGATGAATTGTGGGGATGCGACATTGGTTCGGCCAGCGGTCGGCTCGTGGGCTACCTATGGGTTGGGGAGTATCAATCAAAACTTACCCGGATTCATTGCGATGTGCCCGAGCGGCTATCCGATCAAAGGGTCCGAGAATTGGCAATCCGGCTTTTTGCCCGGCGCCTACCAAGGGACTTACGTTAACACCAAGAACCAAGATATCGAAAAACTGATCGCCAACATTCGCAACGCTTCGGGCATCAGCCAATCGGATCAACGGCGGCAACTCGATTTGTTGCAAGCCATTAATCGCCGACATGAAGATGCGAGGCAGCAGGATGCAGAACTTGAATCGCGGTTGCAGAGTTTCGAGTTAGCCTACCGCATGCAGATGGACGCGAGCGAGGCGTTCGATATCAGTCAGGAACCGAAATCCATTCAAGAAATGTATGGCGATACGGTGCAGGCGAAACAGATTCTGATTGCGAGGCGGCTGGTAGAACGGGGAGTTCGGTACATTCAACTATGGCACGGTGCTGGGCAACCGTGGGACAGTCACGACAAAATCGAAGAGAACCACCGTAAACTTGCAGGTGAATGCTCGCAGGCAATCGGTGCTTTGCTAAAGGATCTCAAGCAACGCGGACTTCTCGATAGCACACTTGTTGTTTGGGGAGGAGAGTTTGGTCGGACACCGACTGTCGAATTGCCCAAGCCTGGGGCGAACGCGGGAACCACGAGCGGCCGCGATCACAATCACTATGGATTCTCGATGTGGCTTGCGGGAGGCGGGGTCAAGGGCGGATATGTACACGGAGCAACCGACGAATTCGGATTCCAAGCGGTCGAAAACAAGGTGCATGTCCATGACTTGCACGCGACGATGCTTCATTTGCTCGGCTTCGACCACACAAAGCTAACGTATCGCTATGCAGGTCGAGACTTCAGACTCACCGACGTACACGGAAACGTCGTGCACGACATTGTCGCCTAGAGGGATGGATGCCTCGTTCGGGGGCCATCGGTTTATCCCAACGATCGTTACCTTCATGCTAGGGCGAAGGTCAATTACCACTGGCGTAAAGCCAGATGGCATGAATCGAATGCCACTGGTGGGGTTACCCCAACGATCGTTACCTTCATGCTAGGGCGAAGGTCAATTACCACTGGCATAAAGCCAGATGGCATGCATCGAATGCCCCTGGGGTTACCCCAGGGGATCGTTACCTTCATGCTAGGGCGAAGGTCAAACTACCACTGGCATAAAGCCAGATGGCATGCGTCTGGAACCCTGGGCTCGCGTTCATGGCTACAACATTGTGCGGGAGATTATCCGGAGTGTATAATCCGTTATCGTCCAATGTCCG
>CAMBSL010000319.1 GCA_945870455.1 Pirellula staleyi DSM 6068 | reverse complement strand
CCAACCACTTTCGCTTGAAGCCAAGGAAATTGGGCGAGCTTGTCGATGAGCTGTCGGCTGCGTGACCCCTGTTCAAATTGATTGAGAGCATTTGCCGACGAATCAGGATTCTCGGTATGGGCAGACTCGGCTTCCGACCAAGTTTTGGTGTAGATCCATTGTTGGGGTGTTTTGGGTGCAACAGATTGGCCAGCAGTGGCTACAGAAAACGTAAACCAGATTTTGTCGCTGAGTTGACCTAGCGAAATGAATCGTTCGGACGAATTTGCGTAGTCAAACACATTCCAAAACCCTCGGGGTAGATCGAGAGGGATCTCACACAGCCAAACACGATCGATGGTGAACCCTGAGGCAGAGTAATAGTCCGCGTACAATGTTGGGGATACAGAGTAAAAGCCATGCTCCACGCAGTTGGACGAAGGCGTTAGGTGAATCACCCTGCCATTGGATCGGACCATTCGAACACAGTGCCGCAGTCCTGCCGCAAAGTCGAAAACATGCTCCAGCGTGCCACTATCCAAAACTAGATCGAAGCGATTCAAAAGCGATATGGGCGTTTGGGGATCATTCAAATCAAAAATCAAGTCAGATGACTCGTAATCTGAGACGTCAACTCGCACGACTTCGTCAAAGCCCAAGCTTTTGAACAACCAATCATCGGACACAAACCCACGATTTGCGAGTGTTGGCTCACGGTGCAATTCGACCGGGATCGATTTGAGCCGAACATTGTGCTTTAAAGCCATCTCAGTGGCCTCCAACGCCGTCACGTAGACGTGTTGTCGACCAAGCGTGACGACCGAACCACAGAACGGTCGATCGGCCGCTTCCGTCATCAACAAATGCACAGCTGCTTTAGCCAATCCCATATGGTGCGCACCTTAAAGACCGTTTCCCCTCGTTCGAGAGTTCGGTGATGAATCGAAAGTAGTTTCAAAAGCGAACTATACACTAAATCAATCACGTGATGGAGCTTAGCAAGCCGCGAAGCAGGCGGGTTTTGACCCTCATGACCTTGTGTCATGAGAAGCAAAGTTTGGTCGGCTAGCAATCAATCGCCGTGAGGCGGTTTGAGCCGCCTTGCGGGCTGTTGATTTATTGGTAGGACGGACTTCCTAGTCCGTCGAATTCCCCATTGATGGACTAGGAAGTCCATCGTACCGCCCTTACCCAATAACGACTTCATTAAATCAACAGCACGCTTGTGTCGTGGGTTGCTCAAGTTTCTAACGCCGTGAGCAGAGGAAACTTTCTCACCCATGTGGCAAGCACATGGGGGCCGGGACCGCAGCGCGGTTTGACTCGGCTTAGCTGACCAAACTGGCTGTCCAACGACGCGAGGTCGTTGGGGCAGGGCCGCTCGCTGCGCTTGCGTTGAATGAAGGTTGGCTGGTGGAGCCACGTTGCCCTCGCAAGCCGGTACAATAAAGCTCGCCCGGTCCAAAATTTTACTAAGCTCCGCGTTTCCAAGTGAGAGGTCTATCGTGGTTCCGTCCGAGTTCTGCAGCCGTTCTTTCAAGCTAAACCGACGTACGTGGGTCGCGAACGCCTCAGCGCAAGTCGGCATCTTTGCATTGAGCGGACCATGGGCCCCTTCGGCCGGGGCGCAGCAAGGCTTTGCTCCACTCAATCGCTATCCACGAATGTTGCACGATTGGTACGTTGCACAGGTTAGGGCGGCGGAGCTCCGGCACGTTCAAAAGATCGAGAGTCTCAAGAACCGTGATGACGCCGAGCAATACGTCCTCGACGTTCAGAAAAAGATCCGTGATTGCTTTGGACCTGAGCCTCAACGAACGCCACTCAATCCGCAGGTCACCGGCGTTGTCGAACGGGACACTTATCGTATCGAGAAGATTATCTTTGAAAGTCGCCCTAATTTCCAAGTCACTGCCAACTTGTATATCCCAAAAGTTGGAACGGGGCCGTTCCCAGGAGTGGTTGGCTCGTGCGGACATTCAAGCAATGGCAAAGCCGCGGAAGCGTATCAGTCGTTTGCACAAGGACTAGCTCGACTGGGGTATGTCTGCTTGATCTTCGACCCGATCGGCCAAGGTGAGAGGTTACAGTACTTACAGGACGATACCAAGTCGCGACTCGGAGTTGGAGTCAGCGAGCATATCCATGCAGGCAATCAACAGTTTCTCGTCGGTGAGTCGTTGGGTGCTTGGCGAGCTTGGGATGGTATTCGAGCATTGGACTATCTACTGACACGCAGCGAAGTCGATCCAAAGCGGGTTGGGATCACTGGCAACTCGGGTGGGGGCACGATGACGACTTGGTTGTGTGGGCTCGAACGCCGTTGGACAATGGCTGCTCCGGCGTGCTTTGTAACCACCTTTCGCCGCAATTTGGAGAATGAGCTGCCTGCCGATACGGAGCAATGCCCACCGCACGCGATTGCCGTCGGATTGGATCATTGTGATTTTTTAGCGGCGATGGCCCCCAAGCCCGTGATTATTCTTGCCAAAGAACAGGACTTCTTCGACGTGCGAGGTGCGGAAGAAGCCTACCAGCGTTTGAAGAAACTTTATCGGCTGCTCGGTGCCGAGAAGAACATCGCCCTGTTTGTCGGTCCAACGGATCACGGCTATTCTCAAGAAAACCGAGAAGCCATGTACAGTTGGTTTCATCATGCGGCGCAAGCCTCGCTGACGGATGCGAACAAACAAGATTCGTTAAATGGCGTACTTTCGTCCGCAGATTCCATACAAGCGATTCGAGAACCCTCTCTCACGGTCGAAACGGACGAAACCTTGAGATGTTCGCCGAGCGGTCAAGTTGCGAGCATTGCTGGGGCAGCGACCGTATTTGCCTCGACGAGGGACAAGTCGCGGCGATTAGCAAGAGAACGCAAGGCGGTTTCGGGTACCGAGCTGCGAACGGCAATTCTGGATGTATTAAAGCTGCCGCTCGTTCCATTGGATCCGCCGGACTATCGCATTTACCGGTACTTGGGAGCGCGCGGTTATCCCAGGAAGAACTCGATATGTTTCGCGGTTGAAACAGAACCAGGCATCGAAGCCCTAGTCACTCAGCTCACCGACGTAGCACGAGTTTCAAGACCCGCTCCTAGCGATCGCATCGCCGTTCTCTATTTGGCAGAGTACTCAAGCGATGACGAGCTTCGAAGTGAACCGATGATAAAAACATGGGCCGAAGATCGATCGCTCGATGTTTTTGCATGCGATGTTCGGGGGTGCGGTGAGTCGCAGCCAGACACGTGCGGCCCCAACTCATTTCGAAAGCCATACGGCAGCGAATACTTTTACTCTATTCATGGTCTGATGCTAGATCGGCCACTGTTGGGACAAAAAACCTGGGATGCACTCCGTGTTTTGCAATGGATGGAATCACTAGGTTACAAAAGCGTTCAACTCGTGGGTCGTGGTCGCAGCGCACTCACAGCTACGTTCGCGGCGGTACTCTCACCTTTTGTTAAGCAAGTGACTTTGAAGTCCTCTTTCGATTCATTCAGTGCGCTAGCGGAGTCCGAATACTACGATGCGCCCTTAGTCAGTATTCTGCCAAATGTGTTGGCGCAATTCGACTTGCCCGATTGCTATCGGGAGTTAATGGGCAAGCGATTGCAACGAACTTGAGCTTCGCATCAGTATTGCCAACCGAATCCTACGTTCATAAACGAATTGGGGGACTGGTCATTCAGCCCCCAGCCGACCCGCGAGCCGATCTCGAAGTTTTTGTTAATGAGGTAGTGTGCACCGGGGCTGAAAAAGTGCTGCGTTGTTTCTTTTGCTCGCCCGTCGGTAAATACGCCGAAGTATTCTGCATGGACCTTCCAACGCTCTCCCACTGGGACTTTGATCACGGTGGAAGGAGACCAAGTGTTGAAGTTATCTTTTTCTAGACTGCCAGTTCCATATCTCGTTGCAAAGTCTAAAACCCATCTTTTGGGAAGCGTCCATCCAAAAGCATACGCCGCAGACATTTGCGTTGCAGTCACTTCCCCATACGTCGGCGTTAGTCCTTGGAGGATGAACGAACTTTGCGGCAGCAAACCGCGCTGGTCACTTACTCGTACTTTGGTTCCGTACAGCATTCGCGACTCTCGATCGAGTTTGGACTCCCCGGGCTCGTCGCTGGGAAGATTGCCCGAAATGGGGCTACCAGCACCTCCAACTTCATAGTTCCAACCAAGTCGCAATTCCATGATTTCGCTGATGCCATGTCGAAGTACGATCTCCGGCAGGCTGTGCGTTTCGTGCACTTCGCGGTTGTCGATAAATGAGTAAGCGGACTCAAGGACCCACCGGCCGCTCTGCACCGTCGAGGTCGCTGGTGTGAATGAGTCTCGATCGGTATCGATTTCTTTTGACTCCCCAACTTCCCCTCCGGTCTCTTGACCGACGCTGACGATCGGGGTTAGCAACAATGCAAAGAGGCACGCAAAAGAGCGAAAAAAAGCAAAGTGTTTTGTCATGAGTAGTCCTCGGTATCGAATGGGTTGACGGAGAGATTTCGACCAACAAAATAAATCTCCTTGATTCGATTAGCGAACTTTGAATTGCTAGCGAATGGTATTTTTGGAAATGCTGCATCATCCACCGGTCGGGCAGATTTTTCGGAACGGGCAAATTAATCCAATTCGTGAGCGAGGGATTGCAGTCGGCTCCTCGCTTAACGGGCACGGGTTACCATCGCGTGGCACGCGCTCGCTCGTGAATCCATGGGCGAGACGCCTCATCTTTACCCACAAGTTGCAGCACGCAAGACTCGAAATCCCAATGAATTTGCATGATCTCCGTGCGTTTTCTCCCCCTCGCCCCGCTTCGGGGAAAGGGGGGCGGGGGGTGAGGGGGTAGAGCCCTGACTTGGTAGCCTCCGGTGCAGTTATTTGTTTACGCTTCTGAAACGCAGCTAGACATTAAATTCACGATCAAAATCCAGATCAAAACACAGTGTAATCCCCTCACCCCCGGCCCCTCTCCCCGATTACAGGGCGAGGGGAGCAAGATCACAAGATGTGGGTAAACATGAGGGCGAGACGCCCATGCCACTTTCGAATCCCCCGTCTCACAATCCATTAAAGCAACGAGTCGGTAAGTGAAGGACCTGCGAAATTTTCCCTCGCTTACGCTCTTACGGGCTCGGGTTGAGATACTGCAATCTGCCGCTGGCCCAGGGAAGACCAACCCCATGAACTGTCCTTAATATCGCGCTGAGCGACTTTGGACTCGCGTGAATGGCTAGGGTGATTGCAAGAGAGCTTTTTGCGACTAAAATCTTCGGCAGCGTGTGAATTTCTCTCTCGACTTAACTTAAGTAGGACCACCTATCAACACCATGCAACGTACCAGAATCCTTGCGGCGTTCGGCCTTGCGCTCGCGGCCGTATTCAGCCTCCCTGCGGCAGCGCGGGCGGCGGACAAGAAGCCCAACATCCTCGTCATATGGGGCGATGACATCGGCACCTGGAACATCAGCCATAACAATCGTGGCATGATGGGCTATAAGACACCCAATATTGACCGCGTCGCGCGGGAAGGCGTAG
>CAMBSL010000318.1 GCA_945870455.1 Pirellula staleyi DSM 6068 | reverse complement strand
ACAGGCAAACCGCTTGGCCGACTATTGATGTTATTGATGACGATCAATACATCGAGGGGCGAAATTGTGTTGTCGCGATCGGTATCCAATGCAGAAAGCCAGTTTTCTGTGGCGGTTGTTGCGGGCGACACATCGATTACCATGTTACTCTTGGCAAGCACAACACTATTCAGCGTGGCAGTTACGACTAACGTATAGCTCCCTGCGGATGCATACTTGATATTGGTAAGTGTCGTTGTGAGCTGCCCTGAGTCGGTGCGGTCAATCACTCCGTCTCCATCGAAATCGATTTGAAAATCGACGTTACCGGGAATGGGCGTATTGGGGACCTCAAGTTTCGCATTTACCGAAAAGTCTTTTCCCTTGAGCACCGTTTGCGGCCCTGTTAGTTCAAGACTGCCCGGCAATTTTGGAGCGAGAAATAAATAACTGGTTGAAACAAAGCTTAAACCTTTTTCGAGCGAACCCGATTCCGTCACCTTTTCGCCATCGACCGTGACAATGTATTTTCCGTCAGTTAGCCAGTCCCCGTTTGAGAAAGGACCTGAAAAACCGAGATCCGCAACTGTCCGACCGTTGATGACCGATGTCGTTGCGGTTGTTGGTACGATCGCACCTGCAACATCTGTTTTTTGAAGCGTGATTGCGCCTGTGGCTAGAATTGCAATTGAGTCAAAATGGAGCCGAATGCTTTTTGAACTAGGTCCAAGCGACTGGCTATTCCTGTCTGTGATCGAAGCAACTTCCGTTCGATTTTGCACATTTATTCCGCCAATTACTTCTGGGAACGTGCTACCGGGCAGGCTCGCGTCCTCGGCACGAATGGTAACTTCATAATTGCTTTTGGATTCGAAATCGAAAACCATTCCTGACCTAACTCGCAATTGGTTTCCGACTACCTCAAACGTGGATGCGTCTGCACCCATCAGTGAGAACGTAATTGTGCCCAATGCATCGTCGATCACTTCAAGATTTGCGACAGCAAAACCTGCGGACGGCTCATTGGATTCGAACACACTGGATGTGATTGGATCGAGAAAAACGGATGTCGGTGGCTCATTGACATCCGTAACATTCACGGTCAACTCAACCCTCACATCTGGCGATAGCCCTACCGTATTATCATCGACGTTAACATTGACAAGATATGTGTTTTGTGTTTCAAAATCTAGCAACGTATTCGCCTTAAGGAACAACTCTTTATTCAAGATGAAAAATCGGTTCGCATCTTGTCCGGACAGGCTTAGCGCGTTGCTGCCCAAAGCGTCGTCAACAACTTGCAAGCTAGCAATTCGGAGAGCAGCTGCCGTATTGGTCGATTCCGGAATGTTTTGGACCAGGTTGTTGAAAAGCAACCCAGTGGGAGGTTCGTTTACATCGGTGATTTGAAGTACAAATGGAAGCGAGACGTCAGGGGTAAGACCTACCGAAGAATCGTCCACGTTGACTATCACTGAAAAAGTTGGCTTTGTTTCAAAGTCGAGGCGGGTCGTGCTCTTGAACCTCAGTTGTCCACTGACGATGGAGAAAGAATCGCTGTCGGGGCCGCTCAAGGTAAGAATGTTGGTACCTAGTTTATCATCCACGATCTGTATCGTTGCGACAGTCGTTGTAACAGAATTGCTGACGGATTCCGCAACGGACACAACATTCGAAAAGCGAATGTTGGTAGGCGCTTCATTGACATCTGTCAAATTCACCGTGACGGTCCGTTGGCTAGACAAAGCGGTTGTACCTTGGTCAGTAACGGTGATAGGAATGTCCCAAGTCGACTTGGTTTCAAAATCGAGACTTGAACTGGCTTTTACGGTCAATGAACCATTTGTCGGGTCGATAAAAAAAACGTTTGTTGGGCCACCACTACTTATCGAATACCGAATGACCCCATTTGAGCCGGCATCGGGGTCGGTAGCATCGATAGAACCAATCAATGTTCCATTCGGCGAATTCTCAGGAATACTAAAAGTGCCGGCGGCAATGACAGGGGGCTCGTTGACGTCCGTGAGAGACAACGTGACATTCTTGGTGATCGATGCCGAAGGCGAAAAACTATCTGACACCTTAACCTGAACAACCAACGGAGGCGTCGTCTCAAAGTCTAGATTTGTCGAACTCAGTACCGTGATTCTCCCGGTGATGGAATCGATTGCAAAAGGGCCCGCATTCCCAAGAAATGCATAGCTCACCGTTTGACCATTGTCTGGGTCGCTACCATCTATTTGACCAACGGTAGTACCCACAGGGGAATTCTCGGGAACATCCAAGGCTGTTGTACTAAAAGTCGGAGGGAGATTGTCTCTGAATCCAAAGTCAGCGCTAAAAAGATGCTGTGTTTTGGTCACGGACAAAGGGTAGTTGGTTGGGATACCGGACAATGGAATGCCAACGGGCGCACCGCTTGTGCGAATGGAATAGTTCCCTTTCGGAAGTTCTTCGATCGCGAATCGACCCTGCGCATCCGTAACACCTTCGAACTCAGGATAAGTATACGAAAGCCGATCAAACGGGCCAAACGGACTTGAGCTGGCGACGTTGTTGTTGGTGTAAATGATGGCGTATTTTATGTCCGCAGTGGCCCGCACGATATCTAACGGTGCTCGTTGTGGACTTCGCATCGGACCCGTTTGTACGAAGCCTAAAAGCTGATCGTTGCGATCATAGACTTCCATCCGACCATAGGAATCCTTGAGTGTTTCTGCACCGATCGCAAGAATTGAAACAGCGTTGGCTTCTTTATAAAACATGACCTTAAGCCGCGCGGACGCGTCAAACCAGGGAATCCCCTCACTAGAAAACACGTTATCCGTGTTTGCTTTCTTGGTACGGACAACGAACCCGATGTTCTTGTTGTTCGCGTCCGCAATCGTCAGTGTCGCATTCGGAAATCGATTTGTCAGTTCAGTTCCCTCTACGTAGTCGTTCGCAATTACTGTTGTTAGGATATTGTCTTGCACACCGTTTTGGTTTTGGTCGGCAAGAATTCGAACATTTGGAATGAGCGTATCAGCGCTGGTGATTTGCCCATCGAGATTAGAGTCCTTGGCTACCGTTCCTTGAACGCCTCCGTCGAAGTTATAAGTACCCAAATGGTCGATCGAGCGACCGGAGTAAACGAGGGGTCGTGGGTCACCGAAAGTGCCAAACGTAAACCGATAGTTGATTGCAGAGGAACTATCGCCATCAATGGTGGTTCCTGAGACCCAATCGTTGGCCCCCCAACCCGTTGATGCACCGATTCTCCCGACGTACCCTTGCCCATCCGTATCGATCAGAACCGTGCCTGCTGGAAAAAGATAGTTTGGCTCCTCCGAAAATGTAATCTTGCCGTAGGATCGCGATAAAGATGCAGTCGTATTCAGCAATCCGACCGAATCGATGATCTTCCAATTTGCCGCATCACCATCTAAAGTCCCATCGTCGTTGGCGTCAGCGTCGGAAGCAGGCACAGGTGCTGTCGGTGCTTCGACAAGCATAAAGGTGCCAGAGTTGAAAATAAATGCGAACCGATCGGAAAGTGTTGATGCATCGCTCCAACGGTTTCCAGGCAAACCTGCAAATCCAGGGCCCGTTGCAATGACAGACGTCGCCGCAGCATCTATCTGATATGGATTGCCCGCTTGTGCGATGACCAAGAAGCCGTTGCTACCGAACTTCAATCCCGACAGATTGATGGAGGAATGGACGTATCCCATACCACCGGGAACAGCGCCCCAGCCTTCTACAACAACCAAGTAGGTCCCATCTTGGACAGTAGAATTGGGAGTCCCACGAAATTCTACAAACTGATCGCTTTCATTGCTCCCAAACAATGGCTCGAGATGGATCTCACTAATGACAGTCGCGAGAACTCTGCGTGATTCCAACGACTCGAACCTTAATCTGCGGTGCCTCGGATTCTCAAACGCGAATCGTCGCGATTTTTTTCTAGTTCCCTTGTTTGAGCTGCCCAGAAATGGTGACCGTGGGTCCATCTTAAAATGACTCGAGTAAAAGGAAATCAATCTGTGGGTAAGCAACATTTTTAGACTGCCCACCGCGCGGAATTCAGGGAAGAACAGTCTAAATATGCTAGTTATGGTTGTGGAATTTCGCAACGCAGGGTCTGCAGATGCGATGATTGCGGCTGGGGATTACGGTTGGCCAAGTAATTCGGGCCAGCCCTTGGGCAAGGGTGCGACAATCGAGATGCGTTCGGCATTTTGCGGATTGTGAAATTCGATCTTTCCGGCATGCAATGCGATGGGTGACTCGCGCTGGCCAGGCTCGCTTTCCAACCATTTCCAATGACTACCGTACAAGATGTCGCCAAGAATTGGCAACCCACGAGAGCCAAACTGCAATCGGATTTGGTGCATTCGGCCCGTTTCAAGTTCAATTTCAACCAAACTAACGAGTTCCATGGTGTCTTCGCGACGCAGCTCATGCTGCGATAAAACACGGTAACTGAGAACGGCCTCTTTGGCCCCTTCCGTTTCGCGCGACACAAGTTCAGCTCGAGCTTCATCAGGCACTTTCCGAAGATAGTCATGCCATTTCGATTCGCATTCGCTCAAATGCGGAACGAGTGCGTGATATATTTTTATGACTTTTCTCGCCGCGAATTGGTCGCTAAGCCGGCGCAGTGCCCGTTGGTTGCGAGCCACCACCATGGCACCGGATGTGACTCGATCCAACCGATGCGGCATTCCGATAAACGCTCTTGGAGCACTGCGATCCCGATTCGAGAGTTGCTCTATCAGTGTGGTCTGGACGCTTTCGATGCCCGGAACGGCTTGAGTCAGCATGCCCGAAGGCTTGTTAATGACGAGAAACCATGCATGCTCAAAGAGGATTTCGATCATGGTTGATTGGCTGTGCTCGACCGGTTTCAACAAATGCAAAAAAAAACGAGAAGCACCGGCCACGAATCCGAGTCATCATGACTACGAGTTCGTTGTGCTTCTCGTTACATTTATGTTCTAGTATTTGTGCGATTGCGGTCAAGTGGTAAACCGACATCGCGCAATAAAAGTTATTCGATGCAAACACCAAAGCAACAACTCATGACGTCCGCCGAACCGCGAGAGTCAATTCATTTTGTAACCGGCAAGCTTGCCGAACCGGCACTTCGAGAGATCGTCGCAGGGCTGGCAAGCAAACAAGGCTTTGACTATAGCATCGATGTTCTTCCTATCACCGTAGCGGCCTTGATGACACCCACGTGGTTGCTTCGGCATATGCGCATTCCTGATAATGCGTCGCGAGTGATCTTGCCTGGCTATCTCCAGACTGGGATCGAAGCGATTCGTTCGGCTGTCAAAACCCCAATTGAGTGTGGCCCCAAGGACGTTCGCGATTTGCCCACGCTCTTTGGCCGTAAGCGATTCAAAGGGGATGACTACGGACAATTCTCGATCGAGATTCTTGCCGAGATCAATTATGCCCCGAGACTAACCATTGCATCGCTCCTCCAACAAGCCAAGCAACTCGTGAGCGATGGCGCGGATCGAATTGACTTGGGCTGCGAGCCAGGAATTCGATGGACCAAGGT
>CAMBSL010000317.1 GCA_945870455.1 Pirellula staleyi DSM 6068 | reverse complement strand
ATTTTGGCCAAACGATGCATTATGATTTTTGCCCATGGGCGAATGCATATGTCTATTGGCTCAAACGCCCAATTGGATGGGTTGCGATCGCTTTTTTGGCTTCGCTACTTCTGGGCATCTCCTTGTCCAGTCAAGCGTTCCTGGTATCTGCGGCAATACTTGCGTTAGGTGTCGTCGGTTGCATGTGGCCGTGGATCGCGATGGTGGGTATTCGAGGTCAATTGTCTTGGTCTCACATGCGATGCGAAGAGGGAGAGTGTATCCATACAACACTTGCATTGGTGCATCGATGGCCTTGGCCGGGTTGGGGCATGATCGTTGAAGCGGACGATGCAATCGCCTCCCATGTGGAAGCGGAGGGCCAGCCGATCTGCCTAAGCAGAGTCCCTCCTTTTTCCAAGAGTCAATTTGAATGGGTCTGCCGGCCTAGCATTCGAGGATGCTACCCAAAGCGTGATGTTCGGCTTTCGACCGCTTTTCCGTTTGGAATATGGACAAGCCATCGCAAATTAGAAGTTGCCAATCCGCTCCTCGTTTGGCCGAAAACGATCAAATTGGTGGATGTGCCTCATCAGGCTGGAAGTACCAATGCAGGAATCGGAACAACTAGCGAACAGATAGGAGATGAAGGTGACTGGATGGGAGTGCGTCCATACCGACTGGGTGACTCGCTTCGTCAAGTCCATTGGGCTCAAACATCGCGTCGCGATAGCTTGGTCGTTTTTGAACGTCAATCTCGAAGCAGGCAGTTGGTTTCCATCTGGTTCGACAATTTCGCTGCCGCGAACGCAGTCCACGAGCAACGCGAATGGATGATTCGCATCTTGGCATCCCTTACCAACCACTTCTTATCTCATTCCTGGCAAGTACGAGTGCATTTCGAAGATGGCTGGACTCCGCTTTATGTAAACCAATCGAGCAAACAACAGTGGCTTGATAAATTGGCTTGCTGGCAACACAACCCATCTCAATCTGCAACAGACCGGATTCCGTCGATTCGCGAAGGAGTCGGTTGCTGCTTGAGCACCGCGTCGCGAGCGGTCAAGTTAAGTCGTTCCATCTCGACCAAGGACCATGCGAACCTTTTTTGGTTGCTCGTAGACAAGATCGAACCAGACGAATCCGCCAACTTATTTTGTCGCAGTACATCTGCTATCGCTATCAATGTAGAAAAAGATCCTGCGATTCAACTGCAAAGGCAGTGGCAGCAGTTGTGCCAGCGAACGAGTCGAATGAAAGCCGCGTGCCGATCGTGAGCAAGTTCATCGTAGATTCTCCAAGAGTCGTTCGGCGTTCAACTCGATCGCGCTTAACGCCTCAGGCAAATGGTCAGGTCGCAAGCAAAATCTCCAACAACGGCTATACGTTTTTATTGGCGATAGTGGCATCGATTGGCATCCTGCTATTGCGATTGCAAGGGTGTTTTTCGACTGTTTGGCTGTGGACAGAATTCTTGATTTGCATCTCTATCGCGATAAGTACGCGAGCCTATTTTTCGATTCATCGAGAGTCGACACTCATTGCAGGCAATAGAATTGCGAGCAATAGAAGTGGCATCCTATGTGCAATAGGCTCCATCTTGATTGGTGCACCGTGGGGAATCAGTCTGATTCAGCGTCAATTCCTCGATGGCTTCGGAGAGGCGACCGAACTGATTTGGTTAGCAATGCTTCAAAATGCAGCCCTCTGGCAAGCAGCGGTCGCTACAACTTCAAAACAAGAATGGACATCCCTTCTTCTAAGCAGTTTCCTGATGTTGTTCGGGGTGTCCGCCTCAGATCGGAGCGGCATGATTTGGATTGTCGTCCTGTTTGGCTTGTTGGCTTCCTGGTCTTTGATGGTTCGCTATTGGCAATCCATCGAGCGTGGCTTTGTTGCAGTCGAAAGCGTGCCGCTAGTCCGAATGAGAATCATCTTGGTGGCCATACTTTGCACGGTGACAACATCGATAGGTGCCGTTGCGATGCTCAACAAATCCTCGATCACGTTGCTTGATGGTTTCATGCCGACGTCAGGTGGCAAGAAAGATGCCGATCCGTCCGCCCGGCATGGAGTTGGCGATGGCGACATGCTGGTCGCTGCCCAAGACGAAGCGTATACCTTTGGACCGGTGGATAGCAACCTATTCTTGGATTCCCAAGTTCCGTCGATGTACGATTTGGCGAGCGACATGTATGGTGAACCCAAATCGCGACCCACGAAGTTCATGCGAGCGATCGCACTCAACAGTGACACCAAGGAAACGACGGAAGAAGGGTCCGAATCGAAAAAGAAAGGCCGGGAGTTTTCGGCAATCCGCGAACCCGTCGACCGCTCGAATCCCATCAAACCAAAGGGATCCGAGAGCCGTGCGATTCTTTATCTGATTGGTGAAACTCCTCAGCATCTTCGACTTGAATCCTACGATTCGTTTGATGGGACAGAATGGACGCACTCCGATAACCTTCAGTCACCACCGCAACGAGCGTTACCAAAACTGCGAACCCTGTCGAACAAGCCGTGGATGGAGCTAGAGCAAATCAACGCTTCGATCGTCCATCCGGTGCGAGAGCGACTGACCATCAAACTGATCAATATCCAGTCGCCTCGCATTCTTTCCCCGTCCTTGCTAACCGATGTTCATATCGATCGAATCGATCAACCCGATTTTTTTGGATGGACGCCCGATGGCCAGCCAATGATGCCAAATTGCGATTCGATTCCGCAGCTCACGGTGGTTCATCAGATCTATCAGATACCTCAAGTCCACTGCCTGCGAGACGCCTCCGACCCCCTGAGTGCCATCGTTGCGAGTTCAAAGCCCAACGATTGGCTTGCACCCTATCTCACTGTGCAAGGGAATCGCCAATCGATTCGATCGGAAGCGGAACGCTTGATGCAACCGCATCTAAACAAAAGTCCTGAACGGGAAACGGATTGGGGGAGAATCGAAGCACTCGTAACCGCATTGCGTCAAGATTTTGAGGTCGACTTGTCGTACTTGCCACCCGATTCTTGCGATGACGTCGTGCAGCACATGATTGAAACGCGACGTGGGCCAGACTATCTAGTGGCGACAACAGCAAGCATCTTGATTCGCAGTTTAGGTATACCAGCTAGATTGGTTACCGGGTTCTATGCTTCTCCGAGCCGATTTGATATTCGTTCTGGGCAAACAGAAGTTTTGCGGGAAGATTTGCATACTTGGGTAGAGGTGTATGTGCACGGAGCATGGCTCCCGATTGAACCATGCTCCCAATTTGCAAAGCCCCGAGAATTTCGTTCATGGCGGCAATTTGCGATTCAGGGTTGGTGGTTGCTGTGCGACACGGCCATTCGGAACCCCTTATCGATTGCGACCACAGTATTTTTCTTGGCGACTGCAGTTTACGTGCGTAGACGAATTGTCGACGCAGCATGCTCATCGGTCTTTCTTTCAACGCATTTCCTGTCGATCCGTTCACGTGTGCGTTGGAGCTTGGTATTGCTTCGATGGAGAATGTGGGTGTGGGGTGTTCAGCGCCCGAGGCGCGCTACGGTTCGTCAATGGCTTGAGTCGCAGCTTGTCTGCGATCCGAGATTGAAACCATCCGAAAGGCAACTCTTTGTGGATGCCGTGCAGCGACTCGCGTATGCGCCCACTATTTCGACAACCGAATGGCTTAACGCAAACGCCACTCCCCTGCGCAGCATCAGTTGGGCAATTACGCAGCGAGGCATGCTCGATCTTTTTCGAAGCAAATCAACCGGTCATCAATGGAGTGATTCACAATCACAGTCAAGGAAAAAATGATTCAATCAATGACACAGACAACTACCCTCTTGGATCGGATGCGACACGAGCTCAACATCACCTTGCTCGGTAAGCCCGACGTGGTAGAGAGTCTACTGGCGTGCGTGCTGGCCCGAGGACATGTTCTGTTCGATGACCTGCCGGGACTGGGGAAGACCACGTTAGCCAAAGCGTTGGCAACCGCGATCGGTGGGCGTTTTCAGCGAGTGCAATGCACCCCCGACTTGCTGCCGAGCGACATTACTGGCTTCAGCATCCTAAACCAAAAAACTCGAGAGTTCGAATTTCGGCCAGGGCCTGTGTTTGGGGATGTTTTGTTAGCCGACGAGATCAATCGCGCTACACCCAGAACGCAAAGCGCTATGTTCGAAGCAATGGCCGAACGCCAAGTCACCATCGAAGGGGAGTCCAAACCCTTGAGCCAAACGTTTTTGGTCTTGGCTACGCAAAACCCGGTCGAGAGCGTCGGAGCCTACCCACTTCCTGAGGCGCAACTCGATCGTTTTACTATGAAACTCAGGATCGGCTATCCAAACCGAGAGAGTGAACTAGAACTCCTTGCTCGGAGCAGTCGAAGCACTGAGGAAGTCGTTGCAACCCAAGTGCTCGAGCCTGGTCAACTTCGCCAACTACAGCTTGCAGTGTCACATATTGTCGTAGAGCTGCCGGTGCGTGAGTATTTAGTGAGCTTAGCCGAGGCGACCAGGGCCAATCAGTCATTTGCTTTGGGCTTGAGTCCTCGCGGGTTGCTTCAGTGGCAGCGAGCTGCCCAAGCCCGTGCGATGCTCGCGGGACGAGACTTTATGATCCCAGAAGACGTTCAAGATGTTGCGATTCCTGTGCTCTCCGTGCGGCTTTCAGGCATGGCTGGTGACGTCGATCGCGTGATTGAAACCGTTCTCAACTCGGTAAGCGTTCCACTACCATGATGAAAATTTGTCAGCCCAATGATCCGTTCCGTATTTTGCCAAGTTGTTGGATTCTCGCTTTGTTGCTGGGCGGGATATTGTTGCCTTTCGCGGGTTGTCGCAATCAGTCCTCCGCAAGTTCCCAAGAGGAGGAAAGCCATGAGCATTTCCCAGTTCACTGGCCGAAAACGATTTTTGCCGCTTCAGAGCGAATGAGCGAACTGTCAAAGTCCGTCGAGGCAACATCCTCCAATCCGGAGATCACGGTGGAAAGAGAGTTCATCGATCTGATTCGATGGCTTCCTGAATTAGCGGCTGACAGCGAACTATCGGAAAAAGATTTCAACCGGATCGACGCTTGGTCCACGAAAACTGTCCTGTTACTTGAAGAGCAAGTTACAAACGGAAAGAAACTCAAGGACCTAGTCGAACTTGATGGGCTTATTTCCAATGTCGAGATGCTCGCTGACGTGTGTCGTTTGGAACTGGACCGAACGCGGTCGCCTGAATAAAAGGAATTGAAATGGATCTCTTGTTTTGGGGAGCGATCGTTCGGATGTCCCAAGCTGCCGTCGCTGCTTGCCCGACCATCGTTGTCGGCTGGATCGTGGCTGCCGTCTTTGAACGCATCCTCGGGAGGGAAGGGACGCTCAAGCTTTTCGGTGGTCACACGTGGCGTCAATTGCCCTATGCTTGGCTTCTGGGAATGCTATTGCCAGTTTGCTCGCTCGGCGTCATTCCGGTCATGGTTCAAATGCGCAAAAGTGGAATCGCTGGTGGAACCATTCTGGCATTCGGATTAACCGCCCCTCTTTTCAATCCGATTTCTGTGCTCTACGGACTGACCTTGAGCGATCCCGTCGCAATCTTTGTTTTTTG
>CAMBSL010000316.1 GCA_945870455.1 Pirellula staleyi DSM 6068 | reverse complement strand
AGTAGGGGAGAGCCAAAACTGCATACCAGGCGGGCTGCGATGTCATCTGGATCGAAAGGGATTGATGCTGCAGTGTTTTCGACTCGCTGGATTGAAGTAGTTTTTTGAAATCAAACTCACGCGTTGACTTGCCTCGTATGGGCAAGGGGAGCGATTCCGTGACGAGGATGCGTTTCGATAGAACTGGCAACATGCCTTCCTCGCCATCCGAGAGCTTGTCGGTGGCACCGACTGCTTTGTAAATAATTGGATAAGCCCCGTCGGGAACGGCTAGTTTCCACGAAAAACTCTTCGATTGAGACTCTGGAATTTCGAACGATTTTTCGATGTCGGTGTTGGCGAACGCCCCGTCGATCGGTTCATCGGTTCGCGCATCGAAAAGGTGCAGCGCAACTTTGCCACTTTGCGGCTTGGTGGACTTATTCGTTACCTTCACAGAGAATTCAAGCGTGTCTCCCTCGCGAAGGAATCGAGGCGGGTTGGGCTGGACCATGAGGTCTTTGGCCGTGACGACTGTGTCTTCGAGGTAACCGCTGCGCAAATCTTTATCGTGAGCAAAACCGAGGAATCGCCATTGGGTTAACGCCTCGGGCATGGTGAACTCAAGCTTGACAACGCCATCGCTATTCGAAATCAAGTGCGGGAAAAAGAAAGCGGTTTCGTTGAGATTGGTTCGAACGGCAACGCTGCTTAGGTCGGGTCCATTATTGGTTGGGGCACTCTCGGCTTCGCCGTCTGCATTGGCAACAAAGTCGAGGTTTTTTCGGAAATTGTTTATGGACGATTCATCCCCAGACGCTGCCATCGCACGCATCTCCCGTGGAGAACTAGCATCAGCACTCGATCTTTCTATCCCCCCGTACCCACCCATGCCTCCCATGCCTCCTCCGCCGGGCATTCCAAGGGCCCTGCCGCTCATCAACATATATTGTAGGAACCGAAACTCCTGCGGAAAATTCCGGTAGCGTTCGTCGACCGAAATAAAAGGAGCATTCCATTGTCCACGATAGGGATTCAGGTAGACCGCTGAATTGTCGAACGAACTATTGAGTCGCGCGTTCTCGCGACGAAACACGTTGAATCGTTTTAGCCAATTTTGTTTAGCGTAAGCATCCAGAGAGGCGTCATAAAGTGCAGCAACCATCTCGGCAGTCGCCTTGGTTGCATTGGGACCGCTGATCGTGAGCGTGTATGTCTCGCGGGCTGCCGGCTCCAACTTGGAAACAAAGCGTTCCCATTTGAGCGTCAACTCTTTGTTGGACCACGGTACCTCGACCACTCGCGATTCGAGGTAAGCCCGATTCTCGCGAACGCAGGTGGTTCGAATGGTAAAGCCGCCGCGCATGGATTCATCGACCGCTTGCTCGATTGCAACTTGGGTAACCCCAGGCTTGGTCCAGAAACTTTGAAGCATTTTGCCTCGATGTTCGATTTCGACATAGGCGCGTGCGGTATCGTATCCGGATCCCCAGACTGCTTGCAATTTTTCGCCGGGTTCAAGCTGCCATTTCGGTGCAGCCAACAGATTCGCCAGCTTCAAACCGAGCTTGTTGGCCTTGGGATCGAGCGTCTGCATGTTGAGTTGGGCCGTGACAGGCTTGCCGAATCGATCTTGTGTTTCGACGATGGCCCGATAATGTCCAACGGGCAATCGAAAAGATAATTCGGTCGTTCCATCCGCCTTCGTTTCCCACGCTTTCACCTCGATAGCTTCACCAATATCCCAAGTTCTTGGGTCCGAGGCGTCTCCTGGCTGGGCTGGTTTTGTGCCTTGCGGCGTCGGAGAACGGCCCCGACCTCGCCCTGCGGCCCGCTGAAATTGCACGATGCGTTGGCCGAGCAAATCCGCTCGCTGCACTGTCGCGGGTTCTTTTAGACGGTGGATCCGCAGCATCCCCTTGGCCGATTGGCCTTCGCCGTCCAGTGTCGTTGTCGTAAGTTTGATGGCTGTTTCTTCGTCCGCAACCATCCAATCTTTGGCCGTGAGGTTGACATCGAGAGCGGTGTAGCCAACGTTGATCGATTTAGTGGCTGTGCGAGTTTCACCGGTGCCAGCGGTCACATCCGCGACAACCGTAAAGTGAAATGTGGGCTGGTCGCTTTCAGGAACGGAGCGATCCGGTTTGGCAAGAAAGTTGACAGTGAAGGAACCGTCGACTTCAGTGGTGGTCCAGCCGTGCGCTATCTCTTGCGATTGCCCGATCGCAGGTGGCATTCGCCACGAAAAACAACTCATAAACCAAACCGGCCATCGGACTTCGCGCGTGACGCGATAGCGGACTTTGGCTCCGTTGATGGCGGCTCCAGCGTACGACGTTGCTTTGCCGGCGACACTCACATCGCCACCCAGCTTGGCCGCTTCTTTAGGAGCGTCAACACTGACCTGGAATTTGGGGCGTTTATATTCCTCGACACGGACGATAACGTGAGCAACTTCGCCAACGCTGATCGACATTTGGCCGGTTCCTCGATCGCGAGGTGCGGTGAAACTGCCGCTGAACGATCCGTAGTCATTCGATTTCAACTTGAGATTCGCGATTTCCTTGCCGTTAAAGTCGCTGAAGGTAACGGTAACATTGCGTGCAGCAGCCACGACGTACTTGTCGACACTTGGGTTCGCAATCAGCGATATACCCTTGAAATGAATGGTCTGCCCTGGTCGATAGATTGCCCGATCGGTAAAAAGGACATGTTGCACATCCCTATTTTGTGCAACCGGTTGCTCATAGATCGAATGTTGTGAATTGGAAGCAAGCTCCTGGCCAGCGTGGCTTGCCAACAGGAACATATTCCGCGAACTTCCCGAGACAGTGAACAATCCGTCTGCATTGGTTACAACCGATGGGCCTTCGACCATTTTTTGGCTGTTATCGTTGCGAGAAAAGGTGCGAACTTTAGCGTTGGCAATCGGC
This sequence comes from Pirellula staleyi DSM 6068, assembly GCA_945870455.1. Classification (GTDB taxonomy): domain Bacteria; phylum Planctomycetota; class Planctomycetia; order Pirellulales; family Pirellulaceae; genus JBKCUI01. The sequence continues at coordinate 2,708 of CAMBSL010000316.1, read as the reverse complement.
TCGCCGGACTTGGCATTGAGCACAAAACCTTCGAGCTTCGATTCGCCCAAGGCAGACCTAACGACGAGTGCCAAGTTACTAACCCAAACTTCGCTGGCAGAAACCGTATTGTCGACATCCGAAAAATCGGCCTTAGAACTGGCCAAGATCATGTAGAAGCCAGGTTTTAGTGTGTTGGGAGCGGGGACGTCATGGGTTACTTCACGATAGTCGTCGGTTGCAGGCAAATCGGCGGTCCAGGATGCGGCCGCGGGGCGACTGGTCCATTGGTCGCGGTCTTGTTGGTTGAATTGATACGGCTGCCATCGGTCAGTAAATCGGCTCAACCAATCGACTTGGATCGCACGAAAGTAAACCTTGTTGATGTTACAATAGCGAACGCGCAAAACAGGCAAGGGATCGGTCCAGATGCGTTCGGTCAATACGCTTAGACTTTTGGTTTGGATGTTGGCAATCACGTTCGCACAGTGTTTTCCCCCCATGCTTTCCGGAAACGAGTTTTTGCCTTGGATGGCGATCGACCGAGCTTCTACGAGTTCGTTTTCGGATTCAAGGAGTACGGCCCAACGATGCCGTGCGGTCGCGGAAAGTTCGTGCTTGCCGTTGGCTTCTGCAAAGCTTTTTAGGGCTGCTTTGTAGCGACTGGTCTTTTCCTCGCCCATGGCGTTAGCGTGTGCAAATTGCAAACGCCCAAGTTCGGCATCGAGAAATGCGCTGCGGTCGGTATCGTTACGATGGAGTGAGAGGAGCTTCTGGTAAAGCCGAATGGCTTTGAGTTTTGCGGATAGCGTGTCGGTGGTAGCCGGTTGCCACGCCAGAAAATCCTCCGTCGATCCGAGGGCAGCACTCGCAGCATCGATCTCAAAGGTGTCTTCGGGCCTTGCACCGGCTTGTTCGCCAGCCGCATAGAAATCGATCGCAACGAAGGCAAGAAAATCGAAGAGGGTTGGGCGGTAGCTATCTGGCAATGTCCCTTTTTCGAGCAAAGGTTCATAGCTTGCGACAGGGATCTTCGTTAACTCATCTTCGTTCTCCATCGCCAACTTGTAGTGCTTTTCGATTTCGGCAAACAGACGAGTCAAGTCCCAAGTTTTAAAGTCATCGCTTGGTGGAGCAGCCGTGGCCGTGCGGTTGCCGAACTGCCAACGATTCTGCTGGAAGTATCCCCAGTACCAAGTGCCAAGAATCGCGTTCATGGCCGGCAGCATCTCTTTGGGGGCGGATGCAAGCTCGGTCTTCATCAACCGAATTCTCGTTTCGGGCAAGTCACCCTCGATTTGGCTAGTGAGCACAATGCGTTTCGCGATTGCCTTGATCGCTTCGGGAAAAGCCTTGTCGATTAAAGCCGACTCGATGATGGGTTTGAGTTCATCGACGGCGGTTTTTGGCAAGCCTTTTTGGTTTGCTTCATCGACTTTTTTCCACATAGCGACTCGATTTGGAGGGATTGGGGTTTGCGAGGAAGCGTTCTCCGCCATGGAAAATACGGCAAGGGATGTCGACCAGACAATGAGCCACGATTGTAGGCGAAACATGTTTGTACCGGATTTCAGGAGGGTATAGAAAAGTTCTGCAGTCCAATGACGTCGCGTATTGAGTTAACGATCGTGCAGCTAATCTATTAGAGCAAAATTTGACAATTCATGACTTGAATTTTCAACACAAAATCATGTGGGGCAAAATCATGGCTCCCCAATGGCAGTTGTCGACAAGAGTGTTAGTTTGGCCGATAGATTTCGCCAAGTCGCTTTAGCTGATCCTCAAGGTCCTGAACACGCCGTTCAGCCGTTAGTCGTGCGGATAGCTCCGCATCGGCTCGATCACGTTCGAAGTCCGCGCGATCTCTTTCCTTATCAGCCCTCATCCTTTCCTCCTCGGCACTAACTTTATTCGCTTCTGCTTCGGTTAACAAACGATCGCCAGTGACGGCATCAATGAGCAACAATTCATAGCCACTCAGGCGAAGATTGACACCAAGCGTCTCACAACTCAGTTCGTCGGCGGAAGTTTCCATGAGAACCAAACGACCCTCGGCGAGCCGAAAGCCCTGAAGCGCTGGCTTTAGATAACTCGCGGTTGGGTCATAAAGAAAGTACTCGCGCACACCCATGGCTTCGTAGATAAGAGGCTTCTTGACCAAATCCTCTTGACTGGTGGATTGGGAAGTGATTTCGAAAACCACATCTGGTACTCGCTCCTCTTCCCAAATCTTGAATATCCGTCTACCTATGGGTTCACAATCGAAAACGACAAAATTGTCTGGCACAACGAAACGCGATGGCTTGCCAGGCTCATAATACACCAACAAGTTGCTCCCCACATACACTCGTTGTTCTCGCAGCCGATAGCTCAAAAGTTCATCGATGCGAATCATCCAACGGCGGTGCGTATCCGTTTCTCCCATGGTTAGACCATCCGATTCAGGGTATTCAAGTTGCTCAATCGAATTAGCGATACTCATCGCATATCCTTGACCGCAAATGCGGATGTACGTACCATCGTCATCGATCCCACGTTAGGAGTCTTCAAAACGCTGCAACCAACTACCTCGTTATCTAATTTAGATTCGACAGGTTCCATTCGTCAAGCCAGGAACCACTGTGCCATAATGCCAATAGAACAACTATCGCAATGATTGTTCAGCCATTAGGGTCGTCGATCAATTCTTGCAGTCGAGCGGCAAGCAACGGAGAAAATCTGCTGGGCCA
>CAMBSL010000315.1 GCA_945870455.1 Pirellula staleyi DSM 6068 | reverse complement strand
ATAGCTGGCTGATCGCTATTGGTAAATCGCATTAAGACCGAGGCGTTGTCCGAAAGTTCCTCAATGTCCCAATGTCGAAAAACGGAGTATTTGAACCACGGGATCTCTTCGACCGGTTGCTCGAAAATACTCCAAATGGGATGCGTTTTGATGGATGGTATTAAGCTCGTCGATGGATCGCTTCGGGCGCGTCGCGTCAGTCTTTTGACTTTCCCAGGCAGTAACTTGGCTAAGGGGCTAGCCATCATTTCCTCGGCAGTTTTGAAGCCCGGTCCAAGTACGATCATCAGTCCACCGCCTTGTTCCACCCAATTCGCTACTCGATCTACTGAATCGGCGGTGATGTTGGTCGGGTCATAGAGCACAATGCTCGAATAACGCGATAGATCCGAGGTGGCCAATTGCGCAGTTGTTTCCAGTTTGACCATTGGCTCGCCTTGGCGAACCTCTTCTGTCGCATCCTTGTTCGTACTTGATTGAGCCTCGGAATCAATCGCCGCACATACTTGCTTGCCATCCTCGTTGTTGTCGGCAATCACAAGCGTTTGACCTTGAGTTCGAGCGTCAATCGTTAGGTAAACAACATTATCGACTTCTAACGGATCGGAACGCGAGATCTTGAGCTGGGCATGATTTGTTCCTTCGACAAGCTCCTTCAGCGTAAACTTGAATGGAACCGATCCGCCATCGGGGACTTCGATCAACTGTTTGTCGGTAAAGCGAGGGGACGCGATGGTAACCTTGCCATCGCTGACCTGCAGTGACCGAGCGACATTTTCCGCCACCAACTCCACCGTCATTTGCGCTTTGTCACTGCCCAAGACCGAATGCAATTCTGCACTGACAGTCACTTGAGAGCCTGGAGTCGATGTTTGTTGACTGAGTTTGAATTCGCTTAGGGACCAGTTCTTAATTTCCGCAACAGGGACGCTTACATCGATAAGCTGCAACAAAACATTTTCGCCAACGCTACCCTTTCCCTCTGCATCGCGAGCCAGCTTGGCAGCGATATCCGAGGATTCCGCGTTGCGCCAGGCAGGCGTGGTCAGGTCGGTTAGAACATAGATTTCTCGTCGCTCCAATTCGGACTTGCGCAAAGCATCGATCGATGCGCTAATGCGTTGGGGCAAGTTCGCCGCCCGACCCTCCACAATAGTTCGATCCAGAAGTCGATTGGCGGATATGCGATCTTGATTTAATCGCACTCCTGAATCGTTGTTGACAATCGCGATCTGGCTACCGACAGGCAATCGATCCATCAACCAAAGAGCCATTTCTTTGGCAGCATCCAGTCGCGTGACGTTGTGATATCGGTAGCCCATGGTTGGCGAGGTGTCGATGACGACCGCCGCGCAAATCGGACCCGACGCGGTCGGCATTAAAACACTTTGTCCGGTCGAAACGGCCATGCCCAACCAGGCACCACTGACTCCCCATAGCACCAACGCAATCAAACCGGTGATGGCAGTCATTGCTACCGAACGATTCGAACCAAACGAAGTTAACGCCGCCGCCGTCGCAACCAGAGCCAAAATGCCGATCAGTCCGATCATCAAATAGGTCGCAAACATATTGCTTTGCACGCGAGGTGAGGCAAATGCAATCGCGAGCAAGGCCACCAACAAGATTCGCAGAGTCAAAAGTATCCAGCGTTTGATGGACCACCCGCGTTGAGCGTTGATGGCTGTTTGGCGGACAAATCGAATCGCGGGAAACACGATCGGCTTGGGCTGTCGACGGCCAAGCAAATGCAGCACGATCGGAATTACTGCGGCAAGACCACCCAACAAAAGTGAAGCATGCAAGAACGTCATTTCGCGCATCGGCTCCCAAGTCTAAAAGCGATTGCGGCGGCTGAGCAAATATTCCGTGATCGCTTTGTCGTACGGCATACTCGTATCGAGCGGAACGTAGTCGATGCGGCTTTCGTTAAAGCCTCGTTTCAGGTCCTCGCGGAACTTGCGAATGTTCTCGCGATATTCCTGGCCGATGTCGTCTGCATTGACACTGAGCGATTGGCCTGTTTCGGGATCGCTTAGCTGGACCAAGCCATCGAATGGAAAGCTCACTTCCGCTTCGTCTAGTACATGAAACACGATGACATCGTGTCCGGCATGACGCAGCATACGGATCGCATCGAGCGTCGGCTGAACGTCCGCCAGTAAATCGCTCATGAGCATCACCAGTGAACGATGCCGTAACATGGCTGCTAATTGCATAATCGGGCCGCGAAGCTCGGTTTCGCCAGCCGTTTTGAGTTTCGTCAACTGGCTCAATATGGCAGAGAATTGCCCACGTCGAGACCGAGGAGGAATACTGCCTCGAATTTTCTTGTCGAAGGTAATAAGCCCAATCGGATCCTGTTGCATGAGCATGAGGTACGATAGCGCTGCGGCCAAACAAACGCAGTAGTCGAACTTGGTAAGCTGTTGACGGTAGGTGTAACCCATGGACTGGCTGAGGTCCATCACTAGGTAGCCAGTTACATTGGTTTCTGATTCGAATTTCTTAACGTAGTACTTGTCGGTCTTTGCGTACGCAAGCCAATCGATGTCTTTCGGATCATCTCCATGCGAATAGCGTCGATGCTCACTAAATTCAACGGAAAACCCATGATACGGACTCGCGTGCATTCCATGCAAAAATCCGCGAACAACCATTTGCGCTCGCAAATCCAGGCGTTTGATTTGCGAAGCAAGTTCGGGTTTCAAGTATTGTTCGACAGCAACCATGCAAACATTCGATTCGTGAGTTTTGGATCCACATTACCTGAATTCTATTGTATCTGCTAAAGTAAAAGATATGGATAGGAGAATGACATCGCGTCGTTTTTCAAACAAAATCATGTCTCTACGTTTCGGACCGACCATGACTATTGCTTACTCTTGCTTCTCCAAGGCGATTCGAACGCCGATTTTTCTTGCGGCATCCCTCTTCTTGCCAATTCCTCTGCACGCCCAAGAAAGTTCACCGCCCCCTGGATTCACCGCACTGTTCAATGGCAAGGATCTATCGGGTTGGTATGGCTGGTCCACTCGCGATCCAAAACAGTTGTGGGAAATGTCTCCTGAGGACCAAGCGAAAACCAAAAAGGAATCCATTGAAGGCGGTACTCTGAACAAGAAGGGCGAACCCACCAGCGAGCACATCAATGCACACTGGAAGGTGGTCGACGGAGAACTCGTCAACGACGGACTTGGCCTTTATTTAACATCCGACAAAGACTACGGCGATTTTGAGCTTCAACTCGAGTATAAAGCGTTGCCAAAAGGGGACAGTGGCGTCTATTTGCGAGGCATTCCGCAAGTCCAAATCTGGGATCCAACGGATAGTGATCCAAATGGTCTTGGACGCGAAAAAGGTTCGGGCGGTCTCTGGAATAACTCCAAAGGTGCGCCAGGTAAGGATCCGCTCAAGAAAATGGACAAGCCATTCGGTGAATGGAATAGCCTCAAGATCACCATGATTGGCGAACGCGTCACGGTTGTGATGAACGGCCAACGCGTCGTCGATGATGCAGTGCTTGAGAATTTCTTTGCAAACCAAAAGACCGGCTATACAGCTTATGCAGCGCCGACAGCCGAGAAAAAAGAAAGCAAGACTGACAAACAACCAAACGGCGTCATGCGAGATCCTGTCTATCCAAAGGGTCCGATCCAATTGCAAACACACGGAAGCGAAATCCGGTGGCGAAATGTTTTTGTGCGCGAGATTGGTACGGACGAAGCAAACCGATTTCTAGCAGCGAGAGATGGAGACGGTTTTAAAGAGCTGAATAACGGTCGCGACCTTTCCGATTGGAGAGGAGCCGTCGCAAACTACGAAATCAAAGACGGAGCGATTGTGTGCAAAAAAGGAAAAGGTGGCGACTTGCTCACCAAGGACGAATATGAAAACTTTATTGTTCGCGTGGAGTTCCAACTTCCACCTGCAGGCAACAACGGTATCGCGCTGCGAACTCCATTGAATGGTCATTCGTCCAGCGACGGACTTGAAATTCAAGTCATCGATAGCGACGGCTATAATGCTGCTCACTCAACGGCTCCGCTCAAGCCGTTTCAGTATCATGGTTCTCTCTATCATTGCGTCGGCGCTAAACATGGATATCTGCGTCCAGTCGGCCAATGGAACTTTCAAGAGATCGAGGTGCGTGGGCAAAACATCAAAGTCACACTCAATGGGACTAAAATCCTGGATGTGAATATCGACAATTTCGATCGAAGCCAGATCGAGACCATTCCAAAAGGCTTAGACAATCGAAAAGGCCACATCGGTTTCGCCGGCCACAGCGATCCGGTCGTCTTTCGCAGCTTTAAGATCAAGCCGTTGCCAAGCAATTGAGGCCGTTCCAACGGCTCATCGCTGGTTCGCCCGCGTTGCCAAGCTCTGCTTGGGAGAGTACCCATCACGCTCCGCGTGATGGTAGACACAGCCGACAAAAGGTGCAGGCACGCTCCGCCGTGCCGTCTGCAGTCGAGCTTTTGCCAGGATTCCAGGTGGACGGCACATGGAATGTGCCTACTACTTTGACTTTTGTCGGCTGTGTGATGGTGGAGTGGACCGGAATTGGAATCGGGAGCAATGTATTTTCGTAAAGCCTTAAGATTCGCTTGAACCTGGAATGGCAGGGAGATATATTTAGTCAACAGAATCCGTTTGATTGGTTAGTGTTTGACGACCATGACGGGTGAACTAGGAGTCTTTTTAGGATCATTCTTATGCGGTATTCCTGGTTGAAAATCTATTTGGCCTTTGGGTTGATTTGCGTTTGCGCTGACAAGATTAACGCCCAGGATGAAGCAAAATCAGCCAAAAAATCGGCGGTTGGCGACAACTCCGATTGGATCGCGAGCGCCAAACGCATCTTGGAAATCGGTTGCGAAGAGCAAGATACCGCAGAACTGAAAGCCAAAGCCAACAAGGAATTGGTCACCCTCAAACCCTCGATGGAAAGCGATCCGCGGGCGGTTTTTGCCTATACCTTGGTTGCCATGGCTGAAAAAAAGTGGGACTTCGCTCAGGAATTCTCCACCGAATTATTGAATCGGCACAAAAATTATGTTCCGGCACGTGCTGCCAAAGCTCGAATGCTGCTGATTCTCGATAAGAAACTTCTTGCAATCAATGAGCTTGAAATCTTGGCGAAGGGGTTAGGGTCACCCGCATCCGTCGTCACACCCGAACAATTGGAATCCGCAGCCGGGTTTCTTGGACTGGCAATTGGATACCTTGAAGGTCCTGGCAAGGACGCGGCCGTAAAAGCGACAAGTCTTAAAGATTTAATTTCAACGACCGACAAGATTCCACAGGCTCTCCAGGAATCGTTTTCAACGGCACGCGCAACCATTGAGGAGGAGTACCGGATGCTCGTCGAGAACGGCGAAGAAAAGCTTGAGAAACTTCGCGAAGACGAGCGGCAAGCTTCCGAGCGAAAGCAGGCAGAACTAGACGCCAAAAAGGAGAAAACGAAGGAAGAAACGGAAGCTGCGAAAAAGAAACTAGAGGCAAACTTCGGACAAGCCAAGTCAACTTGGGACAACGCTTGGGCCAAATGCAAAACCCTTTCGCAAAATGCCAACGTCCTACAAATGCAGAGGAATCAATTGATAGCCAGTCAATCCCTGCTTAGACCACCTGTACCGGATGCCAAAGGAAACATCGATCCAATATTGCAAAAT